>DATHFB010000135.1:0-13755 GCA_035318305.1 Steroidobacteraceae bacterium | reverse complement strand
TTCGGCCCTGGGACTCAAGCGATTGAGTTCGGGATAGGGCGTCGCGATGGGCTCGCCGAAGGCTGCGGCCCAGCGGCCCGCCAGTGTGCTGGCCCCTTTCACCGACACTTGTTGTCCGAGCACGGTTCGCACCGCCAGCTCAAAGCCGTCGAAAGCACCGGCAACCCGCAAGCCCGGCAGGCGGCGCACGGTCGCGGCCAGAATGTCATCCTGCCGCAGCACCATCCTGACCGAATCCGGAGCTGCCCCCAGATCGAACAACTGCTTGACTCTGCCGATGACGGCGCCGATGACCGAAGTCAACGACGGTGAGATCTCCAAGTTCAGTGCGTCGGCGCTTTTGTGCAGCGACACTGCGATCCAGCCTTTGGCATCGCCGATCGCAACGGTGCGTCGATAATGAGTGGCATCGGCCATCTCGACTCCCGGAATGGCGCGCAGCCGCAAATAAGCCAGCAGGCTATTCCAGGCCAGCGGCGGCCTGAATTCCAATTGAACGCTCAAGGTGTCCGTGTCGATGGACTTGCCGCGCACCGCGCGCGGGCTCAAGCCATATCGAGATTTGAACAAGGCGTTGAAGCGCCGCACGCTGCCGAAGCCGCTGGCAAAGGCGATGTCAGTCTGACTGAGCGAAGTTTCGCGCAGCAATCGCTTGGCCAACAGCAGCCGCTGGGTCTGTGCCAGCTCGATGGGCGACACGCCGAGCTCAGCTTCGGTCACCCGGCGCAAATGACGATCGCTGACGCCCAAAGAAGCCGCCAGATCTCCCACGCGGGCGCTCGACAGAGCATGTTCTTCGATGCCGGCCATGGCCGCTCCGACCAATCGGCTGACGGCATCGACCGGGGCCAATCCGGGAGCACGTTCCGGCCGGCAACGCAGACAGGGCCTGAAACCGGCGCCTTCCGCCGCTGCCGCATTCGAATAAAAGCGCATATTCTGACGATTCGCCGGCCTCGCCGTGCATATCGGCCGGCAATAGATGTGCGTCGAGGTGATTCCCACAAAAAACCGGCCGTCAAACCGGCGATCGCGAGCCCTTACCGCGCGAAAACAAGCATCAGCGTCGAGTTCCATGGCGCTAGACTAGCCCCTCTCGGCCGCCAATACTCGCCGTTTTCGGACCTCGATATGGGGCCGCAGTTCTACGGTCCGCCGCGTGTCATTTGTGCGGACACAGCGGCTAATTGGCTTCTTTTCGCAATCCCAAGTGCCGCAAGATGCCCTGGGCCGCTTCGCGGCCTTCGAATACCGCGGTCACCACCAAATCCGAGCCGCGCACCATATCGCCGCCGGCAAAAATTTTCGGGTTGGTGGTTTGGAATCGGGATTGCGGCGCGCCGGAAACGCGCACCCGGCCATTGCCGTGCAGGTCGATTTTATGCGATTCAAACCAGTCGGCGGGACTCGGCAGAAAGCCGAAAGCAATGATCACCGCATCGGCGGCAATGGTTTCTTCCGTTCCGGGGACCACTTCCGGCACGCGGCGGCCGCGCGGACCCGGCGGTCCCAATCGGGTTTCGACCAGCTTCACGCCTTGCACGCGATCCACGCCGACGATTTCGATCGGTTGGCGGTTGAAAAGGAAGGTGACGCCCTCCTCCTTGCTGTTTCTATAGTCTCGCCGCGATCCCGGCATGTTGGCTTCATCGCGCCGGTAGGTGCAAGAAACGCTGGCAGCCCCTTGGCGTATCGCAGTTCGATTGCAATCCATGCCGGTATCGCCGCCGCCGAGCACCACGACGTGCTTGCCTTTCATGTCCACAAAATCGGCGCCGTCGCGTTCCAGCCCCAATTCACGATTGATGTTGGAAATGAGATACGGCAAGGCCTCGTGCACGCCCGGCAGATCTTCGCCGTCAAAGCCGCCTTTGACATAGTTGTAGGTGCCCATGCCGAGAAACACCGCATCGAATTCGCCGGCGAGCCGCTCGAAGGCAATGTCGCGGCCCACTTCCACATTCAATCTAAATTCCACGCCCATGTCTTCCATGATTTCGCGGCGCTTCTCGACCACCTCTTTTTCAAGTTTGAACGGCGGTATCCCAAAGGTCAGCAATCCGCCGATCTTGGCATAACGATCGAAGACCACCGGCTTGACGCCGTTGCGCACCAGAACATCGGCGCACGCCAACCCGGCCGGCCCCGCGCCCACGATCGCGACGCGCTTCGCGGTGCGCACGACATTCGACATGTCCGGCTTCCAACCCAGGCGGAAGGCCTCGTCGGTGATGTATTTTTCGATGGCGCCGATGCTGACGGCACCCAAACCGTCGTTCAGCGTGCAGGCACCCTCGCACAACCGGTCTTGCGGACAAATGCGTCCGCACATTTCCGGCAGCGAATTTGTCCGATGCGACAGCTCGGCCGCTTCGAACAGCTTGCCGTCATTGATCAGCGCCAGCCAATTCGGAATGTAATTGTGGACCGGGCATTTCCACTCGCAAAAAGGATTGCCGCAGGAAATGCAGCGGCCCGCCTGCTGGGCCGCGGCTTCGGCGCTGTATTGTGAATAGATCTCGCGGAATTGCTTGGTGCGCACCTCCACGCCGAGCTTGTCCGGATCCTTGCGCGGAATGTCGAGAAATTGCAGATGCTTGTCGGCCATGGCGGTTCGCGGCGGCTGTTTAAGCGGCGCGGCGCAGGTTTTCCAACAGCGAGTCGATCGCGGAGGCCTTGGGTTTGACGACCCAGAATCGGCCGATGTAGGTCCGGAAATCGTTGAGCAATTGCGCACCCCAGGCGCTGCCCGTGGCTTCCGTATGCTGCTCGATGAGTCCCCGCAGATGCTGGACATGCGTGCCCATGCCTTCGGGCGACACGCGGTGGATGTCGATCAAATCGTGGTTGTAGCGGTCGACGAAGTCGCGTTCCATGTCGAGCACATAGGCAAATCCGCCGGTGAAGCCGGCGCCGAAATTTACGCCCGTGGTTCCGAGAACGCACACCACGCCGCCGGTCATGTATTCGCAGCAATGATCCCCGGTGCCCTCCACCACGGCGAGCGCGCCGGAATTGCGCACGGCAAATCGTTCGCCGGCGCGGCCGGCGGCGTACAACTCTCCGCCGGTGGCGCCATAGAGACAGGTATTGCCCATGATCACCGTGTCGCGCGCGACAAAGATCGAGCGGGCATGCGGCTTGAGAATGATTTTGCCGCCCGCCATGCCCTTGCCCACGTAGTCATTGGCCTCGCCCTCGAGATTCAAGTGCAGGCCGCCCGCATTCCACACGCCGAAGCTCTGCCCCGCGGAGCCCTGCAAGTTCACGATCAAGGGCGCCGCACTCATGCCGGCATTTCCCCAGCGTCTGGCGATCTCGCCGGAAACTCGCGCGCCGATCGAGCGGTTGAAATTGTTGACCGGATAGGAAAATTTGCCGCCGGACTTGGCGTCGATGGCCGCGCGCATGTCGGCCAACATTTGTTCGGCGAGCGCGCCCCGATCAAAGGGCTGGTTGTGAGGATCGATGCAGTATTGCGGCTTGTCGGACACCAGCGCGGCATTGGCCAGAACCGGCTTTAGGTCCAGCTTGCGCTGCTTCGAGGTCTCGCCGGGCGAAATCTGCAGCAATTCGGTGTGCCCGATCAACTCGGCCAGGGTCCGCACGCCCATCGATGCCATGATTTCGCGGCATTCGCGCGCCACGAACTTGAAGTAGTTGATCACCATCTCCGGCAAGCCGACGAAGTACTTGCTGCGCAGCACGTTGTGCTGCGTGGCGATGCCCGTGGCGCAATTGTTCAAGTGGCAGATCCTCAAGTACTTGCAGCCCAAGGCCACCATCGGCGCAGTACCGAATCCGAAGCTCTCCGCACCGATCAACGCCGCCTTGATCACATCGAGACCGGTCTTCAAGCCGCCATCGGTCTGCAGACGGACCCGATGGCGCAGCTCGTTGGCGCGCAACGTCTGATGGGTTTCGGCCAGCCCCAACTCCCAGGGTGTGCCCGCGTACTTGATCGAAGACAAAGGACTGGCTCCGGTGCCGCCGTCGTAGCCGCTGACCGTGATCAGATCCGCGTACGCCTTGGCGACTCCCGCCGCCACCGTGCCCACGCCCGGTTCCGCCACCAATTTCACCGATACCAGGGCCTTGGGGTTGACCTGCTTCAAATCGAAGATCAGCTGCGCCAAATCTTCGATGGAATAAATGTCATGATGCGGCGGCGGCGAGATCAACCCGACGCCGGGGCGCGCGAATCTCAGGCGCGCAATCATGTCGTTGACCTTGTGGCCGGGAAGCTGTCCGCCTTCACCGGGCTTCGCGCCCTGCGCGATCTTGATCTGCAGTACCTCGGCATTGATCAGATATTCCGGCGTCACCCCAAAGCGGCCGGACGCCACCTGCTTGATCTTGGAATTTTTTTCCGTGCCGTAGCGCACCGGATCTTCGCCTCCCTCACCGGAATTCGAGCGGCCGCCGAGGGCGTTCATGGCGATCGCCAGAGCCTCGTGAGCTTCCGGCGACAAGGCTCCCAAGGACATGCCGGCGCCGTCGAAGCGCGCGAGAATGGCCGAAATGGGTTCGACCTCTTCGATCGGGATGGGCGCGGCGCCGGCTTTCAAATTCAATAAATCACGGATGCAGGACACCGGCCGATTGTTGACCAGGCTGGCGAACTCTTGGTATTGCCCGTAGTCGCCCGTCATGACGGCCGATTGCAGGGTCGCAACCACATCCGGGTTGTACATGTGGTATTCGCCGTCGTGCATGTACTTGAGCAGGCCGCCCTGTTCCACAGGTTCAGTCTTGTCCCAGGCGCGCCTCGCCAAGTATTCTGAATCTGTCTTCAGATCGCCGAAGTCGGCGCCTTGAATGCGGCTGTCGGTGCCCTCGAAACACAGTTCCACGACTTCATCGCCCAAGCCCACGATCTCGAACAGCTGCGCGCTGCGATAGCCGGCGACGGTGCAGATCCCCATCTTGGACATGATTTTCAACAAGCCCTTGCGAATGCCGCGCCGGTAGCTGCGGCCGAGTTCCTGGCGTGCGCTGGCTTCCATTTTGAGCACGCCTTGGCGCATCAGGTCGAACAGAGTCTGGTAGGCCAGATACGGATACACGGCGGTTGCACCGTAGCCGATCAGGCAGGCGAAATGATGGGCGTCGCGCGCGGTTCCGGTTTCCACCAGGATGTTGCACTTGCAACGCAATCCCGTCGCGACCAGGCGGTGATGCACGGCGCCGGTGGCCAGCAACGCGTGGATGGGCAGCTTCGCCTTGACCAGGTAGCGGTCCGACAAAAGCAACACCAGCTTGCCCTGCCGCACCGCCGCTTCTGCTTGATCGCAAACGCGCAACAGCGCTGCTTTCAAATCGAGATGTTCATCGTATTGCAGGTCGATGAATTCATTCGGCACGCCGGACTCGGCCAGCGCGACAATCTGCCGCAGCTTGCGCTGCGAAAGAATCGGCGAGCTCAAGACGATTTGCTCGGCATGTTGCGGCGCCGGCACGAAGATATTCGCTTCCGGACCGATCTGCGTCTGCAGCGACATCACGATGCTTTCGCGCAAGCTGTCGATCGGTGGATTGGTGACCTGGGCGAATTGCTGGCGAAAATAGTCGTACAGCGAGCGCACCTTCTTCGACAGCACGGGCATCGGCGTGTCGTCGCCCATCGAGCCGACCGCTTCGCTTTCGTCTTCCGCCAGCACGCGGATGATTTCATCGCGCTCTTCCGCCGAGACGTTGAACATCTTCTGATACTGCGCGAGGGTCTCGCGGTCGAAAGGCTCCGCGGCGAGGCGCGGATCGATGAGGTCGGTTTGCAGGTAGCGAACACCCTTCTTCAGCCACGCCTTGTAGGGATGGCGGCTCTTCAAGAGATCATCGACGCGCCGGGTGTTCATGAGTTCGGCGGTTTGCAAATCGAGCGCCAGCATCTCGCCGGGTCCGAGCTTGCCCTTGTCGACCACCTCCTCCGGCGGGTAGTCCCACACGCCCGCTTCCGAGGCGATGGTGATGTGCCGGTTCTTGGTGATGACCCAGCGTGCCGGGCGCAGACCGTTGCGATCGAGCGTGCAGCATGCATAGCGGCCGTCGGTGAGCACGATCCCGGCCGGGCCGTCCCACGGTTCCATGTGCGTGGCGTAGTACTCGTAGAATGCCTTTAAGTCCGGATCGATCATGTCCACCGATTGCCATGCCGGCGGTATCAGCATGCGCATGGCATGCATGGGGTCCAAGCCGCCGACGAGCAGCACTTCCAGCATGTTGTCCAGCGACTGCGAATCGGAGCCCGTCAGGGACACCAGCGGCAAAATATCGCTCAGGTCCGGCAGTACCGGCGATCGGAACAGCGGGCCGCGGGCGACTGCCCAGCTGCGGTTGCCCTGGACCGTGTTGATTTCGCCGTTGTGAGCCAAGTAGCGGTAGGGGTGCGCGAGGCGCCACTGCGGCAGGGTGTTGGTGGAGAAGCGCTGATGGAAAACCACCACCGAGGACTCCAGCCGCGGGTCCTTCAGGTCCGGATAGAATTGCACCAGAAATTGCGGCATGACCATGCCCTTGTAGACAATGGTGCTCGCCGACAGCGACGGGACATAGAAAACCGGATCCTGCGTCTGCAGTTTTTTTTCACAGCGTCTGCGCGCCAAAAATAATTTGCGGTTGAAGCCGGCTTCGTCGATGTCGCCGCCCGCATTGACGAACACCTGTTCGATGGCGGGCAGTGTCTTGAGCGCTTCCGATCCGCAGGCTGAGGGGTCGGTGGGCAGCGCACGAAATCCCGCCACTTGCAGCTTTTCCAGTTGCAACTGCTCGGTGAGAATCTTGCGCGCGTCGGCGGCTTTGGCGGCATCGCGATTCAGAAACACCAAGCCCGCGGCGAACATCGGCGCCAACGTGAGCCCGGCCTCGGCCGCCACCGCCCTCAAGAATGCGGTTGGCTGCTTGATCAACAGGCCGCAGCCATCGCCCGTCTTGCCGTCGGCGGCTATGGCGCCCCGGTGCGTGAGCCGATTCAGGGAGCTGATCGCAGTCTGCAATACCCAATGACTGGCACGATCATCGAGGCTGGCGATCAACCCGAAGCCGCAGGAATCCTTTTCGTACGCAGCCTTGCACAGGCCCCAATCTGCCGCGCGCGGATCCGCGCCGTCGAGGCTGGTCCCAAAAGCGGCCATGTTTTCAAACGCCATATAACGCGCCCATGCTGAAGCAAGCCCTGCCGATCGTGCGCAGGAGCTGTTAAAACAAGAACTTAAATCGGTTCTAGGCGCTTAAAAAATTCAAGCACTAGGTTGGGCAATCGCCGTGAAGCGCGCCTGTGTAGGGTTTACCTTATATGGATGCCGCCCTCATTGGCAAGGGACGCACCTAGCCGGCGATATAGCGTTCCAGCTGCTCGATGTGCTGGGTTTGCTCTTGGATGACGGCTTTGACCAAATCACCGATTGACAGGATGCCGAGGACGCGGCCGGACTTGACCACCGGCAAGTGCCTGAAACGCCCCTCGGTCATGAGCTGCATGCAATGATGCACCGTGTCCTCGGGGGTGACGCTGACCGCCGGCGAACTCATGATGTCGCTGACCGGGGTGTCGTGCGATGAGCGATTTTTCAGGATGACTTTTCGCGCATAGTCCCGCTCCGAAATGATTCCGAGCAGCGCGCCCTCGGTCATCACCAGAAGCGCGCCCACATGCCGGGTCGCCATCATTTCGATCGCCCGCAATACGGAATCGCTCGGCGCCACGGAGAAAATTTGGGTCCCCTTCACCTGAAGCAACTGACTCACGGTTTGCATGATTAATCCCCCGTTTGCCGCGATCGGACGCCTTGAGTCTCCTTGACTATACTCGCGCTTCGTACCAGGACAACCCATAAGATGAACGAATCGGACCCTAAAGCCCCTGTTGCCGCCGTAAAGCCTCATTGCCTGATCTCGTCCCACGGCGTTCGGACCGATCCCTACTACTGGCTGCGCGACGATGAGCGCGCCAATCCGGAGGTGCTGGCCTACCTGAAAGCGGAAAATGCGTTTCGCGAGCGCAGCATGGCGGGCTCGAAACCGCTCGAAAATGCGCTGTACGCGGAAATCTACGCGCGCCTCAAGCAAGACGATTCGACCGTGCCGTACCGGAAGAACGGCTATTGGTACAGCACGCGCTTCGAGCCCGGCAAGGAGCACCCGATATTTGTGCGGCGCAATATGTCGCTCGAGGCGCCCGAAGAGATCATGTTGGACGCCAACCTCCACGCCGTCGGGCATGGGTACTACCGCGTCGAGGCCCTGGAAATCTCACCCGATTCCGGGTGGCTGGCGTACTGCGAGGACACGGTGGGCAGGCGCCAATTGACGCTGCGTTTCAAGAATCTTGGGACGGGAGAGATTCTGCCCATCGCCATTACCGACGTTGAAGCCGATTTGGCGTGGGCCAACGACAATAAGACCCTGCTTTACGTCGAGAAGGATCCGGAGACGCTGCTCGGTCTCTACATCAAGAAACATGTGCTGGGAGAAGATCCCAAGCAAGATCAATTGGTGTTCGAGCAGACTGATAGAAGCTTCTATACCGGGGTGTCCAAATCCAAATCGGAGGCGTTCATCTTCATTCACATGGAAAGCACGCTGTCCTCCGAGTGGCGCTACGCGCGCGCCGATGACCCGCAGTTGAAGTTCGAAGTTTTTCTGCCCCACGAACCGGATCACGAGTACGACATAGAACATCTCGGCGAGGCCTTCATCGTCAGGTCCAACTGGCAGGCCCGCAATTTTCGCTTGAGCAGGGCGCCGATCGGCGGCCACAACCGCAGCGATTGGATCGACGTCGTGGCGCATCGCGACGATACCTACATCGAGGACTTCGAGGTCTTCGATGAATTTCTCACCGTGTCGGTCCGCAGCGGCGGCCTGCGCAAGATCTGCATTCATCCTTTGACCGGCGCAGCGGAATTCTTCATCGCCAGCGACGAGGCTGCCTACAGCACGTCGATATCCGTCAATCCTGAATTGAACACCCAGATCGTGCGCTACGCTTATTCTTCGCTGACCACGCCGACGACGCTCTATGACTACGACGTCCGAACGCGCGAACAGGTGCTGCTCAAGCGCGATCCGGTGGTGGGCAGCTTCGACCCAAAAGACTACGCCACCGAATTCTTCATGGCGCCCGCGCGCGACGGCGCTGAAATTCCGGTGTCGCTGGTGTACCGCAAGGGATTCGCGCGCAACGGTTCGGCGCCGCTGCTGCAATACGGCTACGGGGCCTATGGAATATCCATGGATCCTGGTTTTTCATCGTCCAGATTGAGTCTTCTTGATCGCGGCTTCGTGTATGCGATCGCGCATGTGCGCGGCGGCCAAGAAATGGGCCGCGCGTGGTATGACGCCGGACGGAAACTGCATAAGAAAAATTCATTCAACGATTTTTTGGACGTGACGCACGCCCTGGTTGAGCGCGGCTACGCCGCCAAGGACAAGGTCTTTGCGATGGGCGGCAGCGCCGGCGGGCTGCTGATGGGGGCGATTGCCAACATGGGCGCGAGTGATTACCGCGGCATCGTGGCGCAGGTGCCGTTCGTGGATGTGGTCACCACGATGCAGGATGAGAGCATTCCGCTGACCACCAACGAATATGACGAGTGGGGGGACCCTGAGGATCGCGAATACTACGATTACATGTTGTCCTATTCGCCGTACGACAATGTCAGCGGCAAGGCTTATCCGGCGATGCTCATCACCACCGGCCTGTGGGACAGTCAGGTTCAATACTACGAGCCGGCCAAGTGGGTGGCCAAACTTCGCGCGCTGAAGTCGGATGCAAATCGCTTACTGCTGCATGTGGAGATGGAGGCGGGCCATGGCGGAAAGTCGGGGCGCTTCCAGCGTTTCAAGGAGATCGCCATGGAATACGCATTCCTGCTGGCCGAATTGGGGATTCTGACTTAAAAAAAAGGCGCCGCGAGCGGGAGGGGGAAGCTTGAACCGCGGCGCCTCGGGGGTGACCCAAAAACTTGAGAAATCATCGCTTCGCGGCGAAGGCCTCCGGCGAGCGGGCAGTCAGCGCGGAGGCATAGCGGGCGGCAAGCCGCGAAGCGGAGGCCACGCGAGCATCGATTCTGGCGAGGGCAAACTGGCCATCGCCGCGGCGAACCAGCAGCGTGGCCTCGCGGCTACCCTCGGCAGCCAATAACGCAATGAGTTTCGATTCCATGCCACAGGAATCAAGCAAGCCGCATGCCAAATACAATATCTTTGTAAAATCAGCGAGTTGTATCGACGGCCAGGCACGCGATGTGACGCGAATTGTCGGCTGCTGACGCACGCCGCCACTCTCGCCTAAGGATGCAGCAGCACGCAGGCCTGTGAGTGGGTTTTGAGAGCCTTGCAAATCGAGTTCGCGCGCGACTCGCTCAACGAGGCGACTTGCAAGCGATACAGGGTGCCCGAAGCGCCCTTCTTCGGCGAGACTTTGGGCGACAGCCCGGAGAGCAGCTTGGGATATTCCTTCTCCAGCTTCGCCCAGCGTTGATTGGCCGCGTCGGCACCCGACTTGAATGCGCCGAGCTGAATGCCATAGGAACCATGCGATTTTGGCGGGGCTGCATGCGCGCTCGATGCGGCCGGCGTTTTGGGCGCAGCGGCGGGTTTCGGCGCGGCTGCGGGTTTCATGGCCATGGCAGGCGGAGGAGTTGTCTTCGGCGGCGTCGTCTCCGCGCCCGCGGGAGCGGCATTGGAGGGCACGGATGCCAGCGTAAAGTTCTCGACGCGGATGCGCGCTTCTTCCGTCCACTTGCCTTCCGGGTGTTGCTTCAAGAATGCTTGATAGGCTTCGAGCGTGTCCGTATCACGCGCCTTTTGCCAATCCCGTTCCTCGTACAGTTCCTTGACGCGGGCTTGTGCCTGCGCCGTGAACTCGCCGCTCGGATACTTCTTCAGGAAAAGCTCGTAGGCATCGGTGGTGTTCGCGGTCCGAGTTTTTTGCCAATCACTCTGCTGGCGGCTGCACCCGGCCGTGGCGAGCACGGCGCCCAAAGACAGCACCAAAAACACTTTGTGGATGACCATGTTCACACTCTGGACGGGTTTTAGCAGGATGGGCCATTCTACGTCGGCGACGCCAAGCTCGTCACATCATGGGGTGCTCCGATAGGATAATAAGGGGTCATGACCGAACAAAAACGCCGATTTTTGGACAGCAGCTCGGCTACGCCGACCTTCATCGGCCTCAATTCGGTATTCGTCGGCGACATCCGCGGCACGGGTCAATTCGTGGTTTCCGGCGAAGTTCATGGCGATGGTGAGTTGGAAGGGGCGCTGAACCTATCGGCCTCCGGCAGCTGGCACGGCCACGTTCGCGCGCAACAAGCGATCATCGCCGGCACCGTCTTGGGCGGCCTGACCGTCAGGGATAGGCTGGAAATCGGCTACACGGCCGTCATCCGCGGCAAGGTCAGCGCGCGCACCGTAGCGATCGCGAAGGGCGCGATTGTCGATGGGGAAATCGAAGTCACGTCGGATGTCCCGGTGATGCGATTCGAGGAAAAGCGCGACACCAAATCCAGCGCCGACTGACGATCCGCGCGCTGTTCGCGAATGGCGACAGACATGCAAAGTTGGTGTGTTGAAGCGTAATCACGCATCCTAGCGCGAAGTCCTCAACTTCAAAATCAATGAAAGAATACGATGTGGTCATCATCGGCGGCGGCATTCATGGGGCCGGCGTCCTTCAAGCGGCGGCGGCGGCGGGCCATAAGGCCCTGCTCATCGAACGGCAGGCCTTGGCGAGCGGCACATCGAGCCGCTCCAGCAAGCTGATTCACGGCGGACTGCGCTACTTGGAATCGGGACAATTCGCGCTGGTTCGCGAAAGCCTGCGCGAGCGCGCCATTCATCTGCGCATCGCCGCGGAACTGGTCGAACTGAAACCTTTTTTCATTCCGGTGTACCGCGACACCCGCCGCCGGCCCTGGCAGCTGAAGATCGGACTGTGGATTTACGCGCTGCTCGGCGGGTTCGATGCTGCCAGCCGCTTCGGCAGCGTTCCTAAGGCGCAGTGGCCCGCGCTCGACGGCTTGAAGAGTTCGGACCTCGATGCCGTGATCCGTTACCACGATGCGCAAACCAACGATGCCCTGCTGACGCGTGCAGTGGTGAAATCCGCACTGGGGTTGGGTGCCGAGATCGCGATGCCGGCGAAATTCATGCGCGCCGAATTGAGTGAAGATGGCGTGAATGTGAAATACACCGCGTCGAGTTCGAGCGTCGAGGTTAAAACCCGGGTGCTCGTCAATGCCGCAGGGCCTTGGGCGGCCCAAGTCGCGCGCGCCGTCGATCCTGCCATTCCCGTTCCCGACGTGGATTTGGTTCAAGGTACGCACATCGTGATTCCCCATCCTGTGACCGCGGGCATTTACTACGTCGAAAGCCCGAGCGATGGACGCGCCGTGTTCGTCATGCCATGGGCCGGCGCCACCTTGATCGGCACCACGGAGACTCCGTATCACGGCGATCCGGACCAGGTGCATCCGCTGCCGGAGGAAGAGGAATACTTGCTGGCGGTCGTACGCCATTATTTTCCGGCCTTGAGCGCCCTGACACGCAGCGACATCACGGAGCGCTTTGCCGGACTTCGTGTCCTGCCCGCAGCCACGCAGGCGGCCTTCGACCGGTCGCGCGAGACCATATTCACCACGGATCGAGACGCACGCCCGCGCGTCTTGAGCATCTATGGCGGCAAACTGACCGGGTGGCGGGCGGCCGCAGACCATGTGATGCAGCGCATCAGCCCCTCCCTACCGGCTGCCTCACGCAAAGCCCAAACTGATCTGTTGATTTTGAGGAGACCGATATGAAGAGGAATGCCGCGGGGCTGATCGTGCTGGCGTTGTTTGCAACGCTGACGCACGCGGAGGACTACTTGAGCCCGACCGAGGAGCGTGTGCGCCTATCGCTGGGGGCGGTGCGCCTCTCGAACAAAACCGAATTTCAGGTCGACAGCTCCGCGGGGGTTCCCGGCACGCCGATCAACGCGGAAGACCAATTTGGATTGGATAAATCCGACTACGAAGCGAAGATCGAAGCCATGGTGCGCGTCGGCGAACGGCATCGCCTGCGATTCGATTATTTTTCGCTGGATCGCACCGGCCGGCTCGACGTAACCCAGCCCATCGTGTTTCGCGACGTGATTCTGCAACCCGGCGACCCGCTGAACTCCGACCTGTCGATACGCACCTTCGGCATCACTTACGAATACTCCTTTCTGCACCGCGATCGATTCGAAGTGGCGGCCACGATCGGCATCCACGACACCGACATCTCGGCGCGCGCGCGCGTGCAGACGCAGGCGCGGCATGTGAATCAGACCGAAGATCAAGCCGGTCCTGTTCCGACGCTGGGACTCGACGCGACTTACGTGGTGAGCAAGAGATTTTATTTCGACGCCCGCGCCCAGTACCTCAGAGTACGCATCAACGACCTCGATGGTTCTCTCGGCATTTACGAAGTGGATGGTGTGTACCGCCTGCGTCCCAACATCGCCTTCGCGGTCGGCTACTCCTCCTTGCGGGCACGCCTGACCTCGGCGCAGGCCAGGCAGGCGGGATTTTTCAACTTCAATTCGAGCGGTCCGGAGATTTTCGTCAGAGTCGCTTTTTAAGGAGTGCTGGACTCCGCGGAGAACTCGACCCGGTTGTTCGCTGCGGCAACACGGTTCCACTCACCGGCGGTAAGGCTGTCGGTCCGCGTCGGATACGGTGTGGCGGCGTGCGTCGTGCCGGTACTTTCCAGCGCAACGGTGATCGCGCC
>DATHFB010000134.1:0-26271 GCA_035318305.1 Steroidobacteraceae bacterium | reverse complement strand
ACAAGCAAGAGCATGCCGCACGCCTGGCGCGCGACGGCAAGCACGCGGAGGCTGCGCGAGCCTATGCCGACCTGGCGGTGCAATTGCCCGCCGACCGCGACAACTATGAATTGTTGAGCGCCGAGCAGTGGGTGGCCGCCGCCAATATTCCGGCGGCCAAGCAAGCGCTGGCGCAAGTTTCGCCCGAGGCGCGCACCAAGCTCGCGGTTCCGCGAGCATTGGTCGCCGCGGAAATCGCCTATGCGGAAAATGATCCGACGCGCGCCATTCGCGAACTCGATCAGATTCCCGTGCCGACAGCGCCCGAGCAGGCGCAAAACTATTACTGGATACGCGGCCGCAGTGCCTTTCTAACCGGCCATCCCGTCGAGGGCACACGCGCTCTCGTAGAACGCGAACGCTCGATCACAGAGCCTGCGGCGCTGAACGCGAATCGCGAGGAGCTTCTCAGCCGGGTTCGAACCGCCGCCGAGCGCGGCGCGCCGATGAAAGCGCCGCCGAAAACCGATCCCATCGTGGTCGGTTGGCTCGAGTTGGGACCGGTCGCGGTGGAAATCGAACGCAACCCCGTGCGCGCAGCTGCCGCACTCGACAATTGGAAACGGCAGTATCCGCAGCATCCCGCCAACGCCAGCGTGCTCTCCGTGGCGCAGACGCAAATTGCGGTGGCCACCGAATATCCCAATCAGATTGCGCTGCTGCTGCCGCTGTCCGGACGCAGTGAAGCCTTCGGCGTGTCGGTGCGAGATGGTTTCATCGCCGCCTATCTTCAGCAGAACTCCGCGTCGCGGCCGCGCCTGAAGGTCTACGACGTAGCAGCCGAGTCGGTCGGCAGCGCCTACAACCGCGCCATTTCCGATGGCGCGGGTTTCGTGGTGGGGCCGCTCACCAAGGAAGATGTGGCTGCCGTTGCCCCCTTGAGCTCGGGCCGCACGCCGGTACTCGCGCTGAATTTCCTCGGCGACACGGTGAGTGCGCCGAAGAATTTTTTCCAGTTCGCGCTGCTGCCGGAAGATGAAGCGCGCATGGTCGCGCGCCGCGTCGTGGCGGACGGCAGGCTCGCCGGCGTCACCATCGTGCCCGGCGGTGAATTGGGCAATCGAGTCAACGCGGCATTCGCCGATGAATTGAAAACTCTCGGCGGCACCGTGCTCGACAGTCAGCGCTACGAACCCTCCCAACCCGACTTTTCCGACATCATCAAGCAGGTCCTGCAAATCAAGGCCGTCAAGGGCGAGCCCTCCACGCACCGCACCGACGCCACATTCGTGTTCATCGTCGGCACACCGGGCGCCGCGCGGCTGATCATGCCGCAGTTGAAATTCCACTTCGCGGGCGACGTGCCGGTGTATGCCACATCGGCCAGCTTCGAACCCAATCCGGGCGCGAACTCGGATATCGAAGGCATGGTGTTTCCCGATATGCCCTGGATGATCTCCTACGATCCCGTAACCGCGCAGATCCGCGACAGCGTGCGCACAGCCTGGCCGGGTCGCACCGCGCGCCATGACGAGCTGTACGCTTTTGGATTCGATGCCTATCGACTGGTGCCGGGATTGCGCTCCAATGCCCCCGCCGCCGCCAGCGAGATCGCCGGCGTGACCGGCAAGCTGCACCTCGATCAGCAAAATAGAATCCGCCGCGATCTTGATTGGGCGCAAATAAAAAACGGCGTGCCGAATGTTCTGTAGTTTCAGATCCTGCATATTGATTGCGGCGCTGGGCGCCGCGACTGCGGCCGCCGCCTCTGGTGATTCGCACCCCGCGGCCGACCTCATCGTTCGCAACGCGCACATTTGGACGGTGAACCCCGCGCAGCCGCAGGCCGACGCCGTGGCGGTGCTCCAGGGGCGAATCGCGGCCGTGGGCCCGGACGCCGCCGTGATGTCCTGGCGCGGTCCCGGCACGCGCGTGGTGGACGCCAAGGGCGGCCGGCTGCTGCCGGGTTTCAATGATGCGCACGTTCATTTCTCGGACGGCGGTGCGTCATTGGCCGCGGTACAACTGACCGACGCCGGCAGCATCAAGGAATTCGTGAAGCGCATCGCCGATTATGCGTCGCATGCACCGAAGGGCGAATGGCTCCGCAACGGAGAATGGGACGAGACCAAGTGGAGTCCCGCGCGGTTGCCGACGCGCCAGGACATCGACGCGGCAACGCCCGACAATCCTGTGGCGCTCGATCGCTATGACGGGCATATGATCCTGGTCAATTCAAAGGTGCTGGCGCTGGCCGGCATTACCGCGAAGACACCGGATCCCCCCGGCGGCGTGATCGTGCGCGATGCAACCGGCGAACCCACCGGCGCGCTCAAGGATGCGGCTACCGAACTGGTGCAGCATATCGCGCCGCCATTGAGTGCGGCGCAGCGCCGGCGGGCCATTGAGCGGGCGCTTCACGAAGCCGCCATGCGCGGCGTGACCAGCGTGCAGGACATGACGCTGGATTACGGCGACTTGGCGGTGTATTCGCAATTGCTCGACGAAGGGAAACTCAGCGTGCGTGTGTACGGCGCACCGCCCATCGCCAAACTCGAAGATCAGGCCCAGCTCGGCATCGGTCGCGCGTTCGGCGGCCCCGCCTTGCGAATCGGCGCTTTGAAAATGTTTGCTGACGGCTCATTGGGCTCGCGCACCGCCTACTTCATTCAACCGTACACCGACGAGCCGGCAAATCGCGGCTTGCTGTATTCGGACATGCTGCCGCTGATCAAGGCCGGCCAGCGCTTGATGCGCGCCGATGCGGCCAACCTGCAGGTTTGCACGCACGCCATTGGCGATGCAGGGATCGCCACCACCTTGGATCTTTATCAAGCGGTCGAGAATGCCGATGGGCCGCGCGATCGCCGCTGGCGCATCGAGCATGCTCAGCATATGGCGGCAAAGGACTTTGAGCGCTTCGCGCAACTGCACGTCATCGCCTCCGTGCAGCCGTATCAGGCCATCGACGATGGACGTTGGGCCGAAGCGCGCATCGGACATGATCGCGCGAGCAGAACCTACGCGTTCCGCACCTTCATGGATCACGGCGTGCGGCTGGCTTTCGGCACGGACTGGCCGGTGGCGCCCTTGGATCCAATGTTGACGCTGTACGCGGCGACCACCCGCGCGACGCTCGACGGCAAGTATCCGCAAGGCTGGTTTCCCGAGCAAAAGCTGACCATCCAGGAAGCCATTGCGGCCTATACGATGGGGTCCGCCCATGCGGAATTTCAGGAACACGACAAGGGCTCGATCGAGCCGGGAAAACTCGCGGACATGGTGCTTCTGAGTCAAGACGTATTGACGATCGCGCCGGCCGCCATTCGCGACACGCACGTTTTGAAAACGTGGGTGGGCGGCGTGGAGGTCTACGACGCGACCGCGCGCTGAGGCCTAGGGAAGCAGAGCTTCCCTAGTAGACCTTGTCGCCCTTTTCCACCCCGAAACTCGTCGGCGGTGCGGAGACGCCATTCACTGAGGTGCCGCCGTTGTGGATGGACGGAAACCATGGCTGCATGCTTTGGGGGAAGCCAAACACCGGCTTCGTCAGCGCGTCGAGCCGGCCAAGCTCCCCGGCCGAGAGTTTGACCTCCAGGGCCTTCACGTTGTCCTCGAGCTGTGCGAGGCGTCGCGCACCGATGATCGTCGAGGTCACGCCCGGCTGCCCCTGAACCCAGGCCAGCGCGACGCGCGCGACCGTGCTGTCGTGCGCCTTGGCGATGAGGTTCAGCTCGTCCACGATCGCATAAGTCTTCTCAGTAAGGTAGGTGTCAGCGATGAAGCCGCGATCAGCCTTGATCTGACCGGCGTTGTCTCGTGTGTATTTGCCGCTGAGCACGCCGCTCTTGAGAGGCGACCAGGGCGTAATGCCGAGGCCAAGCTCGAGCGCCATCGGCACCAGCTCCTGCTCGACGGACCGCTCCAGCAGCGAGTACTCGATCTGCAACCCCACGAACGCAGACCAGCCGCGAAAGCGCGCCGTGACGTTCGCCTCCGCGATCTTCCACGCAGGTGTGTCGGAGACGCCGAGGTAGCGCACCTTGCCGGCGCGCACCAGATCTTCGAGCGCCGCCATCGTCTCTTCGATCGGCGTGTGCACGTCCCAGTTGTGCAGCCAGTACAGATCGATGTAGTCCGTCTGCAGGCGGCGTAGCGAGTTCTCACAGGCCGCAATGACCGACTTGCGGCCGGAGCCGCCGCCGTTGGGATCTCCGGGGTACAGGTTGCCGCTGAATTTCGTGGCAATGACGAGCCGGTCGCGCCGGGCGCTGTGGCGCCCCACGTGGTCGCCGATGATCTTTTCGGAATGACTTTTCGTGTAGAAGTTTGCGGTATCGATGAAATTGCCGCCGAGCTCGATGAACCGGTCGATGATGCGTTGCGACTCCTCGACGCTGGAGCCCCAACCGAGGTCTTCACCGAAGGTCATCGCGCCGAGACAAAACGGGCTGACACGCAGGCCTGAACGGCCGAGGGTAATGTAGTGATCGAGGGACATGGCGACTCTCCGAATTGCTATATGGTACACTTCTATGATAGTTCCGATTCATGATAGTTTAGTATTAAACTAATTAAAAGCAAGTACGCATGTCAAAAACCGATGTGGGAAGGATTTGGTCTCTCAATTACCGGCTGTTGACGTCGGTGATCATCGACGTCGCGCCCGACATCACCGAGCTCGGGCTCGAGATCAAGGAGTTGTTCGTGCTCGCCGAGGTGGACGTGCACCCGCACCCCGCGGAACTGGCCGGCGTCCTCTGCATGCCGAAGCCCAGCGTTACGATGTACGTCAAGCGGCTCGAAGCTGCGGGCTTCCTGCGCCGTGAAATCGACGGCGCGGATCTGCGTCGCCACCGGCTCATCCTGACGCCCGAGGGGCGTAAGACGATGGCGCGCGGGCTGGCGCTGCTGTCGAAAGCGTTCGGTTCGCGCCTCGCGCGGCTGAAGCCGGCGCAGCAGTCGGAACTCGCGGCGCTGCTTGAGAAGCTGAGCTGAGCCGTGGCCGCGGGCACCTGGAAAACCGCCAAAAAGTAATTCGACGAATCGACCGGATATCCCGGCTGAAAAATCACGCGCTCGGCCGCAACATGCGGCGCGACATGAAGGTTCGCGAGGTAATTCGGCTACTTGAGCAGAATGGATGGGCCCTCGTTCGCACGAAGGGCAGTCACCGTCATTTTCGTCATTCTGTTAAGCCAGGCACCGTTACGGTGGCAGGGAAAATGGGGTTGGACGTGCCAATCGGCACGCTGAATAGTATCCTCAAGCAGGCTGGCCTCAACCGGCAGTAGGAGGATCAACTTGGAATACCTTGTCGTCATAGAAAAAGGCGAGAAAAGTTACGGCGCCTATGTTCCAGATCTCCCTGGCTGCGTCGCAGTGGGTGAAACTCGCCGCGAAGTGTTAAAACTTATTCGTGAAGGAATCGAGCTCCACATCGAAGCCCTGCGAGAGGCGGGCGAAACGATTCCGCCTCCAACTTCGAAGAGCGAACTAATCAAAATTAGAGCAGCATGAGTCGCGGACTGGAAAATCGCCAAAAAGTAATTCGACGAATCGACCGGATATCCCGGCTGAAAAATCACTCGCGGAACCGCACCATGCGGCATGAACGCTCCACACCTGCAACGCGGCGCGGCCGGCGAGGCGCTGGCCGCGGAATACCTGCGAATCCGCGGTCTGAAAATTCTGGCGCGCAATCTGCGCTGCAAGGCGGGCGAGATTGATCTGGTGTGCCTCGATGGCGGCGTACTGGCCATCGTCGAAGTTCGGCAGCGAGAAAGCGCTGAATTCGGCGGCGCGCTTGCCTCTGTCACCTGGTCAAAGCGGCGCAAGATCATCCTAGCCACGCAATATTTTCTTCAGCGCGAGAAGCAGTGGAGAAACTTCTCACTGCGTTTCGATGTACTCGCCGTCCATGGCCTGCCCGATGGCGCGCACCGCGTGGAATGGGTGAAAGACGCGTTTCGCGTGGGCTGATCGCTTGAACTACTTGACCACCTGCAGTTTCGGCCGCTTGGGCGCAGTGCCGCTGGATTTCCCCGCGGCCGGAGCGGCCGGAGGGCCGTCGGTTGGATCCGGATCCGCGTCGCCTTCCGGAAATATCATCCCCTGCCCTGTCTCGCGGGCATAGATTCCCAGGATCGCGCGCACCGGAACTTGCACCGCGAATCCCACGCCGCCGAAGCGTGCCTCGAAACTGACGAAATCATTCCCCAGCTTCAGCATCTGCGTGGCGGAGAAGCTGACGTTGAGCACGATTTTCCCGTCCTTCACGTACTGGCGCGGCACGGTCACGCCCTCAGCGGCCGCATCGACCACGATATGAGGAGTCTCTCCGCTGTCGGATATCCACTCGTGCAGAGCGCGCAGCAGGTAGGGACGCCGCGGCTTCAATGACGCATTTCCCGTTCGGCTTCGGTCAGGCAGGCGCGGAATGTGGAGCGCGCGAATATGGAATTCATGTACTTGGTGATCGGCGCCGCCTGCGCGGGAAGCTCGATGCCGTAGATCCGCAAGCGCCACAGAATCGGCGCAATGCTGGCATCGACCAGCGAAAATTCGTCGCTCAGGAAGAACGGCTTGGCCTTGAACACTTCGGCACTGGCGCAAATCGCCTCGCCCAGGACTTTGCGGCTGTGCTCGGCGGTTTTGCTGTTCGGGTCGAGCTCGATATCGTGCGCCAGCGCAT
The DNA here is from genome assembly GCA_035318305.1 of Steroidobacteraceae bacterium. GTDB lineage: Bacteria > Pseudomonadota > Gammaproteobacteria > Steroidobacterales > Steroidobacteraceae > Bog-1198. The sequence goes on along the minus strand of DATHFB010000134.1, from coordinate 19,598 downwards.
ACCAGTCGCGCTCCACGCGATACAGTGCGACGCGAAACTGCGCGCGGGTCACCGGATCAATGGGCATCAGCGGCGGATGCGGAAAGCGCTCATCCAGGTATTCGATGATCACCCTCGAGTCGTACAGCACCAAATCCCGATCCACCAGCGTGGGTACGCTGTGATAGGGATTCAGGTCGATCAGATCCTCGGGCAGGGCGTTCAGATCGACATTGACCAATTCAATGGCAATACCCTTCTCGGCCAGGACCAAGCGTGCGCGATGACTCCACGGGTCCGCCGGTGCTGAGAACAGGGTCATCACCGAACGACGTGCCACTAATCGGACCTCCTAGGAGCCTGGATGTCAACGGGACGGTCCCGCTGCGTCAGTGGACGTCCTTCCAATATTCTTTCTTCAACAGGTAGGCGAACACGAAAAATACCAACAGCAATAGCACCACGAATATGCCCATCGATTCGCGCTTCGCCTTGACGGGCTCGGCGGCATAATCCAGGAAGTTGGCAATGTCCCGGATGAATTGATCATACTCCTCCGGCTTCATGGCGCCCGGAGTCATTGCTTCCACGCCCACCAGCACCATTTTGGCGCTGCCGTGAGGGTCCTTCTCATTCTTGTATACCGGCTTTTGCAGGCCTTGCAGCGTACCCAGGACATGGGGCATCGCCGTGCCGGACAGGTATAGATTGTTGACGCCCCAGGGCCGCGTCTTGTCCTGATAAAAGCCATGCAGGTACGAATAAATGTAATTCGTACCGCGCTCTCGGCCCATGAGCGTCAAATCCGGCGGCCGCTTGCCGAACCAATCCGTGGCGTCCGCCGGCATGGCGGTATTGATTTCATCGAACGGCTTGGCCGGGGTGAAAATCAAATTGCCAAGCTCCGACTCGGGGATCTTCAAGTCCGCGGCCAAGCGGTTGTAGCGCAAATATTTGAGCGAGTGGCAACCCGAACAATAATTCATGAAATTGCGCGCACCCCGCTGCAGGGATTCGGTGCTGTCGATATCCGTGCCCGATTCGAGCAGCCGGATTCCCTCCTCCTCGGCCAGCGCCGTCCCGGCGCAGAGGAGCCCAATGGTGATCAATACGCTGGCTTTAAGCATGTCCCGTAACCCTTTCCGGCTCCGGCTTCACGCTGTCGAACTTCGTGTACCAGGGCATTAGCAAAAAGAATGCAAAATATATAGCGGTGCAGATTCTCGCCAAGATCGGGTAGATGCCCGACGGCGGCTTCATGCCGCATACCGCCAAGGTGATGAACGATACGGAAAAGAGCGCCAACATCACTTTGTAGATGGGCCCCTTGTAGCGTATCGAGCGCACCGGGGAGCGATCCAGCCACGGTACGAAGAACAGCACCACGATGGCGGCACCCATCACCATGACTCCCCACACCTGCGTGCCGAAGGCGGAAGGTATTGCGCGCAACATGGCGTAGAACGGCGTGAAATACCACACCGGCGTGATGTCGGGGGGTGTTTGCAGCGGATTCGCCGGTTCAAAGTTCGGCGACTCCAAAAACAAGCCGAAGAAATTGGGCGCGAAGAAAATCACGCCCGCGAATATCAGCAAGAATCCCGCAACGCCCAGCGTGTCCTTCACCGTGTAGTAGGGATGAAAAGGGATGCCGTCGAGGGGATGACCCTTGTCGTCCTTATACTTCTTGATGTCGATGCCGTCGGGGTTGTTGGACCCCACCTCGTGCAGCGCCATGATGTGCGCCAACACCAGGAACACCAGCGCCAACGGCAACGCCGCCACGTGCAGCGCGAAGAAGCGGTTCAAGGTGGGATCTGCGATGTTGTAGTCGCCGCGAATCCATTCAACCAGGGTCCCGCCGATGATGGGCAAGCTGCTGAACAGCGAGACGATCACCTGCGCGCCCCAGTAGCTCATGTTGCCCCAGGGCAGCACATAGCCCATGAAGGCTTCCGCCATCAGCAAAAGAAAAATCAGGCAACCGAAGATCCAGACCAGTTCGCGCGGCTTGCGGTGCGACCCGTACAGCAGCGCGCGGAACATGTGCAGATAGACCACGATGAAGAACGCGGATGCGCCGGTCGAGTGCATGTAGCGGATCAGCCAGCCCCATTCGACATCCCGCATGATGTATTCGACTGAAGCGAACGCCTCGGCCGCCGACGGCTTGTAGCTCATCGTCAGGAAAATTCCCGTCACGATCTGATTCGCGAGCACCACCAGCGACAGCGCCCCAAAGAAGTACCAGAAATTGAAGTTCTTCGGCGCGTAGTATTCGGCGACATGCTCCTTCCACAGTTTGGTCAGCGGGAATCGATCATCGATCCAGCCAATAAATCCTTTGCCGGTGCCGGCGGACTCTGGTGCTGCGGCCATCGCTTACCTCTTATTTTACGAAACTGGTTTGGACGCGTCGTCGACGCCGATGACAATGCGCGTATTCGCGGCGATTGCGTAAGGCGGAACGGTCAGGTTCTTCGGCGCCGGCATGCTCTTGAACACCCGGCCCGACAAATCGTACTTCGAGCCGTGGCAGGGGCAATAAAACCCGCCCGGCCAATTCGCGCCCAGGTCCGCGCCTGCGACTTGGAACGAATCATTCGGCTGAAACGCGCCCAACGGCGAGCAGCCGAGGTGCGTGCACACCGCGAGGCCCACCCAGTATTCGGGATTGCGCGCGCGCGCCGCGCCGCTGGTCTTTATATAATCCGGCTGCACGGAATCGTCGGACTTGGGATCCGCAAGCATGTCATCGTGGCCGCCCAATTGGTCGACGGCTCCTTTGACTCGCCTGACGACAAACACGGCTTGACCGCGCCAAACCACCTTCAACATCTGGCCGGCTTCGAGTTTCGATGCATCGACTTCGACGGGAGCGCCCAGTGCCTTGGCGCGCGCGCTGGGCTTCCATGACGCCAGAAAAGGTATGGCCGCGAACGCAACGCCGATGACGCCCGTTCCGACCGTGGCAGCCGTCAACAAGCGGCGCCGGCTGTGGTCTACCTCTTCACTCATGCGATCGCCCTCGAAAATAGTTGACAATTCTTCACGCAAACCCCTATGGCGGCAGTGTTTCCCAATGAATATTGGGAGCGCATTATACACAGTTACGCAGATACCCTTTAAGGCTCGAGGAGCAATCTTCAATTGCAGAACGCGCGCGTCCTCGTGAGCTTCTTGGTCAGAGCGGTCGTGGTCGGCCTGGCCGTGGCATTTCTCGTGGTTTGGTGGAATCCCACGTTGTTGGGTGCGAACACCGCCGCGGTGGCGCCCCGCGTGAATGCTGCGCCACCGCCGCAGACCGTCGCGCCTAACCTAAGCGTGGTGATGCAGAGTTTCGCCGATTCAGTCGCGCGCGCCTCGCCTGCCGTGGTCAATATTTACACGGCGCGCGTCGTCAGGGAGCGCACGCAAGCGGCGCCGTTGAATCAATTGTTCGGCGACTATTGGCCGAGTTATCGCCGTCGCGTCGAACGCAGCTTGGGTTCAGGCGTGATCGTCGATGCGATGGGCACCATCGTGACGAACCAGCACGTCATTGCCGGCGCCGACTCGATCCGGGTCCAGCTTGCCGACGGACGCATTGCGGATGCGACCATCGTCGGCCAGGACCCCGATACGGATATTGCGATTCTCGATCTTGAGATCGGCGACTTGCCCATCATGCCCATGGGCCGATCCGATACCCTGCGTGTCGGCGACATCGTGCTCGCCATCGGCAACCCCTATGGCATAGGTCAGACCGTTACGCAGGGCATCGTGAGCGCCACGGGGCGCGGCCAGCTGGGGCTGGCGACCTTTGAGAACTTCATACAAACCGATGCGGCCATCAATCTCGGCAATTCCGGCGGCGCGCTCATCGATGCGCACGGTGATTTGGTCGGCATCAACACCGCTGTGCTCAATCGTACCTACGGCGGTCCTGAGGGCATCGGCTTTGCCATTCCCGTCAACCTGGTTCGCGGCGTAATGGAACAGATCCTCCTCAACGGCCACGTGGTGCGCGGCTGGCTGGGTTTTGTCCCTCAGGACCTCACCGATGAGCAGTCAGCGCAGGTGGGAACCGCCGCCGGCGGCGTTACCGTGGTGAACATTCTGGTCAAGAGCCCGGCGTATGAGGCTGGGATGCGGCCCGGCGATCTGGTCACCGCGCTGGCGGGCGAGCCCGTGCACAGCGCGCAAGATCTCGTCGCCCGCGTGTCTGCGCTCAAACCCGGCGCCGAAGTGGAACTCGAAGGCCGCCACGCGCTGCAGAGCTACAAGATCAAATTGATGGTTCTGGAGCGCCCCACCCGGCCGGTCCAGTCCCAAACGCAATAGCCGCTCGCGCTGTCAAGGCGTACGGCGGATTTTCGCACCCAATTGCTGAAGTTTTTCCTCGATGGCCGCATAGCCGCGGTCGATGTGATAGATGCGTTCGATGTCGGTGCGGCCATCCGCCACCAGTGCGGCGAGCACCAGACTGGCCGAGGCGCGCAAGTCGGTGGCCATCACCGGCGCCGCCGTCAGCCGCTCGACGCCCTTGATGATGGCGGTGTTGCCTTCCAGGCGGATTTCCGCGCCCATTCTGCGCATCTCCAGCATGTGCATGAAGCGATTCTCGAAAATCGTTTCGATGATGGTGCCCACGCCGTTCGCCACGGTGTTGAGCGCCGCGAACTGCGCCTGCATGTCGGTCGGGAAAGCCGGATACGGGGCGGTGCGAATGTCGATGGCGTTGGGCCTGCGGCCCCGCATATCCACTTCGATCCAGGAGTCGCCGACGCCCACCGTGGCGCCGGCCTCCTTCAGCTTGTCGATGACCGCATCCAGGTGATCCGGCCGGGTATTTTTCACACGGATGTGGCCGCCGGTAATGGCGCCGGCCACGAGATACGTGCCGGTTTCGATTCGATCGGGCAACACCTCATAGGCGGTGCCGTTCAAGCGCTTCACCCCTTCGATGACGATCGTGTCGGTGCCGGCGCCCTTGATTTTGGCGCCCATGGCGATCAAGAAATTCGCCAGATCGACCACCTCGGGCTCGCGCGCGGCATTCTCGAGCACGGTCTCGCCGTCGGCCAACGTCGCGGCCATCATGAGATTTTCGGTGCCGGTGACCGTGACGGTTTCCAGCACCAGGCGCGCGCCCTTCAGGCGGCCGGCACGGGCCTTGATGTAGCCGTTTTCGATATGGATATCGGCGCCCATGGCTTGCAGACCGGCGACATGGATGTTGACGGGGCGCGCACCGATGGCGCAGCCGCCGGGCAAGGAGACATCCGCCGCACCGAAGCGCGCCAATAGCGGGCCTAGGACCAGAATCGACGCGCGCATGGTCTTCACCAGCTGATACGGCGCGAAATACTCTTTGATGGTCGAGGCATCGACTTCGATGCGCATCTTTTCATCGATGGTCACGGAAACGCCCATGCGTCCGAGCAACTCGATCATGGTGGTGACGTCCTGCAGATGCGGGACATTCGACACCGTCACCGGCCCATCCGCCAACAAACAGCCCGCCAGAATCGGCAGGGTCGCGTTCTTGGCGCCTGAAATGCGGATCTCGCCTTCGAGTGCGATCCCGCCGTGAATCTGTAGCTTATCCACGTCCCTGCCTGGCGTATTCGTCCGGGGTGAATACTTGCAGCGCAAGCGCGTGAATCTCGTTGCCCACCGCTGCGCCCAGGGTGGAATACACCATCTGGTGCCGCTGTATCGGTTTCTTGCCGATAAAGGCCGGCGCGACCACGATGGCCTCGAAATGCACGTTATCTTCGCTGGTCACCATCGCATGGCTGCCGCTCAAAGCCGCCTCGATGATTTCCGCTACCTGTTGTGGACTCATGCCCTCTCCTTGAAATTGCCCAAGCTTACCTCAGCGAGAATCAGCATCCGCTGTATCATTCCCGGATGAATCCCGACTATACCGACGAGGACCTCGTCGAACTCGGACGCCAGGCGCTCACCATCGAGATCGACGGATTGCGCGCGCAACTGCCCCGGCTCGGGACGGATTTTGCACGTGCCTGCCGCATTTGTCTTGACTGCCGGGGCCGCATCGTCGTCACGGGCATGGGCAAGTCCGGTCATATCGGCGGCAAAATCGCCGCCACCCTCGCCAGTACCGGCACGCCGTCGTTCTTCGTACATCCCGGTGAGGCAAGCCACGGGGATGTCGGCATGATCACGCGTGACGACGTGGTGCTTGCCCTGTCGAATTCAGGCGAAACCGCTGAAATCCTCACCATCCTGCCCATCATCAAACGGCTGGGGGCGCCCTTGATCGCTTTCACGGGAAATTCGGATTCCGCGGTGGCGCGCGTCGCCACCGTCCACCTGGACATCCGCGTCCCGGCCGAGGCCTGTCCCTTGAATCTCGCGCCCACCGCCAGCACCACGGCGGCTCTCGCGGTGGGCGATGCACTGGCCGTGGCTCTCTTGAAGGCGCGCGGCTTCACCGAGGAGGACTTTGTGCGCTCGCATCCTGCCGGCGCCTTGGGCCGCCGGCTCTGGTACGTGAAAGACGTCATGCGCATAGGCAAGGATGTGCCGACGGTGCGATCCGAGGCCACGCTGGCGGAGGGCCTGAAGGAGGTGACCTCCAAGCGGTTGGGGATGACGGCCATTGTCGATGATGCCATGCACGTGCTTGGCGTGTTCACGGACGGCGACTTGCGGCGCGCGCTGGATCGTGCGGCGGACTTGCATACCACCCGCATCGACCAAATCATGTCGCGCAATCCCAAGTCCGTGCATCCGAACATGCTGGCGGCGGAAGCGGTGCACTTGATGGAGACGCACAGCATTACTTCGCTGGTGGTGCTCGACGCAGACGCCAAACTCGTCGGCGCGCTCAATGTGCACGACTTGCTGCGCGCGGGCGTATTTTGAAAGCGCGCAAGGCCACGCCGCTTTCGAACATCCAACTCTTGATCTTGGACGTCGACGGCGTCCTTACCGACGGGCGGCTGTACTTCGGCGCCAAAGGCGAGGCGCTGAAAGTGTTTCACGTCAGGGACGGCCACGGCGTCAAGTTGCTCATGGCCGCAGGTGTGCAGGTGGCGGCGTTCAGCGGCAGACGTTCTGCCGCGACGGCGGCGCGCTTGCGCGAACTGCGCGTGCCCACGATAGTACAAGGATGCAGCGACAAGCTGGCCGCCCTCAACCAGTTGACGAAACGCCTCAAGGTGGATCCTTTGGACTGCGCCTGCATCGTCGATGACACCCCTGATTTGCCGTTGATGTCCGCGGTCGGATTCGCGGCAGCAGTGGCGGATGCCCACCCCGTCGTGTTGTCTGCGGCGCACTGGATTGCACGTTTGCCTGGAGGTTTCGGCGCGGTGCGCGAACTGTGCGATGCCCTGCTGCGCGCCCGCGCCGGTGATCGCTGATGTTCTTCCGCGTATTTACGGTGGTTGCGGTCGCGGCTCTGGTGATCAGCACCTGGATACTGAGTTCGCCCAGCCATCGCCCCTTGGCGCCCGGCGCCGGCAAGCCGGCAGACCTCCCTGGCTACTACCTCAAGCACGCCATTCTCACCGACTACGATGCGAGCGGCGCGCCCAGCATTCGAATCGAGGCCGAACGCATCGATCAAATTGCGCATGGCAACGAAGTCGAGCTGTACAACGTGCGTTTGAACTACGATGCACCCGGCGGCCAGGCATGGATCCTGATCGGCGACACGGCCCATGTTCAACCCGGCGGCAACGTCATCGATGTCGCCGGCAACGTGCGGCTGCAGGGCGAGAATCCGGGCACCCCGGGCACCGCGGTGATCCGCACCGACCTTTTGAGCTACAATGTTCCCGAAGGCATTGCCAGCACCAAAAGCGACGTTCGCATCGATTATGGCGGCCACATTCTCACCGCGCGCGGCCTGAGTGCGAATTTGAAAGAGCGCACGATGCGCCTAGAATCCAAGGTCAATGGCCGTTTCCTCCCGTAACCTTCTTGCCCTGGTCGCACTGATTGCGCCGCTGGCTCAAGCGAACGCCGCCGCCGCCGTCGTGCGCGAACGCCAGGCGCCGATATTGCTCGACGCGCAGTCGACCTCGATCGACCTTAAGACCAACAGCGCGGTCTTCAGCAAGATCCGCATCTCGCAAGGAGCCATGTCGATCACCGCCGATCAAGGTCAGGCCGGCCAACAGCGCTCCGCGGATTTGTATTTCGAAAACAATGTTTGGAATTTTCGCGGCAACGTCAAGATCACGGTCGAGCAAGGCCTGCTGCTTTCCGACGACGCGCAGATCACCTTCGTAAACAGCGTGCTGAGCAAGGCGATCGTCAATGGCAAACCTGCCTCTTTCGAGCAAACCGTCGCCAAGACCGGAAAACTGGCCAAGGGCAACGCGGAGACCATCGACTATGATGCGGCAAAGCACTTGGTGCGGTTCTCGAAGAATGCCTATTTGAGCAATGGCGACAATGACATCCGCGGACAATCGTTGAAGTACGACGTTCTGGCGCAAAAGGTGATTGCCGAGGCCGAGGAACAGAACTCGCAACGGGTGCGCATCACCATCACGCCGCCCCCGCCCAAATCGCCGCCCAAGCCCAAACCATGAGCGTATTGCGGGCCCTGAACCTCGCCAAGAGCTATAAATCACGGCAGGTAGTGCGGGATTTGTCCCTGGAGGTCGAAAGCGGCGAAGTCGTCGGCCTGTTGGGTCCCAACGGCGCCGGCAAGACCACCGCCTTCTACATGATCGTGGGCCTCGCGCGCTGCGAGCACGGTGAGATCTTCTTGGACAATCGCGATATCAGCCGGATGCCCATGCACCGGCGTGCTCAATTGGGTTTGGGGTACTTGCCGCAGGAACCTTCCGTTTTCCGCAAGCTATCGGTCGCAGACAACATCATGGCCATCCTCGAGACCCGCCCCGGGCTCGACGATGCCGGCCGCACCGCCCGCTTGAAGGAGCTGCTGGGCGAGCTGCATATCGGCCATGTGCGCGACAGCCTGGGCTTGAGCCTGTCGGGCGGAGAACGGCGCCGCGTCGAGATCGCCCGGGCATTGGCGGCCGATCCGCAATTTATCCTCCTGGACGAGCCTTTTGCGGGCGTCGACCCCCTCTCGGTTGCCGATATTCAACGGATAATCAAGCACTTGTCCGACAAAGGCATCGGTGTCCTGATAACGGATCATAATGTCAGGGAGACCTTGGGTATTTGCGCCAGAGCCTATATCGTCAGTCAGGGCAGCGTTCTTGCTTCGGGTTCTGCGGACCAGATTCTTGCCAACCCGCAGGTGCGTGAGGTGTACTTGGGCCAGGATTTCAAACTATAGGTTGGGCCTGAAACAAATATGTTGAAGCCAAGTCTGCAGCTTCGCATCGGTCAGCAGTTGACCATGACCCCGCAGCTGCAGCAGGCGATCCGGCTGTTGCAGCTACCCTCGCTCGACCTGCAGGCCCATGTCCGCGAGACGCTCGAGACCAATGTGATGCTCGAGGGAGAGGACGAGGCGGAGACCGCCGATACGGTGCGCGAGCGGGAAGAACTGCCGGTTCGCCTGGATGAGAAATATGCCGAGTTGGACGGCATCAGCACACCGGTCGATCAGCGCGAAACTCCGGAAGTCGAAATTGCCGACGAAGCTTGGGGCGAACAAACCAGCGGACCGTCCGACAGACCTTGGTCCGGCGATGACGATCGCAGCAGCGATTTCAGCGACCAGCACAGCCAAACGCTGCAAGAGCAGCTCATCGAGCAGCTGGAACTTGCCAAATTGTCCGCCATCGACATTGCCATTGCGCGTGTCATCTGCGACGCCATTACGGACGATGGGTATCTGAACGACGCGCTCGAGGACGTGCGCTCGAGCCTGCTGCCGGAGATCGAGGCCGGCATAGGCGAAGTGGAGCGGGTGCTCAAAATCGTGCAATCGCTGGAACCAGCGGGGGTAGGTGCCCGCAATCTGGGCGAATGCATCGCACTGCAGCTTCGCCAGCTCGATCCGGACACACCGGCGCGCGATGTGGCCATTCGGGTCGCTCTCGAGCATTTGGATCTGGTGGCCGGCCAGCAGCTGGTGCTGCTGCGCAGGCAGTTGCGCTGCAGCGAAAGCGATTTGGAAATGGCGCTCGCGCTGGTGCGTTCCTGCCACCCGCGCCCCGGAGCGGCGGTCAATCCGACCCAGGCGCAATACGTGATCCCCGATGTCTTCGTGCGCCGCACCGATCGCGGTTGGGTCGTGGAAATCAACCAAGCCACCGTGCCGCGCGTGCGCGTGAACCAAGGCTATGCGAATTTGATATCGCGCGCGCCCGATCACGCGATGCTGCGCACTCAATTGCAGGAAGCGCGCTGGCTGATGCGCAGCCTGGAAATCCGCAACGAAACCCTGGTGAAGGTCGCGCGCTGCATCGTGCAGCGTCAGACGAGCTTTTTCGAGATCGGCGAGGAAGCCATGGAGCCGCTGATCCTGAAGGATGTGGCCGAGGCGGTCGAGATGCACGAGTCGACGATCTCACGGGTCACCACCGCCAAGTACATGCACACGCCGCGCGGCGTGTTCGAATTCCGCTATTTCTTCTCCAGCCATGTCGCGGCCGCGGACGGAACGGAAATGTCATCCACGGCGATTCGCGCCAAGATAAAAAAGCTGATTTCGCAGGAGAATCCGGACAACCCGTTGAGCGACGCCAAGCTCGCGGAAATTTTGTCGCAAGAAGGCATACCCGTGGCCAGGCGCACGGTTGCCAAATATCGCGAGGGCATGCAGATCGCTCCGTCCAACGAACGGAAGCGGGCGGCAGCCCGAGCGTCTTAACGTGAAAGGAGGAAACATGCAATTAGATCTCAGCGGTCATCATGTGGAAGTCACCCCCGCGCTGCGAGGCTATGTAATCAAAAAATTCGAGCGAATCTCCCGGCATTTCGAGCAGCTGATTGACGTCCACTGCGTCCTCACGGTCGAGAAAATGAGCCATAAGGCCGAAGCCACGCTGATGGTGCGAGGAAACAAGATATACGCTGAGGCGGCCGAACAAAACATGTATGCCTCAATCGACGCACTGGCCGACAAGCTCGACCGCTGCGTCAAAAAACACAAAGAAAAGACCTCCGACCACCACGCCGAGGATGTCCTCAAGGCGCGCTAGCGGAATTTTTCAGACAGGCTCCTGAATGTCGATGCGGCTGATTATCGTGAGCGGACTATCAGGGTCCGGGAAGAGCGTTGCTCTGCACATGCTGGAGGACATCGACTACTATTGTGTCGACAACATCCCCGCCGCGTTGCTCAAGCCCTTCATCTCCCACACGGTTCGCGGTATGGGCGACACCTATCCGCGAACCGCCGTGGGGCTGGATGCCCGCAATCGGCCCAACGAGATTGAAACCATTCCCGCCTTGGTCGGCGAACTGCGCCGCAGCGGCATCGATTGCGAAGTCCTGTACCTGCACGCCGCGGAGGAAGTGCTGCTCAAGCGCTATGCGGAAACTCGGCGCAAGCACCCTCTCGTCACCGGCGATGTGAGTCTGCGCGAGGCAATCGCCTCAGAGCGCAAACTGCTCGAGCCCATCATCACGGCGGCGGATTGGGTGATCGATACTTCGAACATGGGCGTCCACGCGCTGCGCGAGCTGATCCGCGAGCGCATCGAGCGCCGCCACGAGGGCCGGCTGTCCCTGATGTTCGAGTCCTTCGGCTACAAGTACGGCATCCCGGGGGACGCGGACTTCGTGTTCGATGTGCGCAGCCTGCCGAATCCTTACTGGGAGACGGCGCTGCGCAGTCTCACCGGCCGCGATTCAGCCGTGATCGAGTATCTCTCGGGTTACGCCAGCGTGCGCAGCATGATCGCGGATCTTGCTGCATTCTTGGAAAAGCGCGTCGGCGAATTTACGCAAGCGAACCGCAGCTATCTGACCATCGCCATCGGTTGCACCGGCGGCCAGCATCGTTCGGTATACATCGCCGAACAGCTCGCCGAACATTTCCGCAAGGCTCACCCTCACGTGCTCACCCGGCACGATTCGCTGCAGAAAAACCAGGATCCGGTTTCCTAGCTGCCCGCGCGAAACTGGCGGGCGTGCTCCAACCGCAGGAACTCGCGTATTTCCGCGGCGCGCGCCTTGGCGTCTTGGTAGCCGAGTTCGATCAATTCCCGGGTGAAGCCGCGCTCGAACAACAGGTAGCTGAGGAGCAGCGAGTTGGCTGAATTGTGGGCGCCGAGAGCGCGCAGCAGCGTGCGCAACGCCCGCGGCAGCTCGCTGAGGTGCCGGCGCGCAATTGCGTTGACATCCTTCGAGGGCGTGAGCACCAGCGTCTCAATCATGCGCATCCCGGTAGTTTCGTTGTAGCGGTTGATGCGTTCCAGATTGGCATTCAAGCTGTCCATGAACAGGGAGTCCAGCATGAAGCCGAACATCTGGCTGAACGTCGGTTCGATCGCGGGCCGCGGCGGCGGCGCACCCGTGGGCGCGGGATCGTTGACGCCGATGATCACGAGCCGCGTGGCGCCCAGCAGAATCGCAGGACTCAACGGCGATGTTTGACGCATGGCGCCGTCGCCGTAGTAGGCATCGTTCAGCAGCACCGGACGGAACAGGAAGGGAATCGCGAGACTGGCCATCAAGTGATCGACGGTCAGGGTGGTTCGCACTCCCTTGCGGTACACCCGGTGCCAGGACTCCGCCGAAGGCTCGGCGGCGAAAAAAGTGACCGAATCGGCATCGCCGTAGCACGTCGCGCTGATGCCGATGGCGTGCAAGTGAGTCTTGTACAAGCTGCGCGGAATGCCGTCGAAGTCCAAGTGCGTGCGCAGCAGCTCCCACAAGGGCGAATTGTCGAACAGCGCATGCGGCGGCTGCACCAGCCAGCCGCCGGTGAGAAAGGCCAGGAACCAATGCAAGCCGGATTTCAGCATGCTCGCCGCGTCTGCCTTGAATACGTGGTGCACCCGAAAATCCCGCCACACCCGCTCGATGGCATAGATGGAGCGGCGGAAGTGCGCCGCATCCGAAGCGAGGGCAATGGCGCTGACCGCGCCGGCCGAGGTGCCGGTAATGACCGGGAACGGACAGGCTGAGCCGCGCCTCAACAGATCGGCGATGCCTTTGAGCACGCCCACTTGGTAGGCCGACCGGGCCCCGCCGCCCGTCAACACCAAGCCGAGTTGCCCGGACTCTTGCGTCACGTCAGCGCATCGATCGTCTGATCCAGCCCCGCCAGCGTCAACGGATACATGCGCCCTTCGAGCATGTCGCGCGTCATGTCGATCGAGGCGGTCTGGCGCCATCGCGATTGCGGTTGCGGATTGATCCAGGCGAATTTCGGGTACTGTTTCATCAGCCGCTCGAGCCACACGCTTCCAGGCTCGGGATTCCAATGTTCGACGCTGCCGCCGGCGTGGGTAATTTCATACGGGCTCATGGTCGCGTCGCCCACTAGAATCAGCTTGTAGTCCGGCCCGTAGGTGCGGATGATTTCGGTGGTTCCGACATGCTCGTTGAAGCGCCGGCGGTTGTCCTTCCACAACGCCTCGTACACGAAGTTATGAAAGTAATAATGCTCCAGATGCTTGAACTCGCTGCGCGCGGCGGAGAATAGCTCCTCGCAAGTCTTGACGTGATCGTCCATCGATCCGCCGATGTCGAGCAGCAGCAGAATCTTGATGACGTTTTTTCGTTCGGCCTGCATCTTGATATCGAGCCATCCGCCCGAGCGTGCGGTGGCATCGATGGTATCGGCCAGCGCCAGCTCTTCGGGCACACCGCGCCGCGCAAATCTGCGCAAGCGGCGCAGCGCAATCTTGATGTTGCGCGTGCCCAGTTCCACCTTGTCGTCGAGATTCGCGAATTCACGCTTGTCCCAGACCTTCACCGCGCTGCGATTGCGTCCGCCCTCCTGGCCGATGCGCACACCCTCGGGATTGAAGCCGTAGGCGCCGTACGGCGAGGTGCCCGCCGTCCCGATCCACTTGCTGCCGCCCTGGTGCCGTTCCTTCTGCTCCTCGAGACGCTTCTTCAAGGTCTCCATCAATTTGTCCCAGCCGCCCATGGCCTCGATCTCGGCCTTCTCCTCGTCGGTGAAATCGCGCACCGACAGCTTTTCCAGCCAATCGGCGGGGAGCTGGCGCTCCAGCATCGCGAAGGCGTCCTCGACGCCCTTGAAGTGCGCGGCGAAAGCCCGATCGTAGCGATCGTAGAACTTCTCGTCCTTCACCAGGCAGGTTCGCGCCAGGTAGTAAAAGCGCTCGGCGCTCAAGTCCCCCAAACCGGCTTTGAGGGCTTCGAGCAAGGTCAACAATTCGGTGATCGAGACCGGCACCCCGGTCTTGCGCAGCAGAAAAAAGAACTTAACGAGCATTCCGGCGGTTTAGGAAAACGAGTTGCTCGAACAGGTGCACGTCCTGCTCGTTTTTGAGCAGCGCGCCGTACAGGGGCGGGATCAGTTTCTTGGCGTCGTCGCTGCGCAGAACCTCGGGGGGTATCTCCTCGGCCACCAATAACTTGATCCAGTCGAGCAATTCGGATGTGGTCGGTTTCTTCTTGAGGCCGGGCGTCTCGCGGATCTTGAAGAACGTCGTCAGCGCCTCGTGCAGCAGCTCGCGCTTTAGATCCGGAAAATGCACGTCGACGATCCGGGTCATCGTCGCCGTATCGGGAAAGCGGATGTAGTGAAAAAAGCAACGCCTCAAAAAAGCGTCCGGCAGTTCCTTTTCATTGTTGCTGGTGATCACGATCACCGGCCGATGCTTGGCGCGCACCGTTTCACGCGTTTCGTACACGTAGAATTCCATGCGGTCCAACTCGCGCAGCAGGTCGTTGGGAAATTCGATGTCCGCCTTGTCGATTTCATCGATGAGCAGCACCGGCTGCACCTCGCAATCGAAGGCCTCCCACAGATTGCCCTTGAGAATGTAATTGCGAATGTCCTGCACGCGCGGATCGCCGAGCTGCGAATCGCGCAGGCGCGACACCGCATCATATTCGTACAACCCCTGCTGCGCCTTGGTGGTGGATTTGATGTGCCATTCGAAAAACGGCTTGCTCAAAGCGCGCGCGATTTCGTTCGCCAACAGCGTCTTGCCGGTCCCGGGCTCGCCCTTGATGAGCAGCGGCCGCGACAGCACCACGGCGGCGTTCACCGCGGCCATCAATTCGTCCGTGGCGATGTATCGATCGGTACCGCGAAATTCGTTGGCCATTTGAGCTACTTTCGTGTGACGCGCAGGATTTGCATGGAATTCGTGCCGCCTGAGATGCCGCTCAACTCACCCTTGGTGAGGATGATGTGATCGCTCTCCAGCACCAATTTCTGGCCGAGCAGCAGACGGAATATGGAAAAGTAGACGGCTTCGCCCCGGTCCTCGACATCGTAGGCTATGGGGTAGACGCCGCGATACAAGGTCACGCGGCGGCGCGTGCTTTCGTGCCGGGTAAAGGCATAAATCGGAATATCCGAGCGCACGCGCGACATCCACAACGCCGTCGAACCGGATTCAGTCAGTGTCACGATGGCCTTCACCGGCAAATGGTTCGCCGTGTACATCACCGCGGCGGCGATGGCCTCGTCCGTCTGCGCGAAGTAGCCGGTGACCCGCTGCCGGGCGCGAACATGTTCGACTTCATATTTTTCCGCGCCGACGACGATCTGCGCCATGGCCTCCACGACTTTGGCGGGATGTTTGCCGGAGGCGGTTTCCGCCGACAGCATCACGGCGTCGGTGCCGTCCATGACCGCGTTGGCCACGTCGGAGACCTCCGCCCGGGTGGGTATCGTCGCCGTAATCATCGATTCCATCATCTGCGTGGCCATGATCACGACTTTATTCTGGTTGCGCGCTTCCTGGATGATCAGCTTCTGCAGTCCCGCAAGCTCTGCGAAGCCCATCTCCACGCCGAGATCGCCGCGGGCCACCATCACGCCGTCGCTCGCCTTGGTCACGGCGGCAAGATTTTTGATCGCCTCCGCGCGCTCGATCTTTGCCACCAGCAGCCCGTGGCCGCCGGCCTGGCGCAGCAGGCCGCGGGCCTCTTCCATGTCCGCAGCGTCGCGCGGAAAGGACACGCCCAGGTAGTCCACTTTCAGGCGCGCCGCCGTGACGATGTCCTCGCGATCCTTGTCGGTGAGCGCTCCGGCGGACAGTCCGCCGCCCTGCCGGTTGATGCCCTTGTTGTTGCCGAGCTCGCCGCCCACCAGCACCCGGGTCTTGATTCGCGGCCCGTCGATGCTCAAGACCTGCAGGCTGATCTGACCGTCGTTGAGCAGCAGCACATCGCCGGCGAAGACGTCGCTCGGCAGCTTCTTGTAGGCAATGCCCACCGAGGTCTCGGTGCCGGCATCGACGGGGAGTGACGCATCCAATATGAATTCGGCGCCGTCCCGCAGATTGATCTTCCCGGCCACGAAGCGGTCGATGCGGATTTTCGGCCCCTGCAGATCGCCGAGCACACCCACGTAGCGTCCGGCCTGGCGTGCGGCCTCGCGCACCAGCTCGACCCGGCGCGCATGATCGGCTATGACGCCATGCGAGAAATTCAGGCGCACCACGTCCACGCCGGCCCGTATCATTTCCGACAGCACCGCCGGTTCGTCCGTGGCGGGACCCAGGGTTGCAACAATCTTGGTACGCCGCAGGCCGGAATTCATGGAATTCATGCGGCGCGCTGCTCGAGTATTTCCACGGCGGGGAGTTTTTTGCCTTCGACGAATTCCAGGAAAGCGCCGCCGCCCGTGGATATGTAGGAAATGCTGTCCTCGATGCCGTACTTTTCGATGGCGGCCAAGGTGTCGCCGCCTCCCGCGAGAGAAAAGGCCTTGCTGCGCGCGATCGCCGTGGCCAGCGTGCGCGTGCCTTCGCCGAACTGGGCGAATTCGAACACGCCCACAGGGCCATTCCAAAGGATCGTGCCGGCGGAACCCACCAGCGCTGCGATGGCCTCGGCCGAGTCCGGTCCGATGTCCAGAATCATGTCGTCGGCGGACACCTGGCGTACATCTTTGACGTCGGCTTCCGCTTTGGCGGAGAGCTCGGTGGCAACCACGACATCGGTCGGCATGGGAATGACGATGCCGCGCTTTTTGGATTGCTCGAGCAGGCGCTTGCAGATGTCCAGCATGTTGGGCTCGTACAGGGACTTGCCCACATTGAAGCCCAATGCCGCCAGAAATGTATTCGTGATGCCGCCGCCGACGATGAGTTGATCCACCTTGCTCAACAGGGATTCCAGGACCGTGAGCTTGGTCGACACCTTGGAGCCGGCGACGACGGCGAGCAAGGGGCGGGCAGGCTTCTCCAGAGCGGTTTCGAGCGCCGACAGTTCGCTGACCAGCAATGGACCGGCGCACACGATGGGCGCGTATTTCGCGACGCCGTGCGTGCTGGCTTCGGCGCGATGCGCCGTGCCGAATGCGTCCATGACGTAGATGTCGCACAGCGCCGCCATGCGCCTCGACAGATCATCCGCATCCTTCTTCTCGCCCTTGTTGAAACGCACGTTTTCCAGCAGCACGACCTCGCCGGGGCCGACTTCGACGCCGTCCAGCCAATCCTTCTTCAGAGCCACCGGAACCCCCAAAAGCTGAGCCAGGCGCTTGGCCACCGGCGCCAGGGAAAACTCCTCCGCAAACCTGCCCTCCTCGGGCCGCCCGAGATGCGACATGACGAGTACGTGCGCCTTCGCGCTCAGCGCGGCCTGGATGGTGGGCAACGCGGCGCGGATTCGCGCATCGCTGCTCACCGATCCGCCCTGGATGGGGACGTTCAAGTCTTCGCGTATCAGCACCCGCTTGCCGCGCAGATCGAGACTCGACATTTTTGTGATCTTCAAGGGTCGCTCTTAGACAGCCTTCGACCACGCCAGGGTGGTATCGAGCATGCGGTTGGAGAATCCCCACTCATTGTCGTACCAGGAGCACGCCTTCACCAGGGTTCCTTCCATGACCTTGGTCATGGTCGCATCATAGGTGGACGAAGCGGGATCATGATTGAAATCCACCGACACCAGCGGCTGATCGTTGTAGGCCAGGATGCCCTTCAGCGCCCCGTTCGCGGCCGCCTTGACGGCGTCGTGAATTTCTTGCACGGTGGTCTTGCGCGCCGCCGTGAAGGTGAAATCCACGAATGACACATTGATGGTCGGCACCCGAATCGAGAAGCCGTCGATCTTGCCCTTGAGTTCCGGCATGACCAGGCCGACGGCCGCGGCGGCGCCGGTCTTCGTGGGAATCATCGACATGGTCGCCGAGCGGGCGCGGCGCAGGTCAGAGTGATACACATCGGTCAAAACCTGGTCGTTGGTGTAGGAATGCACGGTGTTCATCACGCCGGCCAGGACGCCGATCTTGTCGTGCAGCACCTTGACCAGCGGGACCAGGCAATTGGTGGTGCAGGACGCATTGGAGATCACCGTCATGCCGGATTTCAATATCCGGTCATTCACGCCGTACACGATGGTGGCATCGACATCGTCGCCGCCCGGGGCAGAAATCACGACTTTTTTCGCGCCCGCCGCGAGGTGCGCCGAGGCCTTGGCCTTGCTGGTGAACAATCCGGTGCACTCGAGCACATAGTCGACGCCCATCTCTCCCCAGGGCAGTTTGGCCGGATCGCGCTGCGCGACCACGCGAATGCGATCGCCGTTGACCACCATGGAATCGCCCTCGACATGAACCTCGCCGCGAAAGCGGCCGTGCACGGTGTCGAAGCGCGTCAAGTGCGCATTGGTATTGGCATCGCCCAAATCGTTGATGGCGACGATCTTTAGATCGCCGCCGTGCTTGCCTTCGTACAGTGCGCGCAGAATATTTCGCCCGATTCGCCCATAGCCGTTGATGCCCACTTTAATCGCCATATTTTCCTTTTCATGCGCTTCGCGCAACTATCAACGGGGCCGAAGCGGCCCCGACCTATAAGCGCTCGCTACGCGAGCGTTAAATCCCTGAAGTACACACGTCAACCCGCTTACCTCAGCACTTTTTCGACCGCCTCGATGACCTTTTCCGCCGTGAACCCGAATTGCGGAAACAGCACCTTGGCAGGAGCCGAGGCGCCGAAATGATCGATGCCCACAATCTGCCCCTGCAAGCCCACGTAGCGCCACCAGGCGGCGCGTACGCCCGCTTCCACGGCGACCCGGCGCGTGACCTTCGCGGGCAGCACGCTCTCCTTGTACGCATCGTCCTGAGCGTCGAACCTGTTCGTGCTCGGCATCGACACCAGCCGCACTTTGCGCCCCTTGGCGTTCACGGTGCGGACCGCGTCGGCGGCAATTCCGACTTCGGACCCCGTGGCAATGACGATCGCCTCCGGCCCCCCCGCAGGTTCGATCAATACATAACCGCCGCGCGCGATATTGGCCACCTGAGCCACTTCGCGTGCCTGGTGCGCACAGGCCTGGCGCGTCAAGATGAGCAGCGTGGGACCATCGCGATTATCGACCGCAGCGCCCCACGCCGCCGCTGTTTCGACCGCATCGCACGGGCGCCAGACGTCGATATGCGGGATGACCCGAAGGCTTGCAAGATGCTCGATGGGCTGATGGGTCGGGCCGTCCTCGCCCAAGCCGATGGAATCGTGCGTGTAAACGAATATCACGCGGATGCGCATCAAACAGGCCATGCGCACGGCATTGCGGGCATAGTCGGAAAACGTCAGAAACGTGCCGCCGTACGGAAT
>DATHFB010000133.1:0-6594 GCA_035318305.1 Steroidobacteraceae bacterium | reverse complement strand
CAAACTCTGGCCCATGGGAATTCATGTCGCGCTGATCAAATCCACGGCACCGTCGATGATGATCAGCGCGACATGAATTCCCATGGGCCAGAGTTTGCGCGCCATGGATTCGGGGAGACTGCGCTGCGCGGCCTTGGCAGGGGCGAATGCGGCGCTCTGCGCGCCGCCGCGGCGCGAGGCCGTGGCGCCGACAAAAATAATGCCGCCCTCGCCCTTCGCCTTCATCCGCGGAATCACCTGCTGCGCGCATAAGAAGGAACCCAGTGCGTTGACCCGCCAGGATTGTTCGAACTGTTCAGGTGTGATGGTCTCGACGTCCCCGAATAGACCTGATCCGGCGTTGTAAAGCAGCACATCCACCTCGCCGAGTTCATTCCTGATGCGGGTGAAGGCGGCGGTGACCGAGTTCGATACGGTGACGTCGCACTCGAAGCCGTGCGCGTCGGGCAATTCATTCTCAATCGGCGCCAGAGTGTCCCGGTGACGAGCCAGGAGGGCAATGGAGAAGCCCGCCGCGGCAAAGCGCCGGGCAAGGGATGCACCATTTCCCGGGCCCGCACCGGCCACCACCGCGACCGGCTTGGCCGTCGAAACTTCGATGGTCATACAGATTCCCCCCAGCAGGCTCCCGCACAGAGGTCGTCAATATAGCTCGCGCTGAGCGGCCAGGTGTTGGATTTCGAATCGGACGCGGCAAGTGCGGTCGATCCGCCGCCGCCGTCACACGGCAGAAACGCGCGAATGGTAGACAGTCACAGAGAATCAATGGCCCGAGGAGTCTTTACCAGTGAGCGTGTGGAATTTCGTTTGTCGCGCCGCGCCGCACCGCGGCGGTGCTGTGGTTTTTGTAATGGTTGCGCTGCTTCTTTGCGTAGGACTGTGGTCCAACGCGCGCCCGTCGCCCGTCGGCGACAACCACACGGGGTTGCCCATCGGTTCCGAACTCGATGATGATGCGATCACTAATCCGCGCGAGGTATTTCATTCGGAGGCCACTCGCGGCCGCAAATCCTACATGTCCAATCTTGGCAATCTCGCCTTCAATACACCCTACACACTGGGAGAAGCCGCGCAAAAGGCGCATATCAGCTGCGCCAGCTGTCATGTGAATGGAGCCTCAAACTCCAAGCTCTTCATTCCCGGTCTCTCGACCCGCCCCGGCAATTTCGACACGAGCAATTCCCTGTTCAATCCGAAGACGGACAACGGCGTACTGGATCCCGTGACCATCCCCAGTCTGCGCGGCGCGCGGCTTCTGGCGCCCTATGGCCATGACGGGCGCATTGCCTCGCTGCGCGATTTCGTACGTAACGTCATCGTCAATGAGTTCGCGGGGACCGAGCCCTCGTCGCAGATCCTCGACGCGATCGTGGCCTACATTGAGGATATCGATTTTCTGCCCAACCCCGGCCTCGACAAGACGGGCGGCCTCACGTCCGGCGCAAATCCGTCCCAGCTGCGCGGCGAAGCTCTTTTCCGCAAGCCCTTCCCGCATGATTCGAGCATGAGCTGCGCCGGCTGCCATGTGCCGTCGGCAGCCTTTGTCGATCATCGGCAACACGATGTCGGCTCAGGCGGACTCTACAAAACACCTACGTTGGCGAACGCCGATTTCAACGCGCCCTATTTTCATGATGGTCGATTCGACAGTTACGCTCAGGTGATCGATTTCTTCGATCGCGTGTACGATCTTGCTTGGAATGCGCAGGATCGAGCCGATATGCAGGCCTACCTCACGGCAATCGGCGATGGAGTGCGGCCCGAGTACCACCTCACCGGCAACAACGTGCTCGAGGATATCGACGGATTCGCCGGTGTTCTCGACATCGCGATTTCCAGCCATGACGCGCAGATCGTCGCATTTACGGTGCGCAGCGTGAGCGATCTGTTGCAGGATCTTGCGGACCGCTATCCGGATCCTGCGAATCCTGAGATTTCCGGTGGTGTCCGCGAGCGCAAGCTGGCGCGCGCCGCGATTGCAGCGTTGCGGCAGACACTGCATCGAGTCGATCTCGATGTCGCCGCAGGCCGGTTCGGCGAGGCTGCCGCCGACTACCTCGCCTATCGAAAACTGACATTCGCAGCCGCGCCGATGGCGCTGCAAGCGGCGGAACCTTGGTCCTCGTTTAGTCCGGCACCTCACGACACGCACGCAGCGATGCGACAAACAACCAACGCAACTGTCGCCTCTCACTGACATTGCGTTTGCAATATTTTCAATCGGCGCAAACACCGCGACCGGCATGCGGTCGGAACGAGAACTGAAATAATAGATTCACGCAACTGAGACAGTTGCCCGCTACTTTCGCAACTCGGTTTTTACGTTCCAACTAGAAAGGGGCAACTATGCGAATTAATGGTCGAAATCATTTGGCGTGGGCAATGAGCGCGACATTGTCGTTCTCGCTCGCGGCGACTGTCGGAATTGCGGACGACAAATCCAAAGACAGGGATCCTGCCGATTTCGTCAAGACGGAATCTCCGATCAAGCATGTCATCATTCTCATCGGTGAGAATCGCGGTACGGATCATACCTTCGGCGTCTATAAGCCGAAGGGCAAGCACCAAACCATTTCGAATCTGCTTTCAAAGGGCATCGTCAACGAGGACGGTTCGCCGGGCGCGAACTTCTCCCTGGCCCAGCAGTTCTCGGTGGCGCGCCAACCGCTGTTCTATATTGGCGCTCCTCGCAACGCGAAGGTCGCCTACGACGATCGCGGCCAAATGCCGCAGCCGAATACCGCCGGCACGCCTTCGGCGCAAAGTTCGTCAGGCCCGCCGTTTTCTGCGGCTGCTTTGGCGGGTATTGCCGCGATTGATCCGAACCCGGATTTCAACGCGAACACCGATACGATTTTGACAACGGGCTTTTCGAACCTGGCGGCTAACAGCCTCGACACCCGCATTCCCAACTCCGGCATCCTGCCGAACGGACCATTCGTTCTGCAGGGACCGAATATCAGCGACGACGACTACACCGGCGACACGACACATCGGTTCTTCCAGGCGTGGCAGCAGTCGGATTGCAGCGTTGCGAACGCCACCAAGGCGAACCCCAGCGGATGCCTCAACGATTTGTTCCCCTTCGTGATGGCAACCTACAGCCTCGATGACAGCAAGGTTCCTGCGGTTCAGCACAACTTCAGCGAAGGCAACTCCATGGGCTTCTACGACGCGGAGCAGGAAGAGGCTTCGCTGCTCAAGACCCTCGCTGACCGCTTCAGCTTCAGCGATAATTTCCACCAGTCGGTTCAAGGCGGCACCGGCGCCAATCACTTCATGATAGGCACCGGCGATGCAGGTTTCTGGAGCGACGGCAACGGCAATCCCATCACGCCGCCGGCGAGCCAGGTCGCGAACCCGAACCCGGTCGCAGGTACCACCAACCGGTACACCGCCGACAACAATTTCGCGAATTGTTCGGATTTCACGCAGCCGGGCATCGCGCCCATCGTCAGCTATCTCGAGGCCCTGCCTTATCGCGCCGAGCCCAACTGCGCCACAGCACACTACTACATGCTGGACAACACCAACCCCGGCTTCCTGCCCAATGGCTTCCGGGCGCCGTCACCGGCAACGCAGAAAATGCTGCCCCCGTCTTCTGTGCGCACCATCGGCGATGCACTCAATGAGAAGAACATCACCTGGGCTTACTTCGGCGGTGCTTACAACGACGCAGTCGCTCTCGCGAATGACGCCGTGACGGCCGGCACGGCCGGCGTGGTGAATTCCTCGACAGCGTTGGGTGAGGCGGCGGTCGCCGATCCGGCCCATGCACTGGGCGTTGCCTACTGCCAGATCTGCAATCCTTTCCAGTACGCGACCTCGATCATGGGCAATCCGGCACAGCGGGCGGCTCACATCAAGGACACCGTCGACCTGCTGGCGAATATAAAGAGCGACACCCTTCCCTCGGTCTCTTTCGGCAAGCCGGACGGATTGCTCGATGGCCATCCTCAGTCATCGAAGATCGATCTGTTCGAAGCGTATGTGCAACAAGTACTCGAGGCGCTCGAGGCCAATCCGAAGCTCAAGGCAGAGACCGCGGTATTCATTACCTGGGACGAGGCCGGCGGCTACTGGGACTCGGGGTTCATCCAGCCGATCGATTTCTTCGGCGACGGGCCGCGCATTCCCTTGCTGACGCTCTCGGCGTACTCCACGGGCGGCAAAGTCAATCATGCCTACGCCGACCATGTCTCGCTCTTGAAATTCATCGAGCGCAACTGGAAGTTGAAACCGTTGACGGATCGCAGCCGCGACAATCTGCCGAATCCCAAGACGCGCGACGGTCAACCGTATGTGCCCGCCAACATGCCGGCATTGTCGGATCTGTTTGACATGTTCGATTTCGACCATGAGGTGAATCAACCCTTCCTTCAATAACGGACGGTTAAACTGAAACAGGTGCCGATCTGACCCTGGTGGGTCCGGTCGGCACCTTTTTTTTATCAACAATGCCCGGGGCCATGCATTCAACGCTTTCTCAGAAAACCATCGCACTGTGTCTGACACTCGGCCTGGCGGGTGCCGGCAGCTTCGCGCAAGCGGTGCACGCAGCCGAATTCTCGGCTGATATCGTGAGCCGTGATGCAGCCGGATTGGCGCTGGGCGCGGCCGCCAAATTGTACGTGTCGAATCACAAGGTACGCATCGAGACACCCGAAGCCTCTGCCGGCTTTCTTCTCATTGACGGCGATGCGGGAACCGCCCATTTCGTGCGGCCCGCACAGCAGGTTTTTATGGATGCCAAACAATCGAGCCGCTTCACGCAAATTTTTGTCCCGCTCGATCCCAAGGATCCCTGCCGCCGATGGCAGGCGGCGGCCGCGACCGCGGGCGCGCCGAACGCCGGCGGCGACTGGCGTTGCGAGCGAATTGATGAGGAACCCGCCGGTGACCGCCGGACCATCCGATACCAGGTGACCTCGGCGGACAGCTCGAGTCTGCGCTGGATCGATTCGGTTCTGGAATTCCCGGTGAAGCTGCTGGCGGCAGATGGCACGACGATCGCACTGGAACACATTCGAATCGAAGCGCAGCCGGCGAGTCTGTTCGACCTTCCGACAGGCTTTCGCAAGCTCGATCCGCGGGCGCTGATTGAACGCATCAAGCACAGCGATGCCTGGGTCGATCCTTAGAGCCGAGGCCGCCCGCCGGTCTGGTTCGTGCAACGCGCCATGCTGTGATATTTTGCGGCAGCCTCATGAGAATCGTTACCTACAATGTCAACAGCATAAATGCGCGGCTGCCCAATCTGCTGCGCTGGCTCGGAGAATCCTCACCGGATGTCGTGTGCCTTCAGGAATTGAAGGCGCCGCAGGATCGATTTCCCGAGACTGCGATTCGCGATGCCGGCTACGGAGTCATCTGGCACGGGCAAAAAAGCTGGAACGGGGTGGCAATCCTGACCAAGGGTTCAGAGCCTCTTGAAATAAGACGGGTCCTGCCCGGCGATCCTGACGATGCCCATAGCCGATACATCGAAGCGACGGTCGACGGCATTGTGATCGGATGCCTGTATTTACCGAACGGCAATCCGGCGCCGGGCCCCAAATTCGAATATAAGCTGCGCTGGCTCAATCGGCTGATCGCGCATGCCGCTGAGCTGCTCCTGTCGGGTGCTCCCGTGGTCCTCGCCGGCGACTACAATGTGATACCGACCGAGTCTGACGTGTACAAACCGGAACGCTGGGTTGACGACGCGCTGTTCAGAATCGAGGTTCGCGAGGCGTTCGCGCATCTCATCAAGCACGGCTGGGTCGATGCATTGCGCGCCATGCACCCGAACGAGCAGATTTATACGTTCTGGGATTATTTTCGAAACGCGTATGGCCGCGACGCCGGACTGCGGATTGATCATTTGCTTCTCAGCCCCTCGGTCGCCGGCCGCTTGGCCGGTGCGGGCGTGTATCGCGAGGTGCGCGGCTGGGAAAAAGCAAGCGACCACGCGCCGACTTGGGTGGATCTGGCGTCCGGCTGACGCATCCGGCATACCGTTCGCGACCCTCTTTTGCCGCTCACGCCGTGGATCCGACGGTTCAGCGCACACCCCACCGGGGGCCTAAATCACCGATTAGAGTGCCTCCACGGTTCAGTACCACCCGGGAGATGCCAATGAAAGCCCTCGTCAACGTCAGCGCCTTATTTCTCTCAGTCATCTTGGGGTTATTGCCCTTTGCCGTCATCGCGGTTGATGAATCCGCCGCCGCGAGGGCTGACGTAATCCAGGGGATACG
Organism: Steroidobacteraceae bacterium; assembly: GCA_035318305.1. GTDB lineage: Bacteria > Pseudomonadota > Gammaproteobacteria > Steroidobacterales > Steroidobacteraceae > Bog-1198. Next base: position 355 of record DATHFB010000133.1, on the reverse strand, counting down.
TTGAACTTCTTTGTCGAAACCACTTGGAGACTACCGTGATTTACCGATCAATCCTTCGTCTTGCTTCAGTTGCAGTCTTGAGCGTCACCGCTAGCTATGCGTTGGCCGGAGATTTTTTCGAGGAAAATGGCGTCGCGCTGAACAGCTACGACGCAATCTCGTATTTTGCGCCGGCGCCGGAACCGATTCCCGGCAAGAAAGAGCTTAGCGCCGACTACAAGGGCTCAAAGTTCTACTTTGTCACCAACACGCATTTGCATACGTTTGAGGCCGACCCGGAACGGTATGCTCCGCAATTCGGCGGCTTTGATGCATTCGGCGTCTCGCAAGGCCGCAAGGTTGCCGCGCACCCGCG
>DATHFB010000132.1:0-4530 GCA_035318305.1 Steroidobacteraceae bacterium | reverse complement strand
CGCCGCCTCCGGATGAGCCGGCGAGTTTCGCGGCAACAACGGGTGCCAGTTCGCTTGGCTCGGACGCCGCCCCTAAGTCCCCTGCCCCGGACTTGGCAACCTGGTGGCGCGCGTTGAACGACGCGGAATTGGACTCGCTCGTGGATCGCGCCGTCAAGTCCAACCTCGACCTGGAAATCGCGTTGGACCGCTTGCAGCAAGCACGCACTTATGAGGCGGTCGTCCTGGGACACGCATTGCCGGACGTGGACGCCAGCGCCGCCGCCGGGCGCGGCACCGGAAGTGACCTCACCAAGGGTCGCGCGGATGCGGGACTTCGGTCCGCGGACACCGGCACGGGTCTGCAGCAAATCAACACGATTGCAGGCTTCGATGCGGTATGGGAGCTTGATATCTTCGGCAAATTCCGCCGTGAATTCGAGGCTGCGCGGGCTGACACCGAAGCGGCGCGCGCCGCCCGCTACGATGTCCTGACGGCTGTGGTGGCCAACGTGGTGCGCGCCTATGTTGATCTGCGGGGCTTTCAAGTTCGCGCCAGCATCTTGCACAAGGCCAGCGATGTGCTGCGCGAGTCGCTGCGCATCGTCACGATTCGCTATGAGCGCGGAATCACGAACGAGCTCGATGTGGCTCTTGCGACCCGCGAACTGGCAACGCTCGAGGCTGAGATCGCACCGGTGGAAGCCGAGGCTAACGCGGCGCAGTACGCACTTGCCGTCCTCGTTGGCGAGTATCCCGAAAACATGGTTCAGGAGCTCTCGAAACCCGACCTCATTCCATCGATGCCCGCTCCAGCCGCACCGGGTGTTCCCCTCGATCTCTTGAAGCGCCGGCCGGACATTCAGCAAGCGGAGCGCGAACTCGCGGCATCGACCGCGCGCATCGGCGTGGCAACGGCCAACCTTTTTCCACAGGTCGCCCTCATCGGTTCGATTGGCAGCCAGTCGCAAGGCTGGGGAACCATCCCGAGTGTCGGCAAACACATCTGGTCCTTCGGACCCGGAGCGGTGTGGCCGCTTCTGGATTTCGGCGCGTTGGACGCGCAAGTGGACATCGCCCATCTGGCCGCTCGGGCGAGCATGGTGAATTATCGCAAGACCATCTTGAATGCCGTGCAGCAAGTGGACACGTCGCTCGACGCCTATCAAGCGCAACAAGTCCGCATGGAGAAATTGAGCACCGCCGTGTTGGCGGGCGAGCGCGCGGTTGATTTGGCGACCCGCAGATACAATCGCGGCCTCACCGATTTTCTCAACGTCGTCGATGCCGAACGCGAATTCTACGATCTACAGGAGCAGTATGCGGTGGCTCAGGTGGCCCAGGGTGAGCAGTTCGTGCAGCTCTACAAAAGCCTCGGGGGCGGCTGGCAAAACTATCAGGCCGTCCCGGCCATCCGCCGGCCGCAACCGGCCATCATCGCCGCGTTTCGACGTTCGCTCACGAGTTCCGCGCCATGATCAGCGTGAGCGCAACGCCGCCGGGGACCGCAACGCCGCGAAGAACAGCGGCGTCGCGGCAATCGCTTCGCCTCAGGCCTGATAGTCGGCGGCGACGGTCTGATCGACTCGAGTTTTGTTCGTGGACATGGCGTTGAACAGCGGCGTCAGCACAACCACTACCAGGAGATTGACGATTAGGCTGTACACGGCGCTGTATCCGGGGAAGGTATGGTCTCCCACATGAAGCGGATAGGTGTTCGTCAGTTTGACGGCGATGGCCATCCAGGTTCCGGCAAACGTCCCGACCGCCCAACCGGCCAGCAGCGCCCATGAATTGAACCAGCGCGTATAGGCGCCAAGCATGACGGGAGGCAGCGTCTGAATGATCCAGATGCCGCCCAACAGCTGCAGTTGAACGGCGTATTGCGTGGGCACGAACAAGATGAATATCAGCGCCCCGACCTTGACGATCAGCGATGTCAATTTCGCGACATGCGTTTCCTGCTTGTCGGTGGGGTTCTTGTTGATGAACTCCCGATGAATGTTGCGCGTGTACAAATTGGCCGCTGCGATCGACATGATGGCCGCCGGCACCAGTGCGCCGATGCCGATCGCGGCGAAGGCTATGCCCGCAAACCAGGCCGGAAAGCTGTGCAAAAGCAGCGCGGGCACGGCAAAATTGTTGCCGAATTGCTTGAACCCTGCAGCGTACTCCGGAAGCTTATCCACGCCGCTGGCGATCACGAAGAAACCGAACAGCGCGAGCAATCCCAGCATGAACGTGTATCCCGGCAACATCGCGGCGTTGCGGCGGATTACCTTGCCGCTGCTGGCGCTCAAGATGCCGGTCAGAGTATGCGGATACAGGAACAGTGCCAGTGCCGATCCCAAGGCCAGAGTGGCATAGCCGCTGTACGAGCCGGTGGTATTGGGGCCGGGTACCGCCAACAACAACTTCTGTGCGGGCACCGCAGAGAATATCTTGCCGAATCCCCCCAGCTCATACGGAATGACAATGACGGCAGCGATCGCGGTGACGTAAATCAAAATGTCCTTGACGATGGCAATGGACGCCGGCGCGCGCAGGCCGCTCGAATAAGTGAATGCGGCCAGAATCACAAAGGCTATGAACAGCGGCAGATCCGCCATCAGTCCGCTACCGGAAATACCGAGCGCGCCGATGACCACCTGCAAGCCCACGAGCTGCAGCGCGATGTAGGGCATGGTCGCGACGATGCCGGTAATCGTGACCGCCAGCGCCAGCCAGCGATTGTCGAAGCGGCCCTTCACGAAGTCGCCCGCCGTGATGTAGCCGTGTTTGCTGCAGACATTCCACAGGCGCCGAAAGATAAGAAACATCAAGGGATAAATGATGATGGTGTAAGGCACGGCGAAGAACGCCACCGCGCCGGCGCCGAACGCGAGCGCCGGAATCGCGATGAAGGTGTAGGCGGTGTAGACGTCGCCGCCGACCAGAAACCAGGTAATGATGGTGCCGAAGCGCCTGCCGCCCAAGCCCCACTCATGGAGCAGGTCGAGATCGCCCTTGCGCCAGCGAGCCGCCGCGAATCCCAGCCAGGTGATAAATCCAAACAACAACACAAATATGGTCAGCGCAATCCAGTTCACTTCCTTCACGAGCGTCCCCTTGTCTGCTTTCTATTTATTCTTCGACGGCGAAATAGACTATCGCCGTGAACACGGCGCTGACGATCACCCACAGCAGCTGGAACCAATAGAAGAACGGAATTCCGAATAGGTAAGGCTCGGCCCGATTGTAAAGGGGCGGCCAAAGAGCGACCGCGAACTGAACAACGAAGAGCAGGTACCACCAGCTCCATCCGCCGCGCTTCTTTTCTGTGTTATTCATCGCGAGATCCCCTCCAGCTTCTCTGAAGGGTGATCCTACCCGTGTCGGAGGGCGCATGTCGAGAATGGAATCCATGGCCCCAAAGGGGCCGCGATCTTCGGATGAACGATCGCTGACAGAATGCGGTTCACGGCCAAAAGCCGTGAACCGCATGTTGGTCTTGGATTTAGAGGGACCTTAGAAGTTGAACCGCACGCCGACCATCGGCGTCCAATCGGACGTGAACAGATAGCCGTTCGCGAGGCCGTTTTGAACGATCGAGTAGTTGACGCCTGCGTAGGTGTCGAAGCGCTTGGTCCAATGATAGTCGGCCACCAAGGAGGCATCATGCAATTCGCCGGCACAGGACGAAGCGCTGATGTTGCTGCAGCCGTTGGCATTGAAGCTCTTCTGGTTGTACTGATAGTACGCGGCCGACAGATCGAGCTGCGGGATCGGGTTATAGCGCGCACCGGCCCAGGAGATCTGCAATATCTTTTGGACGTTGAAGGCCGTGTTATTGGTGATGCTCAAGATATAGCCGCCGATGTCTTGAGTCCCGGCAGGAAGCGAGTGCTCGGGATTGTTGAACTTGATGCGCTCCCATCCGGCAAAGAACTTGATGGGGAAGATTTCCTTCAAGTTGTAGCTGGCGAGGGCCGCATAGCCGGTGTTGTCCGAAATCGTGGCGGCCAGAGTGCCGGGCGCCACCGTCGGTACCTGGGCGGCGGTTAGCGAGGCCCCGGCGACCGCGCCATGTATCACGCCCCAAATGGCATCCACCGACAGGCCGGCGATGTCCGCGCCAATCGACACTTCGTTGGAGTTTTCGGGCACGTACCCGTCGCTGCCGAACTGGTGGATGGCCGCGAAATGGGCCGGCCCCACATTGATCACATACTTTGCGCTCGAGTCGAAAATTCTATTCTGCGTATCGCCAAAGCCACCCGCGGTTCCCTGCAGAGAGATCGGCGAAAACGCGTTGGATTGCAGCTGCGGATCGTACTTGGACAGGGCTTCGGACATCAGCGTGCCCTGGCGGCCAAAGGTCAGCGTGCCGAAGGTCTTCGAGCTGATGCCGGCGTAGGCCGCGCCCTGGAACGGTTGACCCGCGCGGCTGGAATCGCCGGCAGAAATCTTGGTGGCGTTCGATCTTCCATTGTTGGCAACCAATGAGGCCGGACCATCCGTCAGTCTTCCTGATGTCGGGTTGAACCCGGTTTCCAAGCGGAACACGCCGGT
>DATHFB010000131.1:0-12814 GCA_035318305.1 Steroidobacteraceae bacterium | reverse complement strand
ATTTGGCAATGATGCTGCAGCGCCTTGTGGCGCACGGCGACTCGGCACCTCAGCGACTCGTCGACTATGCCAACCATCAGTGGCATAGGCCCAGCGTTCAACGCTGGATCAACCACTCGCGCCCTCCCCTCACCGAGTACTAATTTACTCCACGTCTCCGTCTTTATCACTTGTGCAATCGCCGCCCTCAGCTCGCCGGCAACAATCCGCGCGGCGAAAGGCGACTATTGATTGACGTTGAACCTCCACGTCGGATAGTCACTCACTATTCATGAGCCGCCGCCAAACCGTCCTACTGACGCCCACGGTCGGAAGTCAGTTCAGCAAGGGCCTTGCGCAATTCTTGTAAGCGTGGCGGTTTGCTCAGCAGCCGATCCACGTGCGGCGTCTGTTCGTTGTCTGCCTGCAGACGCTGTCCCCAGCCCGTAAGCATGATGATGGGAGTGTCGAGTGTCGCCGCGCGCACGCTGGCAACGACTTGGCGTCCATCGACATGAGGCATGCCTAAATCCGTAATGACAATATCGAAAGGCACAAGCGCTTGACGCGCGCTATGGAAGGCGTCGATGCCTGCTTGGCCGCCATCGGCGACGATCACGCGATGCCCGTCTTCCTCCAGAATGCAGTGCAATGATTGGGTCAAGACCGGATCGTCGTCCACGACCAGTATGCGCAAGCTGCGGGCCTGAGCTTGCGGCGTGTAAACTGGAGCGGCGGGGACCGAACCCGCGGTGCTGATCGGGAAGACGAGCCGAATCGTGGTGCCGGCGCCGGGCTTGCTGTCGATCTCGAGCGCGCAACCATGACGCTGCGCCATTCCATACACCATCGCCAGGCCCATTCCTGTGCCCCGCTCGCCCTTGGTGGTGAAGAACGGCTCCAGACAACGGCGCCGTGTTTCTTCGTCCATGCCGACGCCAGTGTCACTGACTTCCAGGCATACGTTCCGCGTTGGCGTGCCCCCCTGCGTGGTAACGCTCCGCACGCTCGTCCGGACTTCGATTATTCCGCCATCCGGCATCGCGTCAACGGCATTGAATACCAAATTGGTCAATGCATCGCGGATTTCATTGTCGGCACCGCGAATATCGGGAAGTTCGGATGCGAGTATGGGCTTCAGTTCGATCATGATGCCTCGCCGCTGGGGTTGGTCGCTCCAGCGCGCACGCGTCAACTCGACGACCTGCTGCACGAGCTTGTTCAGCCCGACATCCGCCTGATCCAGTTCCGGCTCACGCGGGCGGTAGAACTCCCGCATACGTGCCACCGTCTGGGCCACATCGTCGATGGCGCGCTGGATGGTCACCAAGCGATCGCGCGCGCCCGGACTCAAGGTGGTCTCGCGCTCCAGCAGCGATTCCGTATAGAGCGAGATCGGCGAGATCGCGTTGTTGATGTCATGCGCAATGCCGCTTGCCATCTGACCGAGCGCGCGCAGTCGTTCCTGTTGAATCAAAGCCTGCTGTGCTTGGCGCAGTGCTTCGTTGCTGAGCTCGAGCTCGCGCGTACGCGCGAGGACGCGGTCCTCCAGCTCGAGCGTCATTTGCTGGAGCTCCTTGTTTGTCTGTCGCAGCGTGTCCCGGGTGGCACTGAGTTCTGCATTGCGCTGCATGGCGGCCTCGTAGGTGGACAGCAGCAGGTTGAGGATCTGCAGCCGGTCCGCAGTTATGAAGTGCTTCTGACCGCTGAACACGATTTCCAGCCCCATTCCCGGCTGATCGTTTTGCCGCATCTGACTGTTTATCAGCACGAACGTTATGCGGTGCAGCAGTTGGTCCGCTTCGTAAGGCTTGAGAATGAAATTGTCCGCTCGGCACTCCAGCCCACGGATGACGTCGTGGGGATCGGACAGAGTGGTCACCAGGACCACAGGGACATCGCCCAAGCGTGCATCCGCTTTGACCTGTCTGCACAGCTCGTAGCCGTTCATTTCCGGCATGACGACATCGCTGATGATGAGCGCAGGCCTGTCGCGGTGGGCGGCCTGCAGGGCGAGTCGTCCGTTTGCAGTCGCGGTGACCCGGTAACCCTGTTGTTCGAGAATGTGTTGCAACCGTTGCGCTTGAGTTGGGCTGTCCTCGGCAATGAGTATGTGCTGAATTGTTTTCGGCGGCGTCGCGACGGTGCTCATGGCTGGAATTCTCCTATTGACGTGCGCCAGCGCCCGACCTGGGCGAGAAGGGCGCCGGCGATCTTGTCCGCGGGAAGGATTTGGATGGCTGCGCCCAGCTCGATCGCCTCGCCCGGCATGCCGTGCACGATCGAGCTTTCGCGGTCCTGAGCGATGGTATGCGCGCCGTGATCCTTCATCCGTTTCAGCTCCACTGCGCCGTCCTTGCCCATGCCGGTGAGCAGCACTCCGACCGAGTTCGCGCCATACGTGTCGGCCAGCGAACGGAAAAGATACGAGACGGCCGGCCTCAATCCCTTCTCGGGCTCCTCGCGTGCCAACACCATGTGGCCGCGGGCGTCCGCAGCGAGATGAAAATCATCGGGCGCGACATACGCGTGGCCGGGAAGAGCGGGAGCGCCGTGCGCCGCGATGCGCACGCGCAAGCCGGTGGTTTGACTCAACCAATCCACCATGCCCGACAGGAATCCGCGCGCTATATGCTGCACGATGAGCAGGGGCACCGGAAAGTCCTTCGGCAGTCCGGAGAGAATGGTCTGCAGGACCAGCGGCCCGCCGGTGGAGGCGCCTATGCCGATCAGCCTGACTCCGGGGACTGCGGCTCGCGCAACGGTCGAGCCGTTCGCAGTCGGTACCGCAGGCGCGCTGCGCGACCGGTTCCAGCGGCGCACGACCTTGACTTCGGACATCAGACACACGGTTTGCAGCAGATTCTGCAGCCGAGGTTCGAAATCGACGCCGAGCGCGACGGGCTTCTCCACGCAAGCGACGGCCCCTGCCTCCATGGAGCGGAAAGCCACGGCGACATCCTGGGGAGCGGCCGTCGCCGTGCAGATGATGATGGGCAACGGCCGCGTTTCCATGATGCGGCGGGTGGCCTCGAAGCCATCCAGACGCGGCATGTGGATGTCCATGACCACGACGTCGGGACGTTCACCGCCGCCATCGAGAAAGTCGAGCGCGGCCTGTCCGTCGCCTACGGCGCCGATCACCCGGATGCGCGGATCCCGGTTCAGGAGTTCAACCAACAGAATCCGCGCCACCTGCGTATCGTCGGCCACCAGGACTTTGATTTTGTCGCTCATGCCAGCCTGCGCAGAGCTTCCAACAAGTTGCTCTGATCGAGACTGCTCTTCACCAAATAGGCGTTGGCGCCGACATCGATGCCGCGTTCGCGATCCTCGCGTGATTCGAGCGCCGTCACCAACACGACGGGCACTTCCGCCAAGGTGCGGTCCGCGCGAATTCTCGTCGTCAGATCGAAACCATTCATGCGGGGCATTTCTACGTCCGAGACAACCAGGTCGAAGTGCTCCGTACGCAATGCAGTGAATCCGTCGATACCGTCGATCGCGGTTTTCACCTCGTAGCCGGCGGATTCGAGTATTCCTTTCAGCAGCATGCGCGAGGTGATGGAGTCCTCGACGACCAGAATCTTCTTGGTCGGCCTCTGGGCCGGCGCCGACGCAAGTGGAGCCCGCGGCGCGGCACCCGCTGTTCTGGCGGACTTCAGCAGATCCGACACGTTCAGGATGGGCGCGACTTCACCGGAGCCCAGCACGGTGGCGCCCGCAATGTTTCGTACCCTGGACAAAGGCTTCGGAAGCGTTTTGACCAGCACCTCGCGTTCATCGAGCACCGCGTCCACCGCAAAGGCCACGCGCTGCTCGCCGGCACCTAAGATCAAGACGGGGGTCGCCGGTGGGGCGTCGGGCCTGTGCTGTGCCGGCGGCAATTGCAGCACCTCGGCCAGATCCACCAGCGATACAGCGTTCGCGTTGAACTCGAGGGTTCTGCGGCCTTCAACCGTTTGAACGTCTTGCGGTTTGAAGCGCGTCACTCGCTCGACTTGCGCGGTGGGTACGATGAACAAACGTTGCGCGGACTCGATCAAGACGCCGCGAAACGTCGCCATCGTCAATGGCAGCGTCATTCGGAGGGTGGTGCCGAAGCCGCGGCGGCTCTCGATCGCCACGCGGCCGCCAAGCTTCTCGGTCTTCTCGCGGACGATTGCAAGCCCCAAACCGCGGCCTGATACCTGCGTGATCATCGGACTGGTCGACACGGCGGTCTCGAAGACCAACTCCAGCGCGGCCGATTCTCCGTGCTGATCCGCCGAGGCCGGTATGGCGATCCCGCGCTTTCCTGCGGCCGCCTTGACCTTCTCGATGTCGATGCCCGCTCCATCGTCGCTGAGGGAGATTTCCACCTGGTTGCTGTTCATCGGGGATACCGTCAGCGTGATTGCGGCGCGGGGCGGCTTGCCTGCGCGGCGGCGCTGCTCCGGGGTCTCGATGCCGTGATCGATGCAGTTGCGCAGCAGATGAATGAACGGATCCTTCAATTGTTCCAGGATCCGCTTGTCGATCGTGACTTCCTCGCCGTGGATGGTCAGTTCCGCTTCCTTGCCTTGATCCCGGCACAGGTCGTGAACCAGCTTGGCGAGCAACGGGCTCAGCGTCGCCATGGGCAGCATGAGCAGTCTCTTGGAATTCTCCAACAGGTCATCGACCAGCTTTCCGATGAGAAGCCGATCCTGTTCGGCCGTGCGCCGTAGCGCCGTCACTTTTCCTTCCAGCGCGCGCAAGTAGTCGTGATTCCAATCGAAGAACTCGGCCAGCCCGCGCAAGTCGGGCGAATCGGCCCCTTCCCGCGTCCGCTCCAGCGCCTGCCGCAGAGCGCGCGTGCGCGGCTGCAGCCTCGCCCATTCCTTGCGCCATTGCTCGAATCGGCCGGCCAATGCACCCAAGTCAGTCGCCCGCTGGTTCGCCGCGAGCTTCGCCCCCAGCATTTCTTCGGCTTCCAATAACCGCGCGTCCAGTGCGCCCACCGTGATGCGCACGGTCTCGCTCTCGCTCGTCGGCGTCGGTACAGGTTGAGGCGAGATCTCATCGGCGCGACCGAAAAGCACCTCGGATATCTTGTCGACGGCCCGATGCGCAGTGTCGAGCGTCGCCGGGCTCGGCAAGCTCTCGCGGCGCTTCCATGCGGCAAACAGCTCTTCGAGCGATTGGCAGAGTGATTCGATCTCGGTCAAATTGACCGCGCGGGCGGCACCCTTGAGGCTGTGCGCAGCCCGAAACACCGTTTCTATGATCTCGAGCTGCTCCGCGGGCGCAGCCGCCTGCTCCAATTCCAAGAGACCGGTGCCGATCTCCTGCAAGTGCTCAGCGGCCTCGACTTTGAACGTCGCGCGCAGGCTGCGGAGAAATGCTTCTTCTGCGGCGGTCATCAGACCGTGTAACTCTCGACCAGTTGCTTCAGTCTCTGTCCCAGATCATTGAGATTGCGCGCCGCCGTCTCCAATTGCTTTGCGCTCGCCACGTTCTGGGTGCTCGCCTGCTTGATGTTTTCCATCGCTCCGGCCACCTGGTCCATGCCGACCAGCTGCTGCTGGCTCGATGCGGCAATCTGCGTCGCGGCCTGCGCAGCCTCGGTCACGCTGCCGGCGAGCGCGGCGATGGCCTCGCCTGCCATTTCAGTTTGCTTCCCGCCCGCTTCGACCGCCTTGCCGCCCTGCTCTGTGGCCATCACCGCCGCGGTCGTGGCCTTTTGGATGTCGCTGAGAATGGTGCGGACGCGGTCGGTTGCCTGGCGCGATTGCTCGGCCAGACTCTTGACCTCCTGGGCCACGACGCCGAATCCCTTGCCGTGCTCGCCGGCCTTGGCGGCCTCGATGGCGGCGTTGACCGCCAGAAGATTAGACTGCGCGGCCAGGTCTTCCACCGTGGCAATGATCTGGCCGATGGTCTGAGTTTGCTCGCTGAGGCGCATCATACTTTCGGCAATGGCTTCCATCTGCGTGCGAATGCGGCCCATTCCGGCAGTGACATCCTCGGTGGACTTGCGCCCGGTGTGCGAGATCTGCACTGCTTTCTGCGCGCTGTCGGCGACCGCTTTCGCCTTTTGGCTGGCAAGCTGCGAGGTCTGGCGGATCTCCTCCACGGTGGTCGTGGTCTCGCTTACCGCCGCAGCGGATTCGCTGGCGCCTGAGGCGAGCTGAGCGGTTGATGCCACAATTTCGGTGGCGGCGGAGCCCAGTACCGCGGCGCCTTCCACGACGCCGCCGATCTGCCTGCGCAGATTGTCCGTCATGCGTACGAAGGCGTTGCCGAGAACATCGTTGGGCGATTGCGGCTGTAGGTTCGAGCGCAAATCGCCTGCGGCGATCTGCTCGGCGGCGGCCGCCATGGTGCGCAAAAAGCGCGTCATGCGTTCGAACGCGCGGGTCAGGGCGCCGACCTCATCGCTGCGCTCACTAACGGCCACGGCGGAGCTTAAGTCCCCGGCTGTGATCCGTTCGGCAAGGCCGGTCAAGTTCTTGAGCGGGCCGGCGATGTCGCGGGTGATGATCAGGCCCGCGAGTCCGGCAAGGATCAGCGCGACCAGCGTGCCGAGCACGATGGTCAGCTTCGCTTCGTGCGCATCGGCTTGCGCGAGGCTCGCGCGTGTCTTCAACAGATCCTCTTCTTCCGAATTCATGTCCTTGAGCACACCGCGGATCGCGTCCATGATCTTCTTGCCCTTGTCGGTCGACACGATGCTCTGCGCGGCCGCGAAGTCACGGGCCTTGCGGACGTCGATGACCTGTTGAAGTTCCGCGAGTTTATCGGTGATGAGCGACGCGAGGCTGGCGACGCGGGCTTGTTGCCGGGGATTGTCCTCGACGAGCTGAGCCAGGTGCCTGCGAATGTCCTCGGCTCGGGCGGCGCCGTCCGTATACGGCGCCAGATAGCTTTCGACTCCCGTAATCACGTAGCCGCGTTGGCCGGTTTCGGCGTCCTGCAGACTCGCGAGCAGCTCGGTGAGTTGATTCTGGACTTCGCGCGTATGTGCGACCCAAGACGCGGCTTCGGTCTGCTTGGTAACGCTCAGGTAGGAAACCGTACCGACGATCACGAAGATCGCCAGCGTGATGCCGAATCCGGCGCTGATCTTGGTCCCGACGTTCCACTTCATAAGCCCGAACTCCATTAATTGATGGGAATCAACTTTCGACTTCTTGATGCACGATGATTTTCGGATCTGCGAGGATGCGCTCCATCTCTAGAACGACGAGGCGCTCCTCGCCGATCCCCTTCAGATATTCCGCGCGGATGCCCGTGAGCGTCGGCAGCGAGGGCTGCAGGCTGTCGGCCGCCACGCTGCGCACTCCCACGATCACGTCCGCCAACAGGCCGAACTCGAGATCATTTTCCTGCACCAGGATGATCCGGTGCAGATCCGTCAAGCCGTGCTCCGGCAGGTCGAAGAATTTCTTCAAATCGAGCACTGGCAGAATACGGCCGCGCACATTGACGATGCCCAGCACAAAAGCCGGAGTACAGGGCAAAGGTGTCAGGTCCCGCAGCGGATGCACGTCTCGAACATGGCGGGTTTCCAGCGCATAACGCTCCGAAGCCAGCCGGAACTCGAGCAGCTCCAGCATTGCGCCCGCGGACATTGACCGGCGCGGCGGAATCGCCAGAGCCTTCGCGCGAGCGCGAAGAATCCGTTCGGCCTCAGCGTTACTGTCTGTCATTTGGGAGCGCCTCCCGAGGAGTCTGCGCTGTCGGTCTGCGCAAGCAGGGTAGTGATGATTTCCACGAGCCGGCCGGCGGTCAAACCGTCGGACTCTGGGAGCAGCGCGTCCGGCGAAGAATCGCGCAGCACATACAGCGTGTTCAAAAAATGCCTTTCCGCCTCCGTCGTGCGCGCGTCGGCGCGGGCGAAATTGCCGAGCACGAAATGCGCCAAGGCGAAGTCAGGCTGAAGGTAGACCGCCCGCTGTAATGAGCGGCGCGCCGCCTCACGCTCTCCCATTTCCTGCAAGACTGTTGCGTGCACGTAGTGGGCGGCAGCGTCGATCTTGTTCGCGGCGATCCAACGTTCGCACCAGACCAGCGCGTCGGCATGCCGACCCTGGTTCGCCAGGGTACGCGCCTGCAGGGAAAACGGTTGCGATGATTCGGTCTCGGCCGGGAGCACTTGCTCAGGCATCGCAGGGGGCTTTTCCGGCGCAGCGGCGTTCGCGAGCGCAATAACCGATGGTTGCGGCGGGTCGAATGCCGTTGCAGTGCTTTCTGCGGGCGTGCCGCAAGACCGCGGTGCCAAATTCAACAGGCCTCTTTCCTCAGGACTGCCTTTCCGGTACAGAATGCTGGCGGGAAAATTAACGGCCACAAATTGAGAGAATAGGGCCTGCGAACATTCGCTGGGACTGACGACCAACCAGCCTTCATCCACCAGCGAGTGGCGTAAGTTCTCCACCAGCTTGCGCGCGTGCGCCGGCGTGAAGTAAATGAGTACATTCCGGCAGAAGATGATGTCCATCGAACCGGTATTGATCGTCGACGAGGAGAAGCCGTCTTGCGCAAGATTCATGTGCGCGAAGCGCACGCATTCTCTGATTTCCGGTGCAACCGTAAAGCGGCCATCAGAGGCTCGTATGAAATAGCGCTCCTTGAATTCGGAGGGGGACTCGCGAAACGACCATTCGCCGTAAACGCCGGCGACCGCTTTCCGTAGAGAGCGCTCGTTGATATCCGTGGCCAAAATCGTCACTTCCCAGTCGCGCCAATCCGGCAGCAGCTGCTGCACCAGGATTGCCAGCGAATAAGCTTCCTCCCCAGTGCTGCAGGCTGCGCTCCACAGGCGCAGCCGCTGCTCGCGGCCACGGCGGCGGCGAAGCAGCTCCGGCAATATGTGCGCGGCCAACGCGTCGAAGGCCTTCCGCTCGCGGAAAAAATAAGTCTCTCCGACGGTAAGATGGCTCGCCAGAGCGTGCAGTTGCGGCCGGGTCAGGGGCGCCGACAACAACCAGTCCGCGCAGCTGACGCCGTCGGCGAAGCCGAATTCCGCCGCCGCGGACGCGAGTCCGCGCTGCAAATCCGGCTGGCGTTCGGCCGGAAAATGCAGCCCGGTACTCTGAGCGACGAATTCACTGACTCGCTGCCAGAGGGCATCGGGCATCACATCAACTTGCATCCGCGGCCTGCTCACGCATCGCCTCATCGAGAGTGCGCGCTTCGTCCGACGACAGAAAATGCTCCAAATCCTGAATCAGCACCAAGCCGTCCTCGAGCTGGATCACGCCGCGAATATGCCCGAGATTCGACCCGACGCTCGGCGCATCGATCAGAGGCGTAGCCGGACAATCGAGAATGCCCTGTGCGGAGTCAATGGCCAGCACCACCGCGCCCCGAGTCGTGCGGGCGATCAAGAAATGGTCCGCTGGGCCGATGGTTCGCTCCGGCAAGCGGAATCTGCGGCGCATGTTGAACACCGGCAATACCTGCCCCTCGACGTCGATCGCTCCGAGCACGACGTCCGGTGCCAGCGGTAAGGGAGTTACGTATGCCGCCCGTACGATTCGGTCGACGGCGCTCAACGGGAGCGCGTAGCGACCGCTATCCAGATAAAAGACAACCCAATGAGCGGATTGGACAACAGGAGCAGCCGGGACGGTCGGGTCAGGTCGTGAGTTGCGAGCCGATTTCACAGTGCTTCGGGGTACGCGTTCCTTGCAGCGACCGTACCTCTCCTCCCTTCCTTGATGACGACATCCTCAACGAGACACGCCAGTATGCCTGGGATTAGGACAATGGACTATGGGCGGCGACCCCGTCGAGCGGCGTTGAAGCCTTACGGGGTTAGATTGCGATTCAATCCACTTGCCGCGCCGCCCCTTTCGAGATCTCACTCTTATTTATAGGCTCGCTCCGCCGCGCGCGCGGGGCCCGACTCGTCTCACGGATCTCGGCCGAGACCGCCCTTGCATCCGTTGCGACATCCATGTCGCAAATGGCGCTCTACTCGGTAACTTCCGCAGGGTGTAGCGGCACTCACCTTCATGCCGAAATGGACACACCGGCGATGTTTGGCGATGCCGCATTGGCGGTTGCCAGTCAGCACAATTCTCCTGGTGTTGACCTCCTGCTCCGGCGGCCAAACCGGGATGAGCGCAGACTCAACAATGACCATTCCACCACCGCTGACGGCCGATTTCGACTCAATTCAGACCAACATTTTTACGCCCATTTGTGCCGGCTGCCACAGCGGACCCAATCCCGCCGCAGACTTAAACCTTGATGCGGCGCACAGCTACAATGACCTGGTCAATGTTCCGAGTACGGAAGAACCCATGCTCGACCGAGTGAAGCCCGGTGATCCCGCGGACAGTTTCCTGGTAATACATCTTAAGAACGACGGGGACGGTGCGCCCGCAAGCGATATCCCGTTTGTCGTTCAATGGATCACGGACGGCGCGCTGCCCGGTAGCTCATCAATGCCGATGGGTGTCGAATCTAATACTGGCGACGCGTTGCAAGGTTCGTCTCAACACTGAGAGTTTCTGCCTTAGTGAGCGGTCTGAGTCTCAGCGTCAACGACTGGCGCTAGGACTGTCTTCGGTAAGTTCGCACTCCGCCTCCCAAAAATGTCCCGATACGCGAAGCACGCATGGTCTGATCACGCGGAATCAAGTCAACGCGATCAAGCCCATAAATCGACCTCGGGGAAATTGTAGGAGCCGCTAATGTCAGCGAAATCCTCTTTGTGCATCGCGGCATCGAGATTCAGTGCTGGGTGTTCCCGTTTTGCGTCCTTCGGACTCGAGTAGTGCGTAACCAGTTTCACAGGTGCAATTCCAACGCTTGAGCCCACCTGGATACACGACTCCGCAGAAAAAGTAGAAAAGTCGATACGGAGTGATTTTCATGGGCTGCCGCAACAAATCATGCTCAAAACCAGGCTGGCGCTGATGGCGAGTGAGAAGTCAATTGTCGGGCTCACGATGGTCTCCTTACCATTATGAGCTGTCCCTGCTCTTTCTTCCGCCGCGATCGATCAGGCGCGCAATGCCGCCACCCAGTTTCATCAGAGTCACGATCGTTGAGCGCGGTAGGGCAATCATCTGTTCGTACCAGCGGCTGGTGCGTTCGACGAAATCCAGCATTTCTCTTAGGCGAACCTGCACAACAGGATCGACGGTCTTATCGTCGCGCGACAGCTCAACACATTCGCGCAATGCCTCAGCCGCCGGATCTAGTTCTCGCGCCTTGCGACCTGCGGCGATTCGCGCCATCAGGTTCCACAGGTCCGTTTCTGCCGTGTAGAAGGTGCGCCGATCCCCGAGAATGGGTACAGAACGAATGATGTTCCAGGTTTGCAGCTCACGCAGGGAATTAGAGACATTCGACCTGGCAATTCCGAGAGTGTCCGCGATATCTTCTGCCGACAACGGCTGTTTCGATGCGTAAAGCAAGGCGTGAATCTGGCTCACCGAGCGATTGACGCCCCAGCGCTCACCGAGATTCCCCCACTCCAGCACAAAGCGCCGCACAGCTTCGGGGATATCGCCTTTGATGTCTGTAGTTTCTGTCATGACAGATATTACAGACCTAAAGGGTCAGGATGTCAAACGTTGAATAACCTTGTCATTCAATTAGATACCCCTCGCGGGACTCGAGGATCTCCGCCATCTGATCATCAATGGCGTTCGAATCGCAATGGATCGGCCAATCGGAGGAACGACGGCAATCTCACCGGAAATCGCCCAAATCCAACCCCATTTTTCCGTCGGCGATAAAGCCACAACAGTAGCGCCATCACTGAACCACCCGGCAGAACGAGTTCTATCAGCGCATAGGGTGCGAGCGCCTTGAGTCGCACAATGACAGCCGCCGCATAGCCGACCCAACCCTTCAACATCGACATGGAATTCACTGCGGTCATCATTGTGCATCTCGTAGATCTGTAAACTTAAGACGAATGAGACGACCCCGAATCGACTTCGACTGGCCGAAACCCCCTCATCGCGTACTGGAAGACGTTCAAGTCAAGCTACGCCAGCATTGCAAACTGCAAGGCGAGCAGGGAAATGCCCGATGCCGTGACGGCCAAAAGCCCCTGTGCGAGCCGCGTAATAAAATTTGTGCTGTTCATGTGTGCATACTCGTTGATTGATCGAACAGGCAACAGAATGCGCCGCCCGCCGATGCACAACAAACGCAGTATTTGACCAACTGTTAAGAAAACCTTAACTCATCCTCCCGATGCTCCAGTCGCGCTCAAGCCGAGAGATCGAGCAAAACGAATTTCTTCAACTGTGATGCCCCACACTTCGGCCTGTCGGGAAGTGCCATCCGCCCTGCCACGCGCGGACGTGGACCCGCGCCACATCAATCTCATCCCCCGGAATCGCGGACCTGATAAGAATCGACTTCGAAACACTGCCTTGCTTCACTGATTGCAGCGCCACTCGTGTAGTACCGATTGCCTCCTTCGCCTAATCCCGGGACAATCCGTCAGCAGTTCGGCCAACAACGCGAGTTGCGTGAATTGAAATGATTTCGCTGAAGCGGACGTTCATCTCGGAGGGCGGCACCTTCGTCAAGTCGGCAAAGACACAACATAATGGTTAGCACGGGGCGATTCCCCAAACACGAATACGGGGCCAAAAGATGAAAGGACGTGTGGCGCTGGTTACGGGCGGCGGCCGGGGGATCGGGCGCGAGGCGGCGCTGTTGCTCTCTGAAGCGGGAGCGCGCGTGATGGTCGTGTCGCGCAGCGCGACGGAACTGGCGGCCGTTGGACTTGAATACGTCGCGGCCGACCTCGGCACTGCCGAGGGCTGCGCGCAGGCCGTTGCCGAAACCGAGCGACGACTAGGGTCGATCGATGTGCTGATTGTGAACCACGGCA
>DATHFB010000130.1:0-5895 GCA_035318305.1 Steroidobacteraceae bacterium | reverse complement strand
ATTGCTGCGCAGTCTCATGGCCACGCACAGCGCATGGCAGGAAGTCACCTTCGAGAGTCTCGCCGACGCGCCGATTTCCTATGTCGCGGCCGCGGCGGCGCGCGCTTAGTTGGCGACCCGGCCCTGATCGGTCAATCGGCGACGGGCGGGACCACGCGTATTTTCACGGTGAGAATCTCGAGTCCTGCGGACTTGGCAACCCGTTTGCGGATGCTCTCCGTGGAATATCGGAGGCGCGAGGCCCACACGGCTCCCACCACCCCGATGGTCAGGCGACCCTGGTCGATGCCGGCGCTGACGACCGCTTGGCCCAACCGGGCGGGCAGGGCGGCGCGCACCTGCTCCAAAACTTTGGACCGCTCCGCAGATCTTTCCTTCAGCAGTGAAAGTCGCTTGCCACCTCTGGCCAGTAACTCGCTGAGACTCTTAGAGTTTTGCATTTCAGCCGCGAACCAAGGCTTGGATTGACATGGAGAAAGCGTGCGGAAATCCTTGTTTTGAGTCAGTTATCTGCATAGTCTACCGGTACAGCTCGGAAGCAAGATCAATTGTCCGGGACGACATAAGCGATAGTTTCGGCGGCGTGTCGGCGTAGGAAGAATCATCCGTATGAATGTCATTTTTGTCGGCCGCAAATCGGGCCGAGTGAAACAATTTGACCTGCGACATCCCGTGATTATGTCAGCTGCAGCGCTGTTGATACTCGGGGTCCTGGGTACGGCATTCTCCATAGGCCTTGGTTTGGGCGCGCGGCATGGTAGCGGCAATCCCGTCGATCAGCTGGGGAATTGGTCCGCGGAGCTGTTGCATCAGAAGGCGCAGATCGAAGACACCAAGCGGGTCCTGCAGGAGAAAGTGAACGCCCTGGCGATGCGCGTGGGTCAAATGAACGCCAACGTGATCCGCCTAGATGCCCTCGGTAAGCGCTTGACCCGTATGGCAAATCTGGACGATGGCGAATTCGACTTCGGCCACCCGCCGGCGATCGGCGGCGCGGAGAGCGGCGCGGACGGGCAGCCGGCGCAGGTCCCCAATCTCACGGCCATGGTCGACGATTTACAGTCCCAGCTATCGAGCCGCGAGCAGCAGCTGGGCGTGCTTGAAAATATGATTTTGAGCCGCGAGCTCAACAAGCAGGTGTACCCGGAAGGCAGGCCGGTCCAAGAGGGCTGGATTTCCTCGTATTTCGGGCGCCGGGCGGATCCGTTTACCGGGTATTCCGCAGTGCACAAGGGGTTGGACTTTGCCGGCCCGGAAGGCTCAAAAGTGAGCGCGGTGGCGGCGGGTGTCGTTACCTACGCCGGTGATCGGGCGGGCTACGGCGAAATGGTGGAAATCAACCATGGCAATGGCTTGGCCACCCGCTACTGCCACAATGAAAAACTGCTGGTGAAGCAGGGCGACATGGTCCGCAAGGGCCAGGATGTCGCGTTGATGGGTTCGACCGGCCGCTCGACCGGCCCGCATTTGCATTTTGAAGTCTTGAAGAATGGCACGCAGGTGGACCCCCTGCGCTTTATTGGAGAGGATCGTTAGCCCCAAATGAGGCGCTGATCAGGCAAGGCCTTGAAAAAGGCCGCCGTCGAAACGATTTCCAGCTCTCCTGGTCTATCCGTACAATACCCAGTTTTCTTAAGGACTCCCCCGCGTGTGGAAGCTTCTGACGCAAGTATTTGGCAGCCGTAATCAGCGCCTGGTGAAGGAGCTGAGCCGCACGGTCGCGGCCATCAATGCCTTCGAGCCCAGCGTCAGCGCCCTGACCGATGAGCAGTTTCCGGAAAAGACCCGTGAACTCAAAGCCCGTTTTACCGCCGGCACGCCGCTCGATGAATTGATTCCGGAGGCCTTTGCCCTGGTGCGCGAATCGGCGCGCCGCAAATTGGGCATGCGCCACTTCGATGTGCAGCTGATCGGCGGCCTGGCCTTGAACGCCGGCAAGATTTCCGAAATGCGCACCGGTGAAGGCAAGACGCTGATGGCGACGCTGCCGGCGTACTTGAACGCCCTCACCGGCGAGGGCGTGCACGTCGTGACCGTCAATGAATACCTGGCGCAGCGCGATTCGGACTGGATGGGTCCGGTGTTTCGTTTCTTAGGGCTGGAAGTCGGCGTCATCAAGAATGCACAGACGCCGGACGAGAAGCGCGCGGCCTATGCCTGCGACATCACCTACGGCACCAACAACGAATTCGGATTCGATTACCTGCGCGACAACCTCGCGTTTCGCCTCGAGGACCGCGTGCAGCGCAAGCTGTCCTTTGCCATCGTCGATGAAGTCGATTCGATCCTGATCGATGAGGCGCGAACGCCGCTGATCATTTCGGGACCCGCGGAAGAGAGCACCGAGCTTTACATCAAGATCAACGCCTTGATCCCGCGCTTGGTAAAGCAAAAAGAGGAAAACGGCCCCGGCGATTTTGCCGTCGATGAGAAGACCAAGCAGGCCACGTTGACCGAAGACGGCCACGAAAAGGTCGAGAACATGATGGCCGAGATCGGACTGCTGCGCGATGGCGACAGTCTGTACGACGCCACCAACATCCGGCTCATGCATCACTTGAATGCGGCGCTGCGCGCCCACTCGCTGTACAAGCGCGATGTCGAGTACATCGTTCGGCAGGGCGAAGTCATCATCGTCGACGAATTCACCGGCCGGACCATGCAGGGCCGGCGTTGGTCCGACGGCCTGCACCAAGCGGTCGAGGCCAAAGAGGGCGTCAAGGTCCGCGAAGAAAATCAAACCGTCGCGTCGATCACTTTCCAGAACTATTTCAGGCTGTACTCGAAGCTGTCCGGCATGACCGGAACCGCGGATACGGAGGCGTTCGAATTCCAGCAGATCTACGGATTGGAAGTGGTGGTGATTCCGACCCACAAGCCGATGATCCGCCAGGATAGGTCCGACTTGGTGTTTCTCTCCGAGCAGGATAAGTTCCAGGCCATTCTCGAGGACATCCAGGATTGCGTGAAGCGCGGGCAGCCGGTGTTGGTGGGCACCGCATCGATCGAGGCATCCGAACGGATTGCCAAGTTGCTGCAGGGCGCGAAAATTCCTCACGAAGTCCTCAATGCCAAGCAGCACGAGCGCGAGGCGCATATCGTCGCCGAAGCCGGCCGGCCCGGGGCGATCACCATTGCCACCAACATGGCCGGCCGCGGCACCGACATCGTCTTGGGCGGCAGCTCGCAGACGCAGATCGATGCCATCGAGAATCCAAACGAGGCCGACCTCAAGGGCATTCAAGTCGAATGGCTCAAGCGCCACGAGCAGGTCATTGCCGCGGGCGGTTTGCACATCATCGGCACCGAGCGCCATGAATCGCGGCGCATCGACAACCAGCTGCGCGGCCGTTCGGGGCGCCAGGGCGATCCGGGATCGAGCCGCTTTTATTTGTCGCTCGAAGACAATTTGATGCGTATTTTCGGGGATCCGACGCGCATGAAGGCGCTCATGACCCGCGTCGGCATGAAGGCCGGCGAGGCGATCGAGAGCGGCATGTTGACGCGCCAAATCGAGCGCGCGCAGCGGCGGGTCGAGCAGCACAATTTCGATGCCCGCAAGCAATTGTTGGAATATGACGATGTGGCGAACGATCAGCGCCGCGTCATCTATCAGCAGCGCACCGACTTGATGGGCGCCGAAGACGTTGCCGAAGCGATCAAAGGCATTCGCGAGGATGTGGTCGCGCAGCTGGTGGATCAGTACGTTCCGGCCGGCGCATCCGAGGAACAGTGGGACGCGAAGGGATTGGCGCAGGCGATCGAGCGCGATTTCGGCCCGACACTGCCCATCGTCGACTGGGTCAAGGCGGAGGAGGCCGGCGACGGCCAGGGTCTGCGCAACAAAATTGTGGCCGGCCTGGAAGAGGCTTACACGCAGAAAGAGATCAACGTCGGGCCTCAGGTGATGCGCTACATCGAAAAGGAAATCACGCTGCGCACGCTGGATCAGCACTGGCGCGAACATCTCGCGGCCATGGACTACATGCGCCAGGGCATCTACCTGCGCAGCTATGCGCAGAAAAACCCGAAGCAGGAATACAAGCGCGAGGCGTTTGAACTGTTCTCGGGCATGCTCGATCGCATCAAATTCGACACCGTCACGACGGTATCGAAGATTCAAGTGCGCAGCGAAGCGGAAATCGAGCGCGAGAATCTGGAGCGGCAGCAGCGCCTCGCGCGCGCCTTGCAGGCGCAGCATGCCGATGCCGTTTCGCCGATCGCCATGCCCGGCGCCGACGGCTCGGCAACTCCGGCGCCGCCCGGCGGCAACATCATGGAATTGGAGCCGCGTTCGATTCCTGAGACGGCGGCGCCCTTCGTACGCCAGCTGCCCAAGGTCGGCCGCAATGAGCCGTGTCCCTGCGGTTCAGGCCGAAAGTACAAGCACTGCCACGGCACGCTGCAGCAAGCGAGCGGTTGAGTCCCGACCTCAAGACTCTTGCCACTCATGTCGTCGCTGCGGCGGTGACCGATGGCGCCGGACGCGTGCTCATTGCGCAGCGTCCGCCGGGCAAGCATCTCGCCGGCGGATGGGAATTCCCCGGCGGAAAGCTCGAGCACGGCGAGGATCGCAGAGCGGGTCTTGCGCGCGAGCTGCGCGAAGAGCTCGGGATCACTATCACGACTCCCCGTCCCTTGATTCGTGTGCAACATACTTACGACTACGGCGCCGTACTCATCGATATGTGGGTGGTGCGGCGTTACCGCGGCGAGATTGCGGGGCTCGACGGACAGGCGCTGCGTTGGGTGTCCCAAGACGAACTGGAGGCGGTGGAGTTGCTGCCGGCGGATGGGCCGATCGTGGCGGCGCTGCGGTTGCCCGAGAGGTTGAGCGAAGCGTCGACCGCCGACTACGTCGTGGGTGCGTTAGGCGGCGCCGACGGCTCCGGGCGCCTGTGCGGGGTGTGGTGCGCAGGCATGGCGGATGCGCTGGCGGGAGGCGATGCCGGCGCGGATTTTCTGGTGCTGCGAAATGAGCTATCGCATACCGAGATCACGTCGATATGCGGGTTGGTGGCCATTCCCGTGTACGTGAAGGGCGTTGAGCTCGAGGAATCGTGGGGGCTCGGGGCGACCGGAATCGTTGAGATCGGCGGCTAGCGGAATCATCAGAATCCCAGAGGAATCAGCGGGTTGGAGAAGCCGCGGCCACTCATTCCTGCTATACTTCATGAATGTCTTCTCTGGACAGAAAACACGGGCGTGTATATCGGTCTCTCGCCGAGGCAGATGACGGCGGCTATATGCCCGGAAGTCCGGAAGAGCGCCTCTCGCAAGTTTGGGAACTCACTCAAAAGGCTTGGTCTTTCTTTCAAGGCGCGCATGCTGAACAAAGATTACAGAGAGATGTTGCAGTGCTTATCAGAAGAAAAGGTTAGATTTCTTCTGATAGGGGCCGCTGGAATCAATGGCACCGACCTCAACCTGGTGATGCAGTCAACATGCGGTGCACGCGCTCTGGATCGCGCGCGATGACTTTCAGATAAGCCCGCGCCGGTTGGTCAGGCTCCGTCCTTCCCTGCTCCCAATCACGCAGCGTACCGAGCGGAATCTGATAGCGAACCGCAAATTCCTCTTGAGTGAACCCCAACGCGCGACGCAATGTCTTTACCCGTGGCACCCGTCTGGCCTCGCGCAGTTCCTCCGCAGTCATTGGTCGAGCGTCTGGATCGGCGTTCGCCGCCGTTTTGACCTGGGCTTCTGTCATCGGGCGCATGGGCATGTCGGGGAAAGGGGTTTCCTTGCCACCCTGCGATACCTTAACGATCCTGCCGTCAGGGCGAATTCTCGCGGTAATAGTCGTCTTGCTCATGTTTTTCTGCCCTTCGGGCCGAAATGATTCGAATGCGCTCGCCACGCTCCGTATAAGTCACCTGGATGACGACGCCATTG
>DATHFB010000129.1:0-6357 GCA_035318305.1 Steroidobacteraceae bacterium | reverse complement strand
TTCTTCATGTTGAGAAAATCCGTGTTGCCACCCGTGTTCAATTGATAGGTGCGCAGGACCTTGACGCCGCGCTTGGCGAACAGGTCCGTCAGGACGCGATGAACAATCGTCGCGCCGAGCTGGGATTTGATATCGTCGCCGATCATTGGCAGGTTCCGTGCTCTGAAACGCTCAGCGAACTCCTTGTCGCTGGCAATGAACACGGGCATGTTATTGATCAGCGCCAGGCCGGCTTCCAGCGCGCACTCCGCGTAGAAGCGCGCCGCCTGCTCTGAGCCTACCGGCACGTAGCTCACGAGAATCTCCGCTCCGGCGCGTTTCAGTTCCCGAACGATTTGTTCTTTGGTTAGTTCCAGTGCCCCGGAGCGCACGAACGTGCGGTCTTCAGCGCAAGCCAGCATGTGCTCGGATATTCCATCGAGAACCTGCCCCATGCGCACCATGACACCGCTGTCCGGAATGTCACGCTGGAAAACCTTCGTGCAGTTGGGCTTTGCGAAGATGGCCTGATTGACATCCGTGCCGACCTTGCGGGCATCGACATCGAAAGCCGCTACGACCTCGATGTCGCACGGCAGGTAGCCACCGATCTGCGTGTGCATCAAGCCTGACACGCCCTGACGGCAACGCTCGCGCGTGTAGTAGTGGATGCCTTGTATCAGCGAACTGGCGCAGTTACCTACGCCGACGATGGCGATGCGGATGGCGTTTTTGTTATTCATGCGGGCGTTTCTGTTATTCATGCGGAAACCTGTGGTGCGAGTTTGATGGGATCGTTCGTGTCTATTGTCAGAGCGGCCAGCGCATCACCGGTCGCCGCGAGCTTCTTTCCGTAAATGCGATAGGTCTTGTAGGCACGGGCGCCGAGCCGTTCGAGCACCCTGCGCATGGGCAGATTGTCCTCCAGTATCCAGGACAGCTCAATGGAGCGGAATCCGAAGACGGCTTTGGCGGGCAGAATTGCTGCTCCAATCAGCTGCAACGGGAGCGCGCTGCCGATCAAGGTCCCCGACAGGCTGCGCCGCACGCCCATGAGCGGCACACGTGCCGATCTCACCCGGTGCGATTTCAGACGCCACAACAGCTTGGCCCAGCCGAATGGCAACAGCCGCCCATTGAGATCGCGAATGGCCTCATTGATGTTGGGCAAAGTGACAATAAATGCGACGGCTTCGCCATCCAATTCGGCAAACCACACGAGCCGGTCATCGAGCAACATCCGCATCCGTTTCGCCATCTCGTCGGTCTCCGCCGCCGTGAGGGGGACGAAACCCCAGTGACCGCTCCAGGCGTCGTTAAAGATATCGACCAGCTTGCGGATGTCGTTCGCGTAGTCCTTGAAGTTGAGGCGGCGCAGCTTGACGGATGCAGGGAGTGGGCGATCCAGCATCCTGCGCGCCGAAGCCGACAGTGGCGCTTCCATGTCGAGCAGGTAGGCGTAGATGTCTTTTTCCTTCCGATACCCCAGGGCCTCGAGCCGTGCAGCGGCATATTCAGGGTCGTGTCCCATGAGAAGCATCGGTGGTGTGTTGAAACCGTCGACCAGAAGGCCGGTCTCCTCATTGATCGACAGTGAGAACGGTCCGCGGACGTGGGTCACGCCACGGCTCTTGAGAAAATTCTCTGCCGTAGCCACAAGCGCAGCGAAGGCTTCTGGGTCATCCTCGGCGCTGAGGCAGCCGAAGTGACCGACGCGCTCTGCGTCGATGTGCTGGGCCAAGGGATCGATTTGCGCGCTGATTCTTCCGATATCGCGGCCGTCGCGTCGGGCGATCCAGAAGCGCACTTCTGCCCGCCGCAGAAACTCGTTGTCGTTCGGCGAAAAGGCTTCCTCGCGCTCCATCATCAGCGGGGGTATCCATGCATCGTCGTGCTTGTGTACGGCGGAGGGAACGCGGATGAAGCGCCGGAGCATGGCCTTATCGCTAACCGCGAGAATCTCGATCGTCATGCGCGCAGGCGTTCGGCCAGTTGGTCGGACGTCCTCGGGTCTGGGTCAAGGATGCCGAGTTCACGTCCCACGGCAACCATGGCCGACAGGGCTCTGTCGATCTGTGCTTCCGTGTGAGCCGCGCTGATGCTGCACCGAATGAGAGACAAACTTCCGGGAGTCGCCGGCGGCAATGCCAGGTTGGCGTAGACACCCCGGTCGATGAGCCGGTTCCAGAACCGCACAGCCGTCTCCTTGTCTGTCATCTTCAGGGCCACGATCGCATTTGGCTCCGGTCCGACCTCGAATCCAGCCAGCTTCAGTGCGCGATATAGTCTGATGCTGTTGAACCGCACTCGTGCGCCAAGTGACTCGTCAGTCGAGATGCGGGACAGAGCCGCGGTCACTGAACCGACGACGGCTGGCGGCAGGGAGGCCGTGAACATGTAAGGGCGGCAGGCGATGCGCAACACGTCGAAATCGGGCAGATCGGATACCGCGAAGCCACCAATCGCTCCGAGGCTTTTGCTGAAGGTGCCCACAATAAAATCGACCTCGTTCTCGACGCCCGCGTCTTCACAGACGCCACGCCCGTTCTTGCCCCGAGTCCCGAGCGAGTGAGCCTCGTCAACGATGAGAGTGGCGCCCATTTCGCGTTTCACAGCCGCAATCTCCCGTAGCGGGGCGCTATCGCCGAGCATGCTGAAGATGCCCTCAGTGACGATGATGCGGTTGCCGGTGTGACCTTTGAGGCGGCCGAGCCGGCGTGCGAGGTCCTCCGGGTCGTTGTGACGGAAACGGATGACCTCCGCGGTGCTGAGCTTGCATGCATCATAGATCGAAGCGTGGCTGTCGGCATCGATGAGCAGATGGTCGCCACGTCCCGCGAGGGTCGAAATCAGACCAAGATTCGCTTGATATCCGGTCGTGAAGATCATGGCAGCACGCTTGCCGTAGAACTCGGCTATCCGCTGCTCGAGAAGCGCATGGTCGCTATAGGTTCCGTTCGCGATGCGGGAGCCTGTAGTGCCCGTGCCGCCGTCGTGCACTGATCTCACGCTCGCTGCGATGCACGTCTCATCGAATGTCAGGCCCAGATAGTTGTTGGTCCCGAAGAGCAGGCAGGGCCGACCCTCCAGCACCGCTTCCGTGGCAGAAACGATTCGCTCGAAGCGCACGTCAAAGGGATTGCGGCCGCCCGCCGCGAGCGCATCCATGGCGGCGCGCAAGTCATCGAATTTCGAAAACAGCGCCATCAGCCGGCAGCCTGCTTCAGCCCCTCGATGGCATGGCTCAGCTCGGCGATTGTCTGGACCTCGGCCACCCGATCGAGTGGGATCGAAATGTTGAAGCGGTCCTCGACGTCCATGATGAAATCCAGGACCGCCACAGAGTCCAGCCCCAGACCTCCTACAATCTGAGTTTGGGCGGTCACGTTGACGTCAGCGGGCACCCTGTGAGCGAGCAGCTCTATGACTTCCGCTTCGATAGTGTTGGCATTCTTTGTCAAGTCACGCACCTCCATCGCGGGGTCAGCGGGCTGCGAGCCAGTGCCGATCCCGATACCAGCTCACAGTGTCACAAAAACCCTGGGCAAGACCGATTTCGGGACGCCAGAGACTGCGAGGCGGCTGGGACTCGGCCTTGGAGCCCCAGTCGGCATGAAGAATCTCGCGCGCTTTTTCTGGAGTGAACATGGGCGTGCGCCGCAGCAGCTTAGCGACAGCCAGACTGACGGCGGCGGCAGCCCGGACAGCCGGTCCCGGTAACGGGATGACTAGAGCCTTCGAGTTCATGGCTGTTTCAGCAGCCCCCACGATCTCGTCCCAGGAGTAGCCTTGGGTGCGCTCGTCTGTCAGCTCGAACAACGAATGGCACGAGCTCTGCTCGCACAGAACTGCTATGGCCGCCGCGGCATCGGCGGCGTGAATGACCGCGATCCGGCCGTGGGCGATCCGTGGCCGGAGGAAAATGTGATACTGCACCGCCCGAAAGATCGTCAGCGTCTCACGATCCCACGGGCCATAGATGGCACATGGCCTGACGATGGTCAATTTACAGCGACGATTCAGCACGGCCATCAAAAGTTGTTCTGCCGCACGTTTCGTTCTCGCGTAGGTCGACAGCTCCGGCTCTCGAGCCGCCATCGATGAAACCAGCAGAACCCGCGCGATCAACCCACGCTCCTCGATCGCACCTGCGAGATTGGCAGTCCCCCGGACGTTCACGGCCTCAAAGGCCGCCGGGGTGCGCGCTTTGATGAGGCCCGCAGCATGGACAATGACATCGGCGCCGTCCACGAGTGTGCGCAGGGCCTGGCGGTTCGACAGGTCACCCAATACAACCTCCAGCTGCAAGCCAGCGAGCTGGGGATGATCGATGGGTTGCCGGGCGAGAATCCTGACTCGCCAGCCGCTGCCAGCGAATGCTCTGACTATGTAGCGCCCGAGAAAACCGGTGGCGCCCGTAATTGCGACAAACCTACTCATGATGAACGCAGGGTGTGGACATCCGGTCTTGAATCCAACCCAGCAGTCACGGAAGCAACGTGCTGCTCGGGCTCTCCGAGTAATGAGGCAAGATACATGGCGCGAGCCCGCATGCGGCTCATCTTGCCCGAGGACGTTCGCGGCAGGGCGTTGTGTGAGACGAGCACCACCGAACAATTCAGACCCGCTGTTGTCAGGATCGTTGAGGCAACTGCAGTGCGTAGTGCCTCGCGCGGCACCGGATCCAACGTGCGACATTGCAACAGGATCACGACACGCTCAGCATCCTGTCCGTCGATGGAGAAAGCCACGACGTCGCCGCGGCGCACTCCGTCGATGTGATTCTCGACCGCTAACTCGAGATCCTCAGGCCACACATTGCGGCCATTGACAAGAATGAGATCCTTGCTGCGTCCAGCGACTACGAGGGAGCCGCCGACGAGATAACCGAGGTCGCCGGTGTCCAGCCAACCGTCAGTTGAGAGCACGCGAGCAGTTTCCTCGCTGCGGCCGAAGTATTCAGTCATCACACTCGGGCCGCGAAACATGATGCGGCCAACCTGACGCTCCGCAAGAACGGTTCCCTCCGCATCGCGGATCTCCAGCTCGTGGCCGCGCAGCACCTCACCGCACTGCACCAGATCGCGCACATTGTCGCCGTCCGCCGGGATGGCACGGCCGTCCCGTCGCAAACTACCCAGATCGACGCGATCGACCTCTATCCCGCGGTCAAGCGGCGCAAAAGTGACCCCGAGAGTGGCTTCAGCCATGCCATAGCTCGCGACAAAAGCCTCCTTGCGGAAACCACGGCCGCCAAAGGTATCGGCGAATCGCGCCAAAATCCCCGGGCGGATCACGTCGCCGCCGATGCCGGCGACGCGCCAGCGCGAAAGATCGAGATGTTCCAAGCTGGCATTCATCGCTCGCCGGGCGCACAAGTCATAGCCGAAAGAAGGACTGAAGGAGAGGGTGCCGCCGTTGCGGGAGATGAGGGTCGGCCAGATGAGAGGCCGGCGCGCGAATTCATCGGGCGCAAGGTAGTCCGTCGATAACTGGCTGGCGAGCGGCATGAGATGGAATCCGACGAGTCCCATGTCGTGATAGAACGGCAGCCAGGAGGTGCAGCGATCTGCTTCCGTTATTTTGACTGCGTCGCGTGCGATACCGCGCGCATTCGCGAGCAGCGCTCGATGCGTTACAGCGACGCCGGTCGGAGACCGGGTGCTGCCGGAGGAGAATTGCAGGTAACACACATCGTCCGGTTCGACCGCGGGCAGGTCTGCATCGGCTTCCGGCATCTGTTCCAGGTCTTGGACTGTTCCAATCAGGTCGACGTCCAAACGTACCGCCGCTTGGCGGACCGACTCGAGGAAGACTCCAGGGGCGACCACCGCGCGGGGCTGTGCGGCCGCCATCATGGGATGAATGTGGTCGATATAGTTGACCCGTCCTGCGAATGCCGCG
This sequence comes from Steroidobacteraceae bacterium, assembly GCA_035318305.1. Taxonomy (GTDB): domain Bacteria; phylum Pseudomonadota; class Gammaproteobacteria; order Steroidobacterales; family Steroidobacteraceae; genus Bog-1198. Next base: position 474 of record DATHFB010000129.1, on the reverse strand, counting down.
GGCGTTGGTAAAGGCACGGGAATCAGGGCAGCATATTGGCTCGCCCAGAAGGTGCGTACGAAGTCGGCACTCGATTCGGCAATGATCGCCACTCGCTCGCCCGGGCGCAGGCCTGCACGGATCATGCGACGCGCCAGTGACTGGGCCTGCTCCCTGAGGTCCCGGTAGGGCAATACAGCCAGGAGTTCGCCACGGCCGGAGTAGAAATTGAAGCCGGCCCGACTGGTTGCGGAATACTCGAGCGCTTCGATCAATGTCGAAAAATCCGCCTGACGACTACGGCAACCGCCTACATCCGTCGGCCTCAACTCTGGCTTCACCTAATTGCCCTCCGCACACTTAAACCCGAGCGTGGATTGAACCGCGCCCCCCTAATTCTCTCTCAATTTCCCTATACACATGTTGCCAATTGCTGCCTATTTTTGTACAAGCTTAACTTTATATATCCACATTCCTTAATATCAATAGCACTTC
>DATHFB010000128.1:0-12079 GCA_035318305.1 Steroidobacteraceae bacterium | reverse complement strand
CGAAGAGCCGCAGAAGCGATTGACCGTCATGCCGCCGACCTCGAGCGGCAAGCCGGCCAATAAGGCCACAATGCGTGCGAGATTCGACCCTTGCGGTCCCTCCGGATAAGCACAACCCAAGATCACATCCTCAATCAGCTTGGGATCGAGCCGCGTGCGCTCGAGCAGGCCCACGACGACTTGTGCCGCCATCGTATCGGGACGAACTTGCGCAAGCGGGCCCTTGCGTGCGAAGTGCTGGGGCGAGCGCGCATAGGCGGCAATCAGAGCTTTCATGACTACTCCTTGGGAACCAAATTGAATTTTTTCGCCGCGATCGCGGCACGCACCTGCGCGATTACAGCGTCGAAGTCTTCGACCGCGCCGGTCATGCGTGCTGATAGCAGCGCGCCCTGGCAGGCCGCAAAGACGAACGCGGCCAACTCGCCTGCACGCTGGCGGTTGCGGGGATCGGCACTGAAAACGCCGCTCAACCACTGGACCTGCTCATCCCGCAGCGAACGGACCGCTCTGCGCAGCTTGGGTTCGATGCAATCCCAACCAGGCGCCAGCGCTCCGGCTGGACACATGGCTAGGCCGGCGCGCAGACCCCATCGATATAACTCGAAATAAGCACTCAGCTTGAGCGCTGCCGTGGGGGACGTCGCTGCAGCCCATTTGCGGAAGGCGTCGGTCGCTTCGTGCAAAACCTCGACACCCAAGGCTTCCTTGGTTGGAAAATGATGGTACAGGCTGGGCTTGCGGATGCCGACTCGGTCGGCAACATCCTGAAAGCTAAATCCCAGGTAGGAGCGCGTCTGGATCAAGTTCCTGGCGACGCTCAGTATCTCCTCACGGGTAGTCGAAGTTTCTATGACTGCGGTCACCTACCTACTATATGGTAGGGAGACGGGCAATTCAAGAATTTAGGCCCGGCGCAACAACCAAGGCGGCGCACAGGCCGAGCCGGCGCACGGCCGAGCCGACGCAGAAGGCTAAACGCCGCGCAGCTTTCTCAGCCGTAGAGTGGCGTGCAGCACCAGCGCCAACACGGCGGCGAACACGGCGCACTCGGCAAAAAAAGCGCCGTCGGCACCGGTCTCAGAGATGGGGCGCTGCGCGAATGTGCCCGCAATCTGCGACCACCAATACGCGAACAACCCGATGTCCATGAACCAGTGTCCGATCATGACGAACACCAGGGTACCCGATGCGCGCGCCATCGTGCCCAGCAATACACCCGCGCCGAATACCACCGGCACCATGGCCACCAGTGCCCAGTCCTTGGTCAGGTGGATGAGCGTGAACAGCAGCGAGGAGATCAATACCGCGAGCATTGGTCCATGCCGCTTTTCGATCGGTGTTTGCATGTAGCCGCGAAACCCGGTCTCTTCGCACACGCCGGCGGAAAGCGCTGAGACGATGCACGCCAGCCATTGCATCTGACGAGAGGGGATAAATGACAGATCGTAGCCATGATGAAAGGCATCGGCCGGGAAGGGCACGAAGCGAAACACCAGGACCAGGGCGGCGTGGACAGTTGCGGCGAAGCTGATCGCTGCGACCATGCCCCACAGCCATTGCGCGCCCGAGAGCGGGCTCTTGCGAAAGTACTCCGCGCGTGCGGCTTGCAGCGATCGCGGCGGTCCGCCGCCGGCTGCCCACCAAACATATGCGCCCAGGAAAAGCAGTTCGGCAGCGGCCGCGATGGGCATGCTCAATTTCAAAAGGAAAATTGGCCAGATGTTCGCCGCGATCATGCCTATCGAGAGTCCGCTGACTATCGCGCGAATCACAACCGGAAGGCGGACCCAACCGCGGCCTACTAGCGTGGTCTCGGCCATTTAAGCCCCCCCTTATTGATCTTTTTTGTTAGGCAGCTCGATTGTACCGTCGTGCGCCTCAACAGCGCGGCAGTGTTATTTCAGTTCGGTAATGACCGCGTGCGCGTGGCCGCGCAGCAGCAACTCGGTGTGCGTGCGATCGCGCTTGTTGAATCGAATGTCGCCGAACTTGTTTTCGTTCACGGTGTTCTTGCCATCGAGCGTCGTCGATTGCAGCGCACCGGTCGCCTCGTAGACGACCAACGTGTCTTTGTCGTGGAAGTGCATGGGACTCGGCTCGCCGGGTTGCCAGACATAATCCCAGACGACGACCTGGTCGTTTTCGAACAGCTTCTTGGCATGCGGCCGCGGAAAAGCCAGCGGATAGCCGGAGGAATTCGCCAGGGGCGGCAGCGGCTGGCCTTTGAGTTCGACGATGACGGTGCGTTCACCCGTCTTACCCGGCGTGTCGCCCCTGTGGCCAAAGAAGGCGGTTCCTTTTCGCGATAGCGGCACCGCGACAAAGTCATGTTGCGCCGGAGGCGCCACACCGCTCGTATCCCAAGCGGTGACGCGGTCATTGTCGATGGCAGGCTCCGCACCGTAGCTCAATGCGGCAAGACCCAAGGCAGCGGCACACAGCACGGTTCTTAGCATCGCCTGATTGTACTCGTTGCTCAAGAGGATGGTAATTCGGCGCGCCGCTAAGGGATGACCGTGGTAAACAGATAGACCACGAAAATGACGAGCAGCACGATGCCGTGCAATACGATGGTTCGTCCGGTTCGCAGGGCAATGGCTGTGATGAACAGCGACAAGATCAACAGCACGGTGGCCTTGGTGTCTATCCCCAAGACCAGCCGGGTGTGCATATACAGCGAGAGAACACCGACCGCGGGAATGGTTAGACCAATGCTCGCCAGCGCAGAGCCCAAGGCGAGATTGAGGCTGGTCTGCAAGCGATTGGCGCGCGCTGCACGCAGAGCGGCGAGCCCTTCGGGCAGCAGGACGATGGCCGCAATGATCACGCCGACCACGGCATTCGGCGCGCCTACGCGGGAAACAGCGGTCTCCAGACTGGGCGCGAGCTTCTTGGCCAGCAATACCACCGCCGCGAGGCATGCCAGCAACAGAATTGCGCTGGCAGCCGTAACAGCATTGCTCGGCTGGCTCGCGTGTTGCTGCTGCTCCTCGGCAAGGTCATGAACGAAGATTCGTCGATGCCCGATCGTTTGCGCAAAAACGAATGCCCCATAGATTGCCAGCGACACGACTGCGATCAACATGAGTTGGCTGGGGGAGTAGTAAGGCCCTGGGGTGGTGACGGTGTAATTTGGAAACACCAGCGTCAGGATGACGATGGCCGCCAGGGCGACCAGCGCCGCACTGACCGCGTCGAGGTTAAAGGTTTGCTGGCTGTGCTTGAGCCCCCCGACGACCAAGCATAGGCCAATGATGCCGTTGAGGATGATCATCACGGCGGCAAAGACTGTATCGCGCGCCAATGCGGCCGCTTCCGTGCCTCCGGCAATCATCAAGGAAACGATCAGCGCCACTTCGATGAGTGTGACCGCCAGGGCGAGCACCAGCGTCCCATAGGGCTCTCCGATGCGATGCGCGACCACTTCGGCGTGGTGCACGGCAGCGAACACGCTTGCGGCCAAGCTTGCGGCAATGACAGCGACAAAAACTCCGCCGAGGCTCAGATCGAAGGCGGCCGCCGCCATCACGATCCCCGCGAAGAGCGGGGTGAGGATGGTCCACAAGGGCAGATCGGGGAGCCAGCCGCGCGGCGATGATGCAGTGTTAGATGGCATGTGATTCGGTTATTCTGCCGATGCAGCATAACGCCGCAGGCCAGTTATAACCACTTGGGGCAAATAGTTGAAGGCAGAAAAGGATTGGCGCAACGAGGGCGTGCGGGTCATCAAAAGTGACCGGCTGGACAGCAACACGCCGCAGACCCCGGGCATGTTGCGCGCGGCCGCGGTGAATTTTGCCCGGGTCGGCTCGCAGAAGCTGTGGGCCGGCACGGTGATCATTCAACCGAACGCCAAGACCGGAGCGCACCACCACGGCGCGCTGGAAAGTGTCATCTATGTCGTGCGGGGCGCTGCGCGCATGCGTTGGGGCGAGCGCCTCGAATTCACTGCAAAGGCGGATGCCGGCGACTTTATTTTCGTGCCGCCCTATGTTCCGCACCAAGAAATCAATGCCTTGAGCGATACGCCGCTCGAGTGCGTCCTGGTGCGCAGTGACAACGAATCGGTGGTGGTCAATTTGAACATCGATGCTGCCGAACGATTCGAAGAAGTCTATTGGATCGACCCGATCCATCGCGCGCCGCGATGACGCCGCTCAATTGCTACAGCGTATGAAGATCGTCGGTCTCGCGCTTTAGATCCGCGAGAAATTTCTCCAGCTCTGCCTTGCGCTCGGGAACCCGTGCGCGGCCTGCGGGCGAGAGCACTCGCGCCGGCACCTTATTCAAGTTGTCCATCAGCATGGCGACCGCTTTCGGCGCATCGGGACTGCCGCCATGAGGATCGACCAGCGCCATGATGCGTGCTACGCCGATGGCGCCCAACCAGTCGAGGGCGTCGGCGTCGTGCAGGTAAAGCGCCTCCGCAGCGACCGGATCGCGATAGTACATATGAGTGCGGATGGCGCCGCGCACTGCGTCGATTTTTTCCATCGGAAATCCGGTTCCTTTCAGCACCGTGTCGACGACACGTGCGCCGACATCCGAGTGATCGGTTTTGACATCTTCCCAGGGTGCAAAGGCCGCCATGTCATGCAGATACGAGGCGGCGAACAGCACGTCGTCGTCCAGGGTGACGTGATCGGCCGCCGCCAATTCGCGGGCCAGCGCATAGTCGCGTTGACAGTGCGAGTAGCCCCAGGCCGGATTCTTGAAGTGACTCGCTGCCAATTCGCGTACCGTGGCGCGCCAATCCGGAGTCGGGAAGGAAGCCGTCGGCGCCGCGGCGGCGATCGCCGCCGCGAACCCAAGCGCTGCGATGATCGCTGCGAACGGTTTATTCATTACAGCAATTCTACGCCAACGCCTCGTGTACTTCGCGGATTTGTGCGTCGGTCTCGGCGAGAATGGCGGTGCAATCGGCCGGCCTTAGACCGACACTCAGGAATGAATTGATGCCGTCGGTTCCAATGACTCTCGGCTCGGGCGTCTTCAGCGCGTCGGCAAGAACCAGGCTGGCGATGAGTACGTCGACGAGTCTCGCCTCGTGCTTCCATTTGCGGTCGAGGTCGCCTTGATCTCCCACGGCCTCACACATTTCGTCCGCGAAGCCCCAACTCAGCAGCACCGCCTTGCCGATGGAAGCCTGCCAGCCGCCAATGAGTTCCATCCACGACTCTTCGCTGACAAGCCCATTCGGTGCGCCGGCCGCCCGCGCCATGATGTAGAGGTTGCCGATGCCGTGAAGCAGACCTGTCAAGAATGCCTCATCTGACGGCACCTTGGTTCGCCGAGCAACGAGTCTGCAGATCGAGGCGACGGCAATGCTCCTGTTCCACAGCTCGGCAAGCGGTTGCGCGATTGAGCGCAGCGAGGTCTCGTTCTTCATCTGCTGCATGGCATAGGACATGGCCGTGCCCTGGACCATTTGATGTCCAAGCCGGGTGATGGCAGACCGCAGATCAGTGAGAGGTTTCCCTGAACTGTTGAATGCCGCCGAATTGGCGGTTTGCAGCACCCGTGCCGCAAGGCGCGGCTCGGCGCCGACTAAGGTAACAATTCGTTCGGATGTGGTGTTGGGATCCGCCAACGCCTGGCTGATTCGAATGACCACGTCGGGGAAACAAGGCAAGTCGATCGTTCCTTGCGACACTTCCGTGGCCAAGCTTTGCAGAAACGCGAGTGCTGTGGCGCGTTCTTCCGGCGTGGCGGCGGCATTGCTCGCGGGAACGGATTGTCCGCCGGAGCGGTACGTTGGAGCGCTGATCGTTGACATTAGCCCGTTGCCTGCTTGGTCAACACCGCCTCGCTATAGGCGCGTCCGGCGAGCCAAGCGTGAATCTGTCCGACAATGGACAGCGCGATGCCTTCTGGTGTGGTTGCTCCAATGTCGAGACCCACCGGGCCGCGAATTCGATCCTTAAGTTCTTCGGCCAAGGGTCCCAATTCTTTGGCGAGGCGATTCCGGCGCGCTTTGGGGCCGAGCAGTCCGACGTAGGCGGGAACGCCGGCTTGTGCGAGCTCGCGCAAATAGACTTCGTCCGACGGTAGGTGGTGACTCATCACCACGGCTGCGTGACAGCGCGCGAGGTCAACCTCGCTGCGCAGCGACTTGGGATTGGCGATGCGTACCTCAGCGCCGGGGAAGCGCGCCGCAACCGCATAGCCCGGCCGATGATCGATGACCGAAACACGCCAGCCCAGGGCACGAGCGGTACTGACCACGGGCAACGCGTCGGGCGCCGCTCCGCAAATCAGCAAATGCGGCGGCGGAGCAAGTCTCTCTACATATGCACGCGCACGCTCATCGGGGGGCAGATCCTCGGCGCCATGATGGGTGCCCAGCGGCATTTGCGAGTTGTGCACCATGATCAGGGATGTGGTTTCCCCCGCATGCGTCGCACGCCCGGCCGCCGCAAGGGCCGCCTCGGCCGCGCTCCCGGGTCCGGCGGGCTCCAGCAGAACGCGCATGGTGCCTTCGCAGCCGGCTCCTACGCCGAACAGGATGTCGTCCGGACCGCGGGTATCGTATTCCACTGCCCGCGCCACGCCGCTCTCCATCACCTCTCGCGCATGAATCTGCAGATCCGACTCGAGGCAGCCGCCGCTGAGCAAACCAACGTAACTTCCGTCAGCCATGAGCAGCATGCGTGCGCCAGGCTTGCGATAAGTAGAACCTGCCGTCGCAACGACGGTTGCAAGTACTCGGGAAGCTTGCGCGCCCGGCGCGCGCTCCAGCAAGAGTTCGAGGCTGGTATCAAGGCGAACGTCCATGGCGCTATTGTTCCACAGATGAAGAGGGCATGCCGGCCGCATTCAGTTCGGCGCGCGGCTAGCATCCTCTAAAAACGCAGTACTCTCCGTCAATTCGCCTTCCCATTTTGCGACCAGCGTCGATGCGACGGCGTTGCCGAGGACGTTGGTGGCGGTGCGTCCCATATCGAGCACGTGATCGACGGCGATGACGAACACCAATCCTTGCTCCGGCAATCCGAAGTAGCTCAACGATGCGGCGATGACCATCAAGGCGGCGCGCGGTACGCCGGCGATGCCTTTACTCGTGACCATGAGAATGAGGAGCATCATGATCTGTTGATGCACACTCAGGTCTATGCGATAGATTTGAGCGATGAACAACACGCCGAACGCGCAGTACATCGCCGATCCGCATAGATTGAAAGAATATCCCAGCGGCAAAACAAAGGAGGCGATGCGTGTGCTGACGCCAAAAGCTTCCAGGCGTTCCATTGTCTGCGGATAGGCCGCCTCCGAACTGGCCGTTGCGAAGGCCAGCAGCAGCGGCGAGCGAATCTCCTCCAGCAGCGGCAAGGTGCGCCGCCCGATGCTGATGTACAGGGAGCCGAAGAAAAAAGCCCACAAGATCAAAAGCGCAATGTAGAAACTGCCGATGAACTTGGCATACACCAACAAGACGCTCGCGCCCTGGCTCAAGACCGTCGCGGCCAGAGCGGCAAAGATCGCGATCGGCGCCAATGCCATGACATAGCGCGTCATCCTCAGTATGACGGCAGCAATCTCATCAATCGCGTCGATCAGCCGCTTGACCTTCGCGCCCAGGCTGGAGGCCGCGGCGCCAAACAGCACGGAAAACACCACTATTTGCAGCACTTCGTTGCTGGCCATGGCCTGAACGATGGAGCTGGGAATGATGTGCTCCAGCATGTCCTTGAGCTGCAGCGGGCCGGCGGCGCTCACGCTGGAAGCGGCGGCGGATGCTGAAAGGCCAAATCCGGGCTTGAATAGCTGCACTGCCACGACGCCAATGGTCATCGAAATCATCGTCGCCACGACGAACCACCCCAAGGCCTTCGCGCCGATTCTCGCTATCGAGGCCGCGCCCTCCATGCGGGCCACCCCGACGACGAGCGTGGAGAACACCAATGGCGCTATGATCATCTTGATGAGGCGCAAGAAACTCGTGGTAACCAGCGACAAACCTGCCGCGGCGCTGTCGGCCGCGGGGCTGCCGCCAAGAGTTTGGTGCAGAAACAATCCGAATAGCGGACCGGCGATCATGGCAATGACGACAAACCATGTGAGGCGGGATTTCATTTTGTAGTTTTAGCACAGAGTTTATGAATACACGTAGCCCACAGTCGAAGCCCGCCCTGACCATGCAGCTGATCCGCGAGGCGCATGAACGCATCCGCGGGAAGATTCACCGCACCCCCGTGATGACCAGCCGCGTGCTCGACGGGATGGCGGGGAGCCGCCTGTATTTCAAATGCGAGAACCTGCAGAAGGCGGGCGCGTTCAAGGCGCGCGGCGCCACCAATGCCGTGTTCTTACTGACAGATGCGGAAGCGGCCAAGGGCGTGGTCACTCATTCCTCGGGTAATCACGCGGCAGCCTTGGCGCGGGCTGCGACGCTGCGCGGTATCCCGGCCTATATCGTGATGCCCAACAACTCGCCCCTCGCCAAGCAGGCTGCGGTGCGCCGCTATGGCGGCGATATCGTTCTGTGCGAACCGACGTTGGCCGCACGTGAATCCACCGCCCGCCAAGTAATGGAGCGAACCGGCGCGGCGTTCATTCACCCTTATGACGATCTGCGCGTCATGGCTGGGCAGGGCACGACGGCCATCGAGTTGCTCGAGGAAGTGCCGCAACTCGATGTCATCCTCTGCCCTGTCGGGGGCGGCGGACAGCTCAGCGGGGTTGCCGTCGCGGCAAAAGACATCAAGCCCAGCGTGCGCGTGGTCGGCGTCGAACCCGCCGGAGCGGATGATGCCGCGCGCTCGCTCAAGGCAGGTCAGATCATCCCCATGATCGAGCCGCGAACCATTGCCGATGGTCTCAAGACTTCGTTGGGAGAGAAACCTTTTGCGGAGATCATTCGCCTGGTCGATGACATCGTCACGGTGCGTGAAGAGTCGATCGTGCAAGCCATGCGCCGGATTTGGGAGGTCATGAAGCTCTTGGTCGAGCCTTCCGGCGCGGTCAGCTATGCGGCAATCGTCGAAGGGCGGCTCGCGGCGACGGACGCCAACATCGGCATCATCTTGAGCGGCGGAAACCTGGATCTGGATCGTTTGCCTTGGCAATAAGCTGATGCGAAACTAATCCAAAAGCAGGGGACTCAAGGCGTGCTCTTCGGCGATGCTGCCCGCCAGCGACAGTGTTTGCGTATGTATGGGGGTGTCGCGCACCCAACGTTCCGGCGGCGGCAGCGGCTGATCGGTCAACAGCGCAAGCAGGCACTCATTGGTGACCTCAACGGAATCGAAGGGCGTACCGTGACGCGAACCACGCACCACCACCAATTCGGCTTTTAGCTTCGCCGCCAAATCCCGCTTTTCTGCCAGAGACGTGAAATCATTCTCGGCCGCGATGAGCAGCGTGCGGCACTTCAATCGATCAAGACGATCCAAAATTGCCCAACGCGCCAAGGCCAGGCCCGTGCCCAGATAAGTATTGGCCGGCACCGACCCCATGGCGCCTGCCGCGTGCTCGCGCATGGCACGCTGCCAGGGTTCCGGGAACAAACGCGCGGCAATTAAACGTGCCGCGCGCGGCATGCCGACCAGCCGCACCATGGTCGCCGAGACATAGGTTTCGAGCCACTTGCGTATGTCGCGGGGCTGGTATGTCGCCAGGCTGTTGATGAGTCCCAATCTCGGTACACATGCCGGCCGCAGCGTCGCCATTTCGAGCGCCACTGCGCCGCCCAGCGAGAAGCCGACGATGTTCGGCGTTGCTATGCTGAGATGATCCATCAGTTTCCACAATGCGCTCGCGAATCCGCCGATCGTGTACTCGGTGGACGGCGGCGCACTGTGACCGCTGCCCGGCAGATCAGGAACAATGATGCGGAAGCGGCTTTCAAGAGCGGCTACTTGAAAGGCCCAATCGGCGCCGCTGCTACCTAAACCATGGATCAGCAATAAAGGCTCACCGCGTCCGCGCTCGAGGTAATGAATCGACAACCCATCGTCACGAAAAAAAGGCATCAACATGGCTCCTCGGCCGCATCATCTCGGCCGGCATTTACATCTTCTAGTCTTCGTGCTCAATAATAACTGCAAAGTAAATAGGCCTCTGCCGCTCAAAGCTCCGCGTGCACCCGTTTGCGGCGGCGGATTTTTGTGTAGGCAAATCCTGACATAGCCCTACATAGGGCCGGGCGATCCCTGTTAGCATGCAGCGCTATCGAAACAGCCCTGAAGGAGTGCTGGCGTGTGACTTGGCGAGGATGGGCGGCCTTCGTGGCCTTAGGGATCATATGAATCCCAGCAGCTACGCAAGCCTGCCGGAACGCTTCTTTGCTCGAGTTGCCCCGACGCCGGTCGCCGAACCTCGCCTGATCAAGTTCAATCACGCTCTTGCAGCTGATTTGAATTTTAGAGCCGGTCTCGATACCGAAGCCTTGGGGAGTTTGTTTTCCGGCAACGTGCTGCCGCCCGGCGCCGTGCCCATCGCGATGGCGTATGCAGGGCATCAGTTCGGCCATTTTGTGCCGCAGCTGGGCGACGGCCGCGCCGTTCTCCTGGGTGAGATGCGCGATCGCGCCGGAGTGCGCCGTGATATCCAACTGAAAGGGTGCGGGCGCACACCGTATTCGCGCAGCGGGGACGGCCGCGCGGCCCTGGGTCCGGTGTTGCGTGAGTATCTGGTGAGTGAATCCATGCATGCCTTGGGCGTTCCCGCCACGCGTGCGCTCGCCGCGGTCACGACCGGTGAATCAGTTCGCCGCGAGGAGCTGGTGCCGGGCGCGATTTTCACCCGGGTAGCCGCGAGCCATGTTCGGGTGGGAAGCTTTGAATACTTCGCGGCGCGAGGCGACATTGCCGCCATTCAGATTCTCGCCGACTACGTCATCGAGCGCCACTATGCGCACCTCGCGCAGCACAAGACTCCCTACCTCGCGCTGCTGGCGGAGGTGGTTTCGCGGCAGGCATCGCTCATCGCCGCCTGGATGCACGTGGGGTTCATTCATGGCGTCATGAATACCGACAATATGGCCGTGTCGGGCGAGACCATCGATTTCGGTCCGTGCGCCTTCGTCGACGCGTTCGATCCTGCGGCTGTCTTTAGTTCAATCGACGCGCACGGTCGCTACGCTTACGCCAATCAACCGCATGCCGCAGCGTGGAATCTTGCGCGCTTTGCCGAGACGCTGCTGCCCATCATCGACAGCGACTCAGGAAGGGCGATCGAACTCGCCAGCGAGGTGCTTTCGACTTTCACGGCACAATTCGCCGATCGCTGGCTGGCCGGCATGCGCCGCAAACTGGGGCTGTCTGCGAAAGAAGAGTCGGATCGTGCACTGGCCGATGATTTGCTCGACGCCATGCATCGCAATCAAGCGGATTTCACGCTGACCTTTCGCGGACTGTGCGATGCGGCGGCGGAGCAGCCCGACGAGACGCGAGTGCGTGGATTGTTTGGCAATGCGAGCGACTACGATCACTGGGCGCAGCGTTGGCGCGCGCGGTTGGCGCGCGAATCGACGCCGCCCGCGGCGCGCGTTGAGGCCATGCGGCAGGTCAACCCGGCGTACATTCCGCGCAACCATCGGGTCGAACAAATGATCGTTGCGGCGGTGGAGCGCGGCGATTTTGCTCCCTTTGAGGAGCTTTTGGCCGTGCTGTCACAGCCGTATCAAGAGCAGCCGGCCTTCGCCGCCTACGCCAATCCGCCGCAGCCCGACGAGCGCGTATTGCAGACGTTTTGCGGCACATAAGGGTTTGTTTGCAATGTAATCGCCCGGTCGCCGGTCTTATTCGACAGGAGTAACATCGCACACTCATGACCATCGTAGTTCTCGTGTTTTTAGGCGGCGTGCTGACCATTTTGAGTCCCTGCATCCTGCCGGTGCTGCCGTTCGTATTTGCGCGATCCGAGCAGAAATTTCTGACCAATGGTCTTCCCATGCTGGCGGGCATGGCCGTTACCTTTGCAGCCATAGCCACGCTGGCGGCGGTCGGCGGCTCCTGGGCCGTCCGAGTCAACCAATATGGACGCATGGTTGCGCTGCTGCTGTTGACCGCGTTTGCAGCGACGCTATTGTCGCCGCGCTTGGCTGACGCGTTGGCACGCCCGTTCGTCGCCCTGG
>DATHFB010000127.1:0-4692 GCA_035318305.1 Steroidobacteraceae bacterium | reverse complement strand
TTGACGCACGCGATGATCACCGCGGCATACAGGGCAATAAAGGCGAAGCGAGCGGCCTGCAGCCAGTGGTTTTTGCTCGATTTGTCGTCGCTGCGCATCAGCGGCCACCCGCCGTCGTTGCGCCTTTGGAGGTCACGATGGCGGGCGGGCCTTCAACCAGTGCCCGAAAGGGCGCGGCATCGGTGCGCAGGATGAGTTTCGTATCAGGCGTCACGATCGTTGAGAGTGTGTCGAGCGAGCGCACCATGTTGTAGAGCTGCGGCGATTCGGCATAGGCCTTGCCATACACGGTGGCAGATTCCACGCGCGAGGCCGCCTCGATCTCGGCTGCTTTTACCTTGGCGTCCGACCGTACGATTCTCGCGTCCTTCTCTGCGGCCGATTTGATCTCCGCCGCCTGGCGATTGCCGACTGCCGTGCGCTCCGCCGCAATCGTTTCGCGTTCCGCGCGCATTCGATCGACGGTGGCGGCCAACGTAACCGACGGCAAGGTCAAGCGCTCGAGTCCCACCGACACGACATGAACACCATAGGTGGACAGCAGTTGCGGGCCGATTTGCTGGCGAAGCTTCTCTTCGAGGTCGGCAATTTGAACTTTGCCGGCATCGGTGTTGACAAGTTTTGAAAGTTCATAGGCGCTCGTTGCTGTCTCGAGCGCCGAACCAATGAAGGCCCTGATCTGGCGCGCCGCTTCGTCTGGCTGATTTTGCACGGCGCGCAAGAAGCGCTGCACGTCCGGCGAATCGGCTTGCACGCGCCAGACCACGTAGGCTTGCATGATGATGCGAAGGCCATCGCGCGTGCCAACATCCTGCAAGCCGCTCGAGGTGCTGCGCAATCGTAGGTCCACCGGCACCGTCGACTCCAAGGGCACGGGCAGCCGCCACGCCAGGCCAGGATCCATCAGTACCCGGGCAGGATTGCCGAAGCGCGTCACGACCAATGCCTCGCCGGAGCGCACTTGAACGAGACTCGCAGCGGCGACCACGAAGGCCACGAGGGCGGCGGCAACTCCGAGACGAAGGGTCGGTCGACGTTTTGGGCGGCCTGCACCCTGATCGTGATGATGATGATGATCGCCATGATCGTTCAATTCATCTTCATCGTGATGATCGTGTGAATGTAGGAGGCTCATGTTATGGGTCCTTTTCTGGCAAAGAGCTTCAGCGCTCTGGGTAATAGCCCGGAGGGCCGTAACGGCGCAGGTCAATGGTCGGGGCGGTGGTGTTGCCGATGCGATGGTCCACTATCGTGACCTGACTCATACCCAACCCCAACGCCACTTGGCTTAAGTAATACTCGAACATGAACGCGTTGCCGGCGGTCCGATATGCGCGCTCCTCCGCTTTGAAACGCGAGGCGACGGCGCGCGCGGCGTCGAGTGTTTCGCGTCCCGTCGCCGTGGCTGAATCTATCTCCAGGGTTGCCTCCTCGCGCGCGCCGTTCGTTGTAGTCGCGGCCTCTCCGCGCTGCCGTGAGATGGAGGCCTCCGAGGCAATCTGCGCGGCTTGAACGGAGTGATAAGCATCAGCCGCCCCGGCCGGCGGGTGAATGGCTTCGACCACAGTGGCGAGGATCTCAACGCCACTGTTCAAGTCATCCATATGCTGCTGCACCGACTCGCCGATCAGCCGGGACAAGGCGACGCGCTCCTCGCCCAAGACACCGTCCAAAGTGCGCGAGGCAAAGATCGTGACCAATACCCGGCTCGCAGTGCTGCGAAGCAGGCTCGGCAAGTCGCTGGTCTGGTAGGCTGCCCGCATTGCGCCCTCGGGGGTAAGAGCGATCCGATAGAAAAACCGTACATCCATGTTGACGATCTGAAAGCCCTGTGCGGTCTGGCCCTGGCTCGCGATCAACAGGGATTTTTCCGCCACATGCGAGGCATCCCACAGCCGATTCGCGCTGACCGGCGGGCGATCGTCGGCTCCACTAGATTCGGACGCGGTCGCGCCTTCACTCGGCAGCGTCGTGGCAACTTCATGGACCACGCCATTTTCGACGCTGCGCATCTGCGACAGCGGCCAGGGAAGTCCCGCGTGCAAACCAGGTCCCACCACGGAGCGCGGTTTGCCGAACACTTCGTACACGCCGCGCCGATCCGGCGGCAGTTCGCTGACGCCCGTGAGCAGCCAACCCACAAGACAGGTTCCTAACAGAACAGGGAGACTCGCTCGGCGCACAAATGAGAAGGCCCAGTTTTGCCGCAAGTCGATGCCGAAACGCTCCTTAAGATTCTGCTGCAATCGATCGAGGCTCGGCGGGGGCCAGGTAATGAAAGCGCCAAGGGATGAGCGCGCCAGAAGCTGAGGTTCCAGCTGCTCATCCTTGCTGGAAAAGAGCGAGATGCCCGTTCGCACCAGAAACTCAGTCGCGAGGAGCGCGGGAAATAGCGCGGTGACAAAGGCTAAGCGCGGTGCCCAGACCGAGGTCGGTGAGTCGATCAGCACGGCGATGTCAGAGAGAAGGAGCGTCGCTACGGCCAGGCGGCAAACATATGAATAAGAGATCGCCTCCGGCCATTCAGAGGGTTGGTAGCGCGCGAAGTCGCGCTCCAAGACGAGCAGCCCAAAGGTGATAAGACCCAGAGACCCGCCTGCAAGCACCTTCCAAGACCCCAGCGCCGCGCCGCTCAACGCGCTATCCGAGTGGCGCAGCACAATCGCGAGCCCGAGCGTAGAGAGTCCGGTAAGACAGGCGGACTCGATGCCCTGCGCACCAAGTTTGGCGAGGAAGCGGTTGGCAAATTGATTCCACCACCGCAAAAAGCGGGCTTCCACTTCCTCGCTCGCTTCGGTCGCGCCGCGCTTCTTGCGAGGCCGCGTCCGACGCTTCGCCGACTGCATGGGATTTAAAGCGCGGTCACGCCATTTGGCGACCCAATAACCGGACAGCAGACTCGCAGCTGCCAAGAGCAGTGCCGCGGCATCGATCGCGAGAACGCTCTTTAAAAGTGGTTCCGCGGTGATTGCCGTCAAGCACATGAGCAGGATCGACACGCTGGCGAGCGATGCCATCAAAATAAGGTGCCGTCGGCACAATTGATCGGCCAGCCTGAATCGAGGCAGCGCCGCCAACTGCGCTGTCGAGTCATCGTCCCTTAAGTCGATTCTCTGCATGGTGCGTGTCCTTGGGTCAAATTCGAGCGAGCGCGATCGCGGCATACAGCACCGCACTGCCGAGCACCGTCATGACGGTCGTCAGCACGGTGGGGTGGTTGCGGTGACTTTCCGGCAGCAGATCGCTTGCGCCGATGTAGAGAAAAAATCCCGCGAACAACGCGAGGATGATCCCGAGCGTCGCATCCTCGACGGCGAAGAACAGCGTGCTCAAGATTCCTATCCCTGGGGCTATGGCATCGGCAACCAACCAACGAAGCGCCTTGCGCGGTTTGCCGCCATTTTTGAGCACAACGTTCATCGTATTGAGGCCGTCGGAAAAGTCGTGCGTCAGCACCGCCACCGCAACGACGACGCCGACCGCGGGAGAGGCTTGATAGGCGAGGCCAATGCCGATGCCATCGAGAAGGCTGTGAAGAGACAGACAGGCGGCGAAAAGACTTCCGCGAGGACTGAATACTTGGCCCTCGGGGTGAATCAAGATCTCAAATCGCTCGGCATGCGCATGCGCACTTAAGAAAACGGCACGATCCAAGCACAGATAAATCAGAAATCCGGCAAGCGTACCGGCCAGGAGCGTTGAGGGTGAGTGTGCCCTCTCGCCGAGTTCCAGAGCCTCTGGCAACAAGTCAAATAAGGCGACCGCCACGACCGCACCGGCGCTAAATCCCAAGATCCATAGCAGGCGCGAAGCAAGCTTCAGCGCCAAGATACCGCCGGCAAAAGTCGTGCAAAATGCCGCGAGCGCGATGGCCATCAACATGGATGTTGAACCCCCGCTGCTCCTGAAGCCACAGCGAGAGCAAGCGCGGCCATGCGCTGCACGGAACGAGACATGATGAATTCCCTAAATCGAGGCCACCATAAAGCTCGCCGTGCTACGCACGGCAAGTCTTAAAAAACCGCGAATTAGGCGGTCGGCGGTGCTCGGGAACGGAAGGCGAGGATCAGCGAGGAATCGCGAAAACTCGAAGTGATCCCTTCGCGCACAAAAACGGGCGCGGAAGATTCGATGTGCAACAGTGCGTGGCTCGGGGCCGCACCACCCAGCAGCGGCGCGAAGCTCGGGCACTCGGCACAGGTGGTTTCCGCGGCATGTATCGCTGCAAATCCCGCGGCGCGATCGTGCGAGTAGGCGTGGGCGAGAGCGCCCAACTGCGCGAAAAGCAAGAAAGCGCCCAACAGCCCCAGCAGTGGAGCCAGTTTGCGCGAGCCTGTCGCGCGAACCCGAAATCGGCGCACGTTCATAGGCAGAGCATATCAGGTCTTTTCGAAGTGAGAAGACCCCGCGGGGTCAGCGCCTGTGACATCGCATCATTTCCTTTAGTTCCAAGGTCAGGTGACCTACGTACCCGCCGCACTTATAGTAGGTGTCGACCAACGGGTAGGTGTCGACCAACGGGCAAAGCATTGTGCGGTGAGCAGTGAATCTTTCGACGGACGGTGCTAGCATCCTCACGCTAGTCCTAGGGATTCGTCTTGATATCAATGTCTAATCGCCCTCACTTCCGCCTGACAGCGATTGCTGTTCTAGCGTTTTTCTTTGCCCAGTGGGGGGCAATTCAGCACGCCT
>DATHFB010000126.1:0-13224 GCA_035318305.1 Steroidobacteraceae bacterium | reverse complement strand
CGCCCTCCTTCTCGGGAGTATAGAAACTGATCGGTGACTTTCCGAAGATTGCGTTCTCGAACGGCGGGATGGTAGTCCCAATGGCCCGGATTCCCTTGTGATGGGCGCGTGCAATGAGCTGACGATAGCCGGCGATGATGCTTTGCGAACTCACCATCTCGGTTTTGGGCGTGAACAGGCCTGGAAAAGCGATGTCGTTGATGCCGAGACCGATGATGAGGTACTTGACCCCTGCCTGATGCAACACGTCATGATCGAAACGTGCCAGACCCGCTTGACCGAGGGCTGCCCCAAATCGACTGCCGGCAGGGCTGTCGGTGAGCAGCCGATTGCCAATGATGCCCTGATTCAGGACGCTCAGTTCTGTCCTTCGGCCGCTGTCCTTTTGCAATCGCTCCGCCAATACGTCGGGCCAACGCCGGTTGGTGTCCGGACTAGAGCCATCGCCGTCCGTGGTCGAAGAACCTAACGCGACAATGGCTGCTCCCGCCGCTGAAACCGCAACATCCACGCCGGTTAGGAATGGCCAGGTGTCGATGGTCTTGGCCACCATGAATTTCGCCTCCGCCGTGGAATCGCCCGTGGCAGGCGACACGTAGCTGGTCTGCAATGCCAACGCGTGAGAGGTCGTCGCCTTGGTGGCTCGAGGGAAGAAGAGGCTGATCGCCAAATCCGATAGCGCGGGAACGTCGAGGTTTACCGGGTCGCTTTGCGCAACCGAGTGCGCTGCAACGGCGATCGACGATTGGCCGCCGAAAGTGAGGCGACGATCGGACGTTGGTTCAATATCGGCACCGCTGCTGCGGCGGCCAATATGTGCGCCGCCGATGAACAACGCCTCATCGCCATACGTGTTCGAGATTTTGATCCGCACGCGCGCCCCGCCCGCACTGGTGTGCACGATGAGGCGCAGACTTTGATTTTGGTACGTCTCAAGAGCGCCCGGCAAGAAGGGTTGCGCCGCTGTCGCCCACGTTCCAATCCACTGCGCGCCGTGGCTGCTCTTTTCCGCAATGGCCTGATGCGCCGCGGCACCAAGCCCGAGCGTAGCGCCGAGGAACAATGACCCGAGCACGGTAATTTTCAAGGTTTTCATGGGTGTCCTGCAGCGGTGAAAGGGCCGGTAGAATGCCGCGCGTGCGACGGAGAAGTCCTGACCATGCTCTGAAAAGCCCTGAAAACTTCTGAATTCGAGGCGGACAAGCTTCCTGAGTAGGTATTGATACAATCCCCCGCATGGATCAAGGAACAACGCTGCGCATAGGCGATTGGTGCGTCAATCCGGCGTCCGGACAGATATCACGCGAGGGACAAAGCATTCGGGTCGAAGCGCGGACGATGCGGCTGTTGACTTGTCTCGCCGATCACGCCGGCGAAATCGTGAGTATTGATGACTTGCTGGAGCAAGTCTGGTCGGGCGTCATTGTCACACCGGACTCTGTTTATCAGGCGGTGGCATTGCTGCGCCGCCTTTTGGGCGACGACCCTAAGCAGCCTATCTATATCGCGACGGTTCCGCGCCTCGGGTATCGGATGGTGGCGAGCGTAAGTCCCTGGGTCGCTCAATCACTTGCGCCGCCGCTGCCCGCGACGGAACTGACCGAATCAACTCGCGCGATGACGAACCTCAGCGGATCGAAGGGCGGCCGGCACCATCAAGTAAGGTATCTCATCACTGCCGGCGCCGCGCTCTGCCTGGCGCTGGTTGTCGGATTTGTCCTTTATGGCAAGGTCGGAGGTAACGATCGCGCCGCCTCGACACCGGCTGCGGCTCTGCAGGACTCGGTCGCTGTACTGCCATTTCTCGATCTGACCAGCGAATCAATGGATCAGGAGTATTTTGCAGACGGGATGACGGAGGAACTCATCGACGGACTCAGCAAGATCCCAGGTCTTCGTGTACCGCCGCCCACGTCCTCGTTCTATTTCAAAGGCAAAAAAGTGCCGATCGCTGAAATCGCGAGATCGCTCGGCGTCGCCTATGTTTTGGACGGCAGCTTGCGCAAATCGGGCCCTACGATGCGCGTATCAGCCCGCTTGGTGCGTGCGGACAGCGGGTTTGTTGTCTGGAGTGAAACCTATGAGCGGCCCATGGACGACAGCTTGAAGGTGCAGGATGACATCGCAGGCGAAGTGATCAAAGCATTGAGGCCATCCATCGATCGCGCCGCCCAGAGCTCGGCTGCGGATATTCAGCGTTAGCTAGGATTCCTTGGGCCAAAGATCCTCCAGCACTTCATAGTGCCGGACTTTGTCATCGTAGGTCACAACCGTCGCCATGGCGACCATGTCAATGACAGGGTTCTCAGGCGCCACGCCCGCGAATGCGAGGATTGCGTCCATCGATTTCCAGAGCGTGAGGACGACAAACTCCATATATTCGCCGGTGGGTCGCTGACTCAAGAATGCGCCCATGAAGCCGGGCGTGTCGCGCATCCCAGGAGCGATTTCTCTTCGAAAATACTCAGGAAACTTCTCGGCTTCTGATCGCATGGTGCGACAACGCCATTCACGAATAATCATGTAATCCTACCTGCGCGCTCGCCTTCAATGAGCAAGATGGCGCGAGTGACTCCGTTCGTATTGTAATTATTGCATTTATTGGGCGCGGTGACCCGGTTTTACCCAACGAATGCCGCAATTCGCCATGTACGATTGGGCATGAAGCGCCCAGCGCTCACGGCAACAGCTCGTCGCCCAGGTGATGCCAGGCAACAACCTTTTGTTTTTGCTCACCAAGCTTTTCGATTCCCAAATGCATTTCATCGCCCGCCTTGAGAAAAATGGGATCGGGTTTGTGACCCAAGCCCACGCCGGGCGGGGTGCCCGTAATCAGCAAGTCGCCCGGGTACAGGGTCATGAATTGACTCACGTAGGCGATCAGATGCCGCACGGGGAAAATCATTCTTTGGGTGTTGCCGGTCTGCATTCGGCGGCCGTTGAGATTCAAAAACATATCGAGCTTTTGCGCATCGCCGAGTTCGTCCGGCGTCACCAGCCACGGCCCCACCGGTCCGAACGTATCACAGCCCTTGCCTTTGTCCCATTGCGTGCCGCGCTCCAGCTGAAAGGCGCGCTCCGAAACGTCGTTCGCAAGCACGTATCCCGCGACTGAATCGAGCGCCTTGTCTTCGCTGACATACCGGGTCGTGCGGCCGATGATGACTCCCAGCTCGACTTCCCAATCGCTCTTGCGTGAATCCTTGGGCAGCATCACGTCATCGTTGGGGCCGCTCAAGCAGCTGATTGCCTTCGTGAACATGGGGGGCTCTGCCGGAATCGGCAGACTCGCTTCCTTGGCGTGATCCGCATAGTTCAAACCAATCGCGATGAACTTGCCGATGCCTTTGACCGGCACGCCAAGGCGGGGGGAGCCGCTAACGATCGGCAACGCCTCGCTATTCAAGGCCGACAAGCGCGCCAGGCTCTTCGGCGCCACTGTTTCGGGAGAAATATCATCAATGTGACCCGACAAATCGCGAATCACCCCCTTGTTGTCCAGAAGGCCCGGTTTTTCGCTCTTCGGTGGTCCATAGCGCAGTAGTTTCATCGTCGGGCTTCAAGAATTGACATCGCCAATTCTTCGAAACTGCACGCCGTCCAACCAAAGGAAGTTGGGCACATCGTCCACCCATTCCGAGAACTCGGCAACACTGGGACTTGAAGGTTGATCTCCAACCCGGAACAAATAATTGCCGATGGCAGTCAGCGGCTCAGTTCCGCCCATCCACAATTGACGCTGCCGCTGCACCACCCGGACGACGCCATACCATGGATTCTCCGAGTAATACTTGCCGACGTATCTCGCGAGTACGGGCGATGCCTCGAGCGGCGACTGACCATGATATCCCTGGCGAGCAAACCAATCTGCCCCGCAAGACAACGCCGTGACGGGTTGCTTCGAATTGTCCGCATCTGCCGAAGAGGAGGCTGCAGCGCGTTCAAATACGATTGGAAACAGGTCAAATCCGCCATGCTCTGCGATGAAGGAGCCATCCTCGGACTGCTGCAGGGGAATCGTGCGCCCATCAACGATGAGATTCAGCCGGGCAGAATCATTCTTTATTTCAATGCGTCGGCCGTTGCCGGAGGTGTAAACGCCGCTGTAGCTCTGCGCAGCCTCTACTTTTGCAGCAGCGTCGAATTCCGGATTTGCCGGCGGTTTGCCGTGTTCTTTCTCGGAACGCAACAGCTGAAGCGCCAGTTGCGCCACCGGATTGGGCCGATAGCCCAACTGCGCATTGATCGATGCGAATGCGCCAAATCGGGCGTCCAAATCCAAATGCATGGCCGACATGAATGACACCATGCCGCCGGTATGTCTGAGCCGGACATGGCCATCGAGCGTGTCAACCGCGATGCCATATCCATAGCCTGCCGTCGGACCAAAGGCGGGCGCCGCGATATGACGAGTGGAAAAGAGTTTAAAGCTTTCTTCGGAAACTATTCGACGACCATGAATCTCGCCGCGATTCAACAGCGCCTGCATATACAGATTCATGTCTTTGGGCGTCGAAGCGATGGACCCAGCCGCAAAATCGACCGCCAGGTTGCCTGCCGGCACGATGGGAGCGTGGCGCGGATAGGGCCGATCGTCGTACAAGGGCACGTAGCTTTGAGCAATTCGCGGGCGCACGGCACTGGTGATGATCGGCGCCGTATCCAGCATACCGATCGGCTTCAAGATGCGTTCGCTGACGGCCGCGGACCACGAGCGGCCGTCAAGGGTCTCGATCAAGTGCCCGAGAACGTCGTAACCCCAATTGCAGTAATGAAATTCCGTCCCGGGTTTGTGAGCCTGCCGGGGCCTGCGCAGCGGTGAGCTTGGAAATAAAGGGGCGTCATCGGGCATGCCGCTGGAATGCGTCAACAAATGATGGACGAGAATGTCGCCAAAGTCGGTCTCCATGGCGAGCCAGGGGAGGTAGCCGTGAATCGGCGCCTGCAGATCCAATTTGCCTTCCTCATGCAACTGCAGAATGACCAGCGCGACGAACGACTTCGTGATCGAGCCGATCTCGAACAGATGGGACGGCGATACGGGAATTTTCGCGGCAATATCAACATAGCCATATGAAGAGGCCCGCAGCGGCCCCTCTGCGCCGGCAAGGCCCAACGTCAGCCCGGGGGCATTCATGGCCTCACAGTAGCCGGCGATGAAGCGGTCCAATGTGTGCATGGCAGCCGAATTGGGCGCGGCTGCTGCGCGCGTCGCTTCTGAGAGCAGTGCGACCGGAAGTGCCGCCATTAACCCCATGGCGAGCACGTCGCGCCGGCTGATCGAGTTCAAAGTGGTCACTGCATTTCTCTTATCGTGGGGACGGCAGTTGCGGATTGCCGCTGTAGCGCTGGAACCAGCTCATCATGTAAAGCTGCGTACGCATCCAGTTCGACGGTTTGATCTGTGCAGTACCGTGATACTCCTGATCGAAGCGCAACATCGCCGTCGGAATGCCGCGGTACTTGAGCGCCTGGTAGAACTCTTCGCTTTGAGGAATGGGCGTGCGCCGGTCCAGCTCCCCGGTCATGATCAGGGTCGGTGTCTTGACGTTTCCGACATGCATCAACGAGGACTGTTCGAGCCAATCGGACGGGTCCTCCCAGAACGGCTTTTTGAAGAAACGGTAGGTGAAGAACGGTATGTCGGTCTCGCCGGCCATACTGATCCAGTCGGTGACCGGGCAACGGACCGCTGCCGCTGCGAAGCGATTCGTATGTCCGATCACCCAGCTCGATAACACGCCGCCGCCGCTGCACCCTGACACGTACATGCGCGATTCGTCGACGGCGCCCTGCTTCACGACGGAATCGACGCCCGCCATCAGGTCATCGTAGTCCGGCCCTGGGTAATGCTTGGCAATGGCGCCTTCGAACGCGGTTCCATAACCTGTCGACCCCCGCGGGTTTACAAAAATCACCAGGTATCCATTGGCCGCGAAGTTCTGAAACTGCGGATTGAAGTCCACGTTGTACATCGCGTACGGACCTCCGTGGATCTCGAGCAGCAGCGGATAGTGGCGCTTGGGATCGAAATCCGGCGGTTTGACCACCCAACCTTGAATGCGTGCACCGCCGCTGGAGTCGTACCAAATCTCCTCCGCATTGGCAAGGGCTATGCCTCGCAGCAGCTCGTCATTGAGGTGGGTGAGCTGCTGCACGGTGTCCGGCCGGTGCGGATTGATCAATACGACGTCGTGCGGCGAACGGAAGTTCGACCGAATTGCAGCGATCGCGCCTTTGCCGATCGTGGGGCTGGTCAGCACCTCAGCGCCGTTGGTCAGCTGGCGGATGCCCTTCCCTTTCGACCATTGGTAGAGATGAATGCTTCCCCGATCCTCGGCCGTGAAATAGAGCGCGCTGCCATCCGGCGCCCACTTCAGGTTCTGAGGCTCTCGATCGAAGCCTGCCGACTGAAGCGACGCGGCGGTCCCGTCCGCCGACATCGTCCACAAATCCATGACGCGATTCGAATCGGTCTTTGCGAATCCGGCATAGGCAATCGTTTTGCCGTCCGGCGCGACCGCCGGCCGCACCCATGTGCCGGCCGTCTTCGTGAGACGGCTGGCGGCGCCGGTGCCCAGGTCCACGGAGTAGATATGGCTTTCCCGATCGTTGTGATCAAGATCACCCTCTTTGTACGCTTCGATGATTGCGGAGCGTCCATCGGGCGTGAAGTCCCAGATGACACCGGTGGCGACTTCAAAGGAACTGTCGCCGACGCTCCAATCCCCGCTCGTCACCTGACGCGGCGTGCCGCCGTCCCTTGCAATCAGAAACAGATGCCGCCAGCCGTGCTCGGTAAATCCCGCTCCGTCGCGCCACGTATGGAATCTCTCGGTATAGCGCGGCGTGTTGGCCCATTTGGCACCTTCGGGTCCCGCCGGCAGGTCGATCGACCACTTTTCGGGAGCCGCTACCTTCGCGGTGAAACCAATCGACTTTCCGTCGGGAGACCAACGAAGGTTGGCCGGATCCTCGGTGAGCCGCGTGAGCTGCGTGGGAGGCCCGGCGATTCCCGGCTCGATGACAAAAATTTGCATGCCCTTGGGCTCGCCTTCGGCGAGAAACGCGATGCTCTTGCCATCGGCCGACCACACCGCTCCGTTGCCCTTGGCAAGGAAGCGGTGATGAGAGCCGTCGGAATTTACAATCCAAATCGCCGGTTGAAACTTGTCGTCCTGTTTGTTGACGAGAGTCCGCGTGTAGAGAATCTGCGATCCGTCGGGAGAGATCTGCGGTGCGCTCGCGGACTGTAAATCAAGGTATCGGCCAACCGTAAATCGGCCGGCAACTGTTGGGTCGGCTGCGTAAACGCGCAGCGCAAGGCTCAACAACCCTAGAACAACAAGGTTTCGGCTCATGATATGCATTCAAATCCTCGATATATTCTTGTAGATGGATGGGAATTCAGCCGTCAACCGCGGCTTTCAAGTTGGACCAATTCCAGATAGTTGCAGTTTGCATCCTGCTAGCATATCGGGGCAAACCGCAAGTTTTCCGAAGGACTTCATGACCACGCTATTCGACCCGATCAAAATCGGCCGCCTCATCTGCCCCAACCGAATCTGGATGGCCCCTCTGACCCGCGGCCGCGGCACCCGCAACCACGTTCCGACCGACCTCATGGCCACTTACTACGCACAGCGCGCCGCCGCGGGGCTGATCATTTCCGAAGCGACCGGAATCACGGTCGAGGGAAGCGGTTGGCCTTACGCCGGTGGACTGTGGGGGCCGGAGCACGTGGCGCATTGGAAGGTGGTAACCGATGCCGTGCACCGGGCCGGCGGCCGGATATTCGCGCAACTGTGGCACATGGGGCGGGTCGTGCATCCGTCACTGCATGGCGTTCAACCGGTATCGGCCAGCGCAACCACCGCTCCGGGCAAAGCTCACACCTACGATGGGAGGCAACCTTACGTCGAGGCACGGGCGCTGGCGATAGGGGAAATCCCGCGCCTGATTCGCGATTACGTCACCGCAGCCAGAAATGCCGTCGACGCCGGCTTCGACGGCGTGCAACTGCATGGCGCCAATGGCTATCTCATTGACCAATTCCTGCGCGACGGCAGCAACAAACGCACCGACCCCTACGGCGGCCCGATTGAGAATCGCGTGCGGCTGCTGCGCGAGGTGGTTGAGGCGCTGGTGGGCGCTGTGGGCAAGGAGCGAACTGCGGTGCGCCTCTCGCCGAACGGCGATTCGCAAGGCGTTGACGACAGCAATCAAGCAGCGCTGTTTCCCGCCGCGGCCGCGGTTCTGGATTCGCTCGGCATCGCATTTCTCGAATTGCGCGAACCCGGCCCTGACGGCACATTCGGAAAGTCCGATCGTCCGCCGGTGGCGCCGCTCATCCGCAAAGTATTCAAGGGACCGTTGGTGCTGAACTCGGATTACGACTTGGCGCGCGGCCAGGCAGTCATTGCCGCGGGGGCTGCCGACGCCATCACGTTCGGACGAAAATTTCTCGCAAATCCGGACCTGCCCCACCGCTTCGCGCACGACATCGAACTTAATCCGGACGATCAGAAAACGTGGTATTCGCAGGGGGCCGAAGGCTACGTGACGTATCC
The DNA here is from genome assembly GCA_035318305.1 of Steroidobacteraceae bacterium. GTDB lineage: Bacteria > Pseudomonadota > Gammaproteobacteria > Steroidobacterales > Steroidobacteraceae > Bog-1198. Next base: position 4,654 of record DATHFB010000126.1, on the reverse strand, counting down.
TGCTGCAATGGACGAAACGGTGACCTGAGACTTGAGCACATGATGCGCGCCTCATTCGTGGGCTCCCGGCTCGTCGGCAGCATCGTTTTCAGTTGCATGTTGTGGGGATGCCATCGCGAGCCGGCACCATCGCCCGCCGAGGCGGCGCAGGCAGCGGTGCGCGCCGCAACGTTGCGCCCCGCCGATGAGCGCTTGGCCGCCCTCTACGATCATTCCTGCCGCGCTTGTCATGCCAATGCGCAGGCAAACGCACCCCTCACCGGCGATCGAGGCGCGTGGGTTTCGCGATTGAAGAAAGGCAAGCCCGAATTGCTGCAAAATGTACTGACGGGTTTCAATGGCATGCCGCCGGGCGGACAATGCTTCACGTGCACGGCGGAGGACTTCGAAGCGTTGATCGCATTCATGTCGAATTAGGAAGGAGCCTGGGACATGCCACGACTGTGAGAAGACGTACGGCAATCGGGATCGGTGTCGGCGCCGCGGCAACGGCCCTGGTTGGGACCGAGCTTGGGCGCGAATGGTGGTTCGATCGAGAGCCGCCCTCGCCGCAGCTGCGCAACAGCCAAGGAAACCTGGTCTGGAGAAATTGGTCGGGAAGCGCGAGCAGTTACCCTGCCGTGCGCGCCGCCCCGAGTTCGGAGGATGAGTTGGCGGACTTGCTGCGCAAGACGGCGGCGCCGATCCGGCCGGTGGGCGCCGGACATTCATTCACCTCGCTGGTGCCGACGGATGGAACCCTTCTTTCTCTTGACCGGATGAGCGGGATCCTGAACCACGATGCTTCCGGCAATACGGCATCCGTGTGGGCAGGTACGCGGCTGGGGGACTTGGGACCGGCACTCGCCGCGATCGGACAGGAGATGTTGAGCCTGCCCGACATCAACAAACAATCCCTCGGAGGAGCGCTCGGAACAGCGACACATGGAACGGGCGAACCATACCAAGCGCTGCACGGTTCGGTCCGCAGCTTTCGGCTGGCCACCGCCGGCGGCGATATCCTGGAGTGCAGCGCCCGACAAAATCCGGATGTTTTCTCTGCGGCGCGCGTGGGCCTGGGTGCCTTCGGCGTCCTCACTCAGGTCACCCTTCAGAATGCCCCGGTGCATCGAGTGCGCAAGCGAACTTTCCTTCAGTCCACCGCCAAGACTGCGGCCGAATGGGACAGCCTGTGCGCCGCGCATCGCAAGGTCGAGTTTTTTGCGCTGCCCTTTACGGGATACTCGGCGGTGATTACCACGGATCCTACCGATGCGGACCTCATTCCCCGTGGACCGGACCTGGATACCGAATCACTGATGAACTTGAAGCGCCTTCGCGATCTGTTCGGATGGATCCCGCCACTGCGGCGCCGGCTCGCGCAGTCTGCGCTCACGGGTGTACCCGAGGAGCAGGCCATCGACGAGAGCTGGAAGCTGCTGTCGAACGAGCGGACTGTGCGTTTCAACGAAATGGAGTTTCACCTGCCCCGCGAGACGCAGATGGCGGCGATGCTCGAAGTGCTGGCGGCCATTGAGGCTGATCACCGCGACGTTTTCTTCCCGCTCGAACTGCGCTCGATCGCCAAGGATGATGCGTGGCTGTCGCCATTCTACGAACGAGATTCAGGATCAATCGCCGTGCACGCCTACTACAAAGACGACTACAAGCGGCTGTTCGCACAGGTCGAGCCCATTCTGCGCCGGCATGGCGGCCGACCGCATTGGGGTAAGCTGCATTCTTTGAAGGCGCGCGATCTCGAGGCGCTCTATCCACGCTGGCGCGACGCCATGAATGTTCGCCAGTCGCTCGATCCGCAAGGCCGCTTCCTCAATCCCTACTTACGGGAACTCTTCATCCATGCTTGACGCAAAACAACTCCCGCCGAATCGATGGACCCGTCGCCGCATGCTGTTGGGAGGCGCCGCGGTCGCCGCCGCCGCAACCGTCTTCGCGCTGCGCAAGCGCGATCACGGTGGAACACACAATGCGTATTTTCTCGCGCTCTCCCAGGCGCTGCGCGAGGCGGGCATCGCCAAACCGGTCCTGCTGATTGATCGCGCGCGTTTGCATGCGAACATGCAAGCGCTTCGCAGCACGCTGCAGGGCTCAACGCTGGCGACCCGCATCGTGGTGAAAAGCCTGCCCTCGCCCAAGCTCATCGAGGAGATCGCCTCAGGGTTGGGTGCCGGGCGGTTCATGGTGTTCAATGGGCCGATGGTGCTCGACACGGCACGCGTACGCCCAACCGCGGACATGCTGCTGGGCAAACCGCTGCCTGCGCTCGAGGTTGCCGCCGTGTGCGACCAGCTCGCCGCGCAGGGCTTTAGCGGATTGAGGCCGCAGTGGCTCGTCGATACGCCGCAGAGAATCCGAGAATACGCGCAGATCGCGAGTTCGCGAAGCCAGGTGTTGCGAGTCAATGCGGAAATCGACGTGGGTCTGCATCGGGGCGGATTTCACAGTGTCGAGGATTTATCGGCGGCGCTCGATCTGATCAAACAACACCCTAGCCTCGAATTCTCAGGACTGATGGGATACGACCCGCACGTGCCGAAAATGCCAAGTCCCAGCCGGGCTTATGAGGCGGTCATCAAACGCTATCAAGAGTCGGTCGACGTGGTGCGTTCGCGCATGGGCGCCGACACGTCCAAATTCACCTTCAACACCGCGGGGAGCCCGACGTACTCGCTGCATGTGCACGACCCGGTCGCCACCGAGCTTGCCATCGGATCGGCCTTCGTGAAGCCGCGCGACTTTGACACGAAAACCCTGACTCATCATGTTCCGGCAGCCTTCATCGCCACCCCCGTCATCAAAGCGGTGGGGGAAACCCGGATTCCCGGCTTGGAAGCACTCTCGGGCGTAATGCGATTCTTCGACGCCAATTCGGAGCGCGCCTATTTCATTCACGGCGGCCATTGGCTCGCGGAACCGGAATCGCCGCCCGGCCTGGAGTTCAACGGCATCTATGGGCGCTCGAGCAATCAGGAAATACTGACGGGCTCCCGATCTGTGGTGCTCAAGCCGGATGACTTCGTGTTCTTGAGGCCGAATCAATCCGAGGCGCTCTTTTTGCAATTCGGAGATCTGCTGGTGTACGAGGACGGCAAAATCGTTGATCGTTGGCCGACGTTTCCGGTATCGGCGTGAAGGACGCTGCAAACGAGCAGCCATGAAGCGACTGGCAGGCGACTTTGACTTCATTGTCGTCGGCGCGGGAACGGCCGGATGTGTATTGGCAAATCGTCTGTCTGCTGACCCGAGGCACCGGGTTCTGCTTCTCGAAGCCGGCGGCCGCGACAATTGGATTTGGTACCACGTTCCCGCCGGTTATCTTTTCACCATCGGGAATCCGCGTTCGGACTGGATGTTTCGAACGGAAAATGAGCCAGGGCTCAACGGGCGCTCGCTCGCCTACCCACGCGGCAAAGTGATTGGCGGCTCATCCTCGATCAACGCCATGATCAGCATGCGAGGCCAGGCGGCCGACTATGACGGCTGGCGGTCGCTCGGACTCGAGGGATGGGGATGGTCGGATGTGCTCCCCGCCTTTAGGCGAGTGGAGGATCATTTCCTGGGCGAAAGCGAGCACCATGGAATCGGCGGCGGGTTTCGTGTCGAAGCGCCGCGCGTCGCCTGGCGGGTACTCGATGCCGTGCGCGATGCGGCCGTTCAGCTCGGCATCCCGGCTATCGAGGACTTCAATTGCGGAGACAACGAAGGCGTCTCTTATTTTCACGTCAACCAGAAACGCGGCCGGCGCTGGTCTGCGGCCAGAGGTTTTTTAACGCCCGCGCTTGCGCGCAAGAATCTGAGCCTGGAGATGCACGTCCTCGTGGAGCGCTTGATCATCGAGAACGGCCGGGCGTGCGGCGTCGTGTTCCGGCGCGAAGGCGAGACAGTCGAGGTTCGCACCGCCGGCACCGTCATCTTGTCCGCCGGCGCGATCGGCTCGCCGCACATCCTCAACTTGTCGGGAATCGGCAGCCACGCGTGGCTCGCACCGCTCGGCATCAAAACCCTGATCGAGCGGCGCGGCGTGGGCTTGAACCTTCAAGATCATCTGCAGCAGCGCGCGATCTACAAAGTGAGCAACGTGAAGACGCTGAACGAGACGTATCATTCGTCGCTGGGACGCGCATGGATGGGGCTCGACTACGTGCTGCGCCGGCGCGGACCACTGACCATGGCGCCTTCGCAGCTCGGCATTTTTATGCGCTCAGACCCCGCTCAGCCGAGGGCGAATATCGAGTTTCATGTGCAACCACTGTCTCTCGACAAATTCGGGGAGCCTCTTCACAGGTATCCGGCCATCACGTTGAGCGCATGCAACCTGCGCCCTACTTCGCGCGGCACCGTGCGGCTCAGGTCCGCCGATCCGCTGGCGCCGCCGATGATTGCGCCGAACTACCTGGCCACGGCACAGGATCGCGCCGTGGCAGCAGATGCCATTCGCTGCACGAGGCGCCTCATGGCGCAGACGGCCGTCAAAGGTTTCAAACCCGAAGAATTTCTACCCGGCGCTCACGTCGGCGACGACACCGATTCGCTCGCCGCAGCGGCCGGAAATATCGGCACCACCATCTTTCACCCGGTGGGGACGGCAAAGATGGGGCGTGCCACAGATGAGGAAGCGGTGGTTGACGCGCGCCTGCGTGTCCACGGCATCGAG
>DATHFB010000125.1:0-8413 GCA_035318305.1 Steroidobacteraceae bacterium | reverse complement strand
CAGCATTGCTGATGATATTCACCGGCGGTGCGCTTTTCTTCACCCACGGCGCGGCGGTGGTGCCGGCCACGGCGGGTGCGTGGGTTTATCTTTACCGCGCAGGTCTCGTGCTGCTGATTGCCGGCTACTACCTGCTCAATTGGCTGCGAAGCGGCCAAACCTTGGGCATGCGCGCGTGGCGACTGCGCGTGGTGACTGATTCAGGCAAGCCGCTGGGACTCCGTGCCGCCGCCATGCGCGCGCTCTTCGGTGCGCTTGCTTGGGCGCCCGCCGCCTTGGGCGTGCTGTGGCTGTACCTCGATCCCGATCACCTGGCGCTGCATGATCGGTTCTCCAAGACGCGGGTCGTGCGCGTCTCGGCGCGGTGATGATGATCGGTTGGTGTGGCGCTCGCCAGCAAGAGTAAGCAGCCGCGAGGCAACGAGAAGAGCAGTTGCCTCGCGGCTGCTTACCCTTCCTGACGAATACTGGAACCGATCAACATCACCATGCCGATGCTATCGGCGGGTGTTGGACTCGTCCTCTTGTACCGTGATGTTGAGCGGTCAGCGCGAAAGGACTAGGTGGATTGGAAGATTCGAGGCAACTGCGCTTTGTTGCCTCGAATCTTCCAATCCGCCGGGCCATGCGGCGCACCGGCCAACCTCACAGTGCCGAGGTGCTGTCTAACGCGTTCTTGATATTGCGACCAGCGTGCAGAAGCCGATGACCGCCGTCGGCAGCCAGCCGACCAGCGCCGGATTGAGATTGTAAAGCTGGCCGCCATTCTCAACCGTGCGCGTGATGAGGAAGAACACCACGCCCAAGAGCACGCCGATCACCGTGCGGGTCCCCGCACCGGTCGTGCGTAAAGGACCGAACACAAAGGGCAGCGCCAGCAAGGTCACCACGATCACTGCAAAAAGCCTCGCGATCCGCGACCAGTAGCCAATTTCGTACGACGCCGTTTCCAAATTGTTCCGCCGCAGATGGTCGATATAGGAGGCAAGTCCGTGGAGCGTCAACATTTGCGGGTCGGTCGCCGCCAATCCTAGAAACTCAGGATGCACGTTCGTTTGAATGGTCAGTTCGCCGACAGTGTCGCCCGAGACCTTGTCCCTATCGAACCGCGAGGTCGCCACGTTGTGCAGGCTCCATCGGCCTGGATCAGCCACCGATATCCGGGCAGCTCGCTGGATCGAGCGCAGGCGCGTCGGCCCGTCCAGTTCGAATACGGACACCCCGCCGAATGCCCGGTCTACCTCGCCCGTTTGCACCCGCAGGATTCGATTGCCGTCCTTGACCCATGCGCTGCTGGTACCGGCGAAACTGACATCGGCCAATTTGCTGATGGTCTTTTCGCGCTTCGCAAACTGCCCCATCGATGGCGCAGCGTACTCGCCGATGCCGAACATGATCAGGGCGAGGGTGAGACCGGCAAGACCTACCGGCCACGCAATGCGCCAGACCGATACGCCCGATGCTCTGGTCACCACCAATTCACTGCCCGACGCCAGATGACCGAGTCCCATCAGCGCACCGATCAGTGCCGCGATCGGTAGAAGCTCGAATGCTTGTTGCGGCATGTTGAGCAGCGTGAATAAAAAGGCATCGGCCGCGCTGTAGCTGCCGACGCCGATGTCGCCTTGCTGACTGATGAATGTCACCAGTGCGCCCAACACCAGCAGCACGGCCATGGCCATCGAGGTGTAGATCAGCACGGTGCGATACACATATCGATCGAGAATGTTCATGCCTTCCTCGCATCGCGCATCACCAGATACAGTCCCAGGGCCAGTGCCGCAGCATGCACCCACCACACACCGATCGCAGGCGGCAGATCGCCTTTCTCCACCCAAATCTTGGACGCCGACAACAAATTCGAGTAGATGTAGTACACCACGAGGGCGAAGCCCACTTGGGTATAGCGGCCTTGGCGCGGGCGCAGTTTGCTCAAGGGCACGGCCACCAAGGTGAGCACCAGCGCCATAAGCGGTGTAGATGCCCTGAATTGCAATTGCGCAATGTCGGAAGGATCGCTCGACCCCCACAGCAAGCGCGTCGGCTTGGTATCCGGATCCGAGGAGCTGCGAATGTCCTGCGGCGTGGCGATGGGGATGCCGTGCTCGCGGAATTCAATGACGCGAAAATCGTCCTTGCCCGGCACACCTTCGTAACGCCGGCCATTGAACAGGGTCACCAAGTGCATGCTGTCCGAGCTGGCCTTTGAGTAGGTCGCGGTCTCGGCCAACGCGACCTCGATTCGTCCCGCGTTCTCGCGTTGCACGAACACATTGTGCAGCACGCCCTCCTGGTCGACGCGTTCCGCATAAAAAACGGCGTCGCCACCGCTGAATGCGCGGAATCTGCCGGCATCCAATTGGCCGAATTCGGCTTCTTTGAGCGCTGATTGGCGCAGCAACTGCACCTGGCTGTCGGCTCGCGGTACCTGTTCAAATGCGAGCCACCCCAAGCCTACGGCAATGACGGCTGCGAAGCAGAACAGCGGCGCCAGCAGGCGGGAAGGTCCAAAGCCGCACGCCTGCAGCGCGGCCATCTCACTGTCGTGGTACATGCGGCCCAAGGTCAACACCATGGCCAGCAACAACCCGACCGGCACAATGACGGATAGATACATGACCGTGCCGAGCGCGATCAAGTCGAACACCACACCCCTACCGTATTGGTTGTCGGCAGCTTGCCCGAGCACCCTGGACAGCTGGTTCGACACCAGGATGGCGACCAGGACCCCGGTCACGGCCAACCATGTCTGCACGACTTCGCGCAAGACATATCTTTGCACTGTCCATTTCATGCTGTCAGCTTAGAGCCTTCCTCATAATCTAGTAAACTATTTGCGTGAATCAGAGTGCACCACGATTTTTGATAAAACGGAGTTCAAGATATGGAATTCACGGCGATTATTGATGCAAAAGCGCGCGCCCCGTCGGGCTGCGCGGTGGTCGGTATCTATGAGAATGGAGATCTTGGCGTCGCAGCCCGGCAAGTCGACAAGCAGTTGCAAGGAATGATCACCAATCTGCAGGGCAGCGGCGATTTCGCCGCCAAACTCGGTGATACGCTGATGCTGCCGCTGCCCTCAGGATCCGCGGCCTCGCGTCTGTTGCTGATCGGTCTGGGGCCTCGCGCAGGTTTTGGGCGCAAACAGTACCGCAAGGCCTTGCAGTTCACGGCGCAGGCGCTGGCCAAGACAGGCGCGGGCGACGCGGCCGTGTACCTCGCCATGGAACCGGTCGCCGAGCTGGACGTGCTGTACCGCGCGCGCATGGTTTCCGAAGTGCTCTCATCGCAGGCGTACAAAATCCCGGATCTCAAAACCTCGCCGAAGCCCAAGGCGCGGCGCCTCGCCGCCATCAACGTCGCGGCCGCTGATGCCCGCGCGGCGAAAGCGGCGACTCAAGGATTGCGCATCGGGGCTGCCATCGGCAGCGGTCTCGCCTTCGCGCGCGACCTCGCCAACCTGCCGCCCAATGTGTGCACGCCGACGTATATGGGAAACCGGGCTCTGCAGCTGGCCAAAGAGTTCTCGAGCATCAAAACCAAGGTGTTGGATGAAAGCGGCATCAAGGCGCTCAAGATGGGTGCTTTCCTCGCGGTGACCAAAGGCTCCGAGGAGCCGCCGCGTCTCATCGTGTGCGAGTATCGGGGCGCCCGCAAGGACATGGCGCCCGTGTGTCTCGTGGGCAAAGGCATTACCTTTGATTCCGGCGGAATCTCGCTCAAGGATCCTCCCGCCATGGACGAAATGAAGTTCGATATGAGCGGCGGCGCCACCGTCTTGGGCACGGTGCGTGCCATCGCTGAACTGAAGCTGCCCATCAATGTCGTGGCGATCGTCGCGGCTTGCGAAAACATGCCGAGCGGCAGCGCCGTGAAACCGGCCGACATCGTAACCACCATGTCAGGCCAGACCGTCGAAATTCTCAACACCGACGCCGAAGGCCGATTGGTCTTGTGCGATGCCATCACCTACAGCCGCCGCTACAAGCCGGCGGCGGTGATCGATGTCGCTACTTTGACGGGTGCCTGCATTGTCGCCTTGGGTAATCATGTCAGCGGCTTGATGAGCAACACGCCCGAGTTGGCGCAAGCCTTGGAGTCCGCCGGCATTCGCGCGGATGATCGTGCTTGGCGCTTGCCGATCGGCGAGGAATACGTCGATCAGCTCAAGAGCAACTTCGCGGATATCGCCAACGTCGGCGGACGTGAGGGCGGCGCCTGCACCGCCGCGTCCTTCCTCGGCAAATTTGCCAAAGATCTGGCCTGGGCTCACCTGGATGTGGCCGGGACGGCATGGCTCAGCGGCGCTCAAAAGGGCAGCACCGGCCGGCCTGTTCCCTTGCTGGTCGATTTTCTGGTTCATCGCACCAAGGCGTCATGACGGAGCGCGTCGATTTCTATGTCCTGAAAAGCGCCGCCGCCAAACAGCGTTGGGCCTTTGCCTGCCGCCTGACCGAAAAAGCCTATCTGAAGGATTTGAAGATTGTCATCGTCAACGACACGCTGGCCGATGCGAAGGCGCTGGACGAATTGCTTTGGACCTTCAATGAGCGGTCCTTCATACCGCATCAGATCTGCCTGGATGAACAGTCGGTGGACCCCGCGACGCCGGTTCACCTGACAGTCGAATCGAGCGCCCTGCCCGGGGCGGACTTGCTGGTCAATCTGGCACACCGATTGCCTGCGCAACTTGAGCGCTACGCCCGCATCGCTGAGATCATCGACGCCGACGAGGAGCGTCGGCGTTTGGGCCGCGAACGATTCAAGGCCTATCGCGATCTGAAGTTCACGTTGGAGACGCATCAGATCGACGAAGCTGCGGATGTTTGAGATCTCGCATAATGGATAAGGCCTACTCACCCGCCGATATCGAAACGCGCATCTACGCGCGCTGGGAGGCTTGCGGATATTTCGCGCCGAGCGGCAAAGGAGCGGCCTACTCGATCGTCATACCCCCGCCGAATGTCACCGGCACCCTGCACATGGGACATGCATTCCAAGACACCATCATGGATGCGCTCACCCGCTTTCATCGCATGCGCGGGTTCAACACGCTATGGCAGCCGGGCACCGATCACGCGGGCATCGCAACCCAGATGGTGGTCGAGCGCCAGCTGAACGCGGCGGGCCAAAGCCGCGTGGACTTGGGCCGCGAAGCCTTCATCGAGCGCGTTTGGCAGTGGAAGGAGACTTCCGGCGGCATGATTGCGAAACAAATGCGCCGCCTCGGCGCGTCGGTCGACTGGCAGCGCGACGTGTTCACGTTGGACCCCGCACTGTCGCAGGCGGTTACTGAAGTGTTCGTGCGGCTCTACGAGGAAGGCCTGATTTATCGCGGCAAGCGCCTGGTGAATTGGGATCCGGTGCTCAAGACCGCCCTCTCCGATCTGGAAGTGGTCGCCGAAGAGGAAACGGGCAACCTGTGGCACTTGCGCTATCCGCTCTGCCAGGGCCCGGGATACCTCGTTGTCGCCACGACGCGCCCCGAAACAATGCTGGGCGATGCCGCGGTCGCGGTGCATCCCGACGATGAACGCTATCGGCATTTGATCGGCCGCAAGGTCCGATTGCCCCTCGCGGATCGGGAATTGCCCATCATTGCCGATGCCTATGTGGACCCGGCCTTCGGCAGCGGCTGCGTCAAAATCACCCCGGCCCACGACTTCAACGACTACGATGTCGGCCAGCGGCATGAGTTGCCCCTGATCAACATCATGACGCTCGACGCCACGCTCAACGACAGCGTCCCGCGTGCCTACCGCGGCCTCGATCGTTTTGTCGCCCGGGAAAAAATCGTCGCCGATCTGGATGCGATGGGACTGATCGAGCGTATCGAGCCCCACAAGCTCACCGTGCCGCGCGGCGATCGCAGCAACGCCATCCTGGAGCCGCTGCTGACGGATCAATGGTTCGTCGACATCAAGCCTTTGGCGGCGCCTGCCATTCGCGCGGTCGAATCAGGTGAGGTGCGCTTCGTGCCCGAAACCTGGACCGGCGTGTACTACGAATGGATGCACAAAATCAGAGATTGGTGCATCAGCCGGCAACTGTGGTGGGGTCACCGGATTCCGGCTTGGTACGACCCCGATGGCCGCTGGTATGTCGCGCGCAGCGAGGCGGCGGCGCGCGCCGCGCACGGGATCGATGCTGCAACGCCGCTGCGTCAAGACGACGATGTGCTCGATACTTGGTTCTCCTCCGCGCTCTGGCCATTCTCGACGCAAGGATGGCCGGAGAAGACCCCGGCATTGCAAACCTACTATCCGACCGCCGTGTTGGTGACGGGATTCGATATCATCTTCTTCTGGGTTGCCCGCATGATCATGATGGGCCTCAAGTTCACCGGTGACGTGCCGTTTCGCGCCGTGTACATCCATGGTCTGATTCGCGACCAAGACGGTCAAAAGATGTCCAAGTCCAAGGGCAATGTCATCGACCCTCTCGATATTGTCGACGGCATTTCGCTGGATGCGTTGCTCGCCAAGCGCACCACCGGCCTCATGCAGCCTCAAATGAAATCGGGCATCGAAAAGGCGACGCGCAAGCAATTTCCCCAAGGCATCGCGGCTTACGGCACCGATGCGCTGCGCCTGTGCCTGGCGCGGCTCGCCACGCAAAGCCGCGACCTGCGCTTCGACATGGCAAGAGTCGAGGAGTATCGAAACTTCTGCAACAAGCTCTGGAATGCCGCTCGCTACGTGCTGATGAACGTCGAGGATCAGGATCTCAAATCGCAAGGAGCCGAATTCAGTCTGGCGGACCGGTGGATCCGCTCGCGGCTCGCGGGGCTGCTGACGCGCATCGAAGCAGGGTTCGCCGATTATCGGCTCGACAATGTGGCCAATGCGCTGTACGAATTTACCTGGCATGAATTCTGCGATTGGTATGTGGAACTGTCGAAAGCGGTGTTGCAGTCCGAGTCAGCGTCGCCGGCGGCGAAACGCGGCACGCGCATGACATTGGTTCAAACGCTCGAAACATTGCTGCGCGCCCTGCATCCTCTCGCCCCTTTTATCTCCGAGGAGATATGGCAACGGGTACGCGTCAGCGCCGGGGCCCGGGGCGAGACCATCATGCTCGCGGAATTCCCGACGGCGGCAGCCGTGCCCACCGACGCGCAAGCGGAACCGGAAATGCGCTGGGTCATGGACTTCGTTCTCGGCGTGCGCCAGATCAAAGGCGAGATGGACATTGCGCCGAGCCGCAAGCTGGAAGTGCTGCTGCAAAATGCGCATGCGCGGGATGTGGAGTATCTGAAGCGCAATCTGCATTACCTGATGCGACTCGCCGGCGTCGAAACGCCGCGGGTGCTGGCCGCGGGCGAAGCTGCGCCCATTGCTGCGGTCGCATTGCTGGGAAATTTGGAAATCTTGGTGCCGATGAAAGGCCTGATCGATCCCACCGCGGAACTCGAGCGCTTGGGCAAGCGCTTGCGCAAAGCGCAAATCGACTCGAGCAAATTGGAGGCCAAGTTGGGCAACAGTCAATTCGCCCGGAACGCCCCGCCCGACATCGTGGCCAAGGACCAGCAGCGGCTTGAGGAATTGCGCACGGAAATCGGTCAGTTATCCGCCCAAACTGCACGGGTGACCAAGCTCAAGAACCAATGAACGCGCTGCACTCGCAGATCGAAGCGATTCTTGCCCAACTCAACCGGGTGATCCTCGGCAAGGATGCGCAGATCCGTCTGTGCCTGGCCTGCCTATTGGCGCGCGGACATCTCCTGATCGAGGATATCCCCGGCGTGGGCAAAACCACCCTGGCGCATGGCATCGCCAAGACCTTGGGATTGTCTTTCCAGCGGGTGCAGTTCACCAGCGACCTTCTGCCCGCCGACGTGCTCGGAGTCTCGATTTTCGACCGCGAGACCGGCAAATTCCGCTTCCAGCGCGGGCCGATCTTTGCGCAACTCGTGCTCGCCGATGAAATCAATCGCGCCTCACCGAAAGCGCAAAGCGCTTTGCTGGAGGCGATGGAAGAGCATCAGGTGACGCTCGACGGCGTGTCGATGGCCTTGCCGGAACCCTTCTTCGTCATTGCCACCCAAAATCCGCAGGATCAAGTGGGCACCTTTCCGCTGCCCGAATCGCAATTGGATCGATTCTTGATGCGCGTGCACTTGGGATATCCCGCCGCCGCCGCAGAACGTGAATTATTGAGCGGCGTCGATCGGCGCGATCTGGTGAAAACCCTGCAGACCATCACCACGGCCGACAGCCTTCGGCAGCTGCAGGAAAGCGTTCTCGAAATTCATGTCGCGCCCGCGCTGCTCGATTACGTTCAGGCGCTGGTGGCGCATACGCGGCGCGCGCCGGGATTGAACGCCGGTCTGTCGCCGCGAGCGGCCATCGGTTTGTTGCGTGCCGCGCGCGCCTGGACCTTGATTTGCGGCCGCAGCGCGGTTATTCCCGAA
>DATHFB010000124.1:0-9707 GCA_035318305.1 Steroidobacteraceae bacterium | reverse complement strand
GATGACTTTGGCGGAAGTGCTGAATTCAGCCGCGAAGCGATGGCTGTTTGGGCGGCCCAGGGTAAACCCGAACATCCGTTCGCGCTCATTTCGAAGGGCCATTTGGCGGTCGCATTAAGAGAAGGCGGCGACCTTGTCCAGGCCGAGCGCATGACGCGAGAAGTGCTGGCCGCGCGCCGGCGGCAACTTGGCGAGAACAATCGAGCCGTGGCGCTAAGCCTGGATGAGCTTGGCATCGTGTTGCGTCTCACCGGGCATGCTGATCAGGCGGTAATCGAGCAGCAACAGGCGCAAAAGATTCGGCTGGGTCTCAGCAACGTGCCGCCGCGGGAATCCGCCGCCGCGCTCGTGCAATACGCGCTCAGCGAATCCGCGGTCGGCAATCGGCAGAATGCGCGGATGCATATCGACGCGGCAATCGCGGCACTGACCACCATGAAATCTGTGGAGCCGGAACAGCTCGCCACCGCGTTTGTCGCGAAGGCCCGCATTGAACTTGCGCAGGGTGAGGTTACCGCCGGCTGTGCGCTTGCGCATCAGGCGTTGTCGCTGAGTCCTCAGGACGACCCAACAACAGGTTGGCGTCACGCCGAGGCGCAGAGCGTCTACGGAGAGTGCTTGGCCGCGCGGCGACAGCCGATCGGCGCGCGCTTTCAGCTGCAAACTGCCCTGGCCGCTCTCGAGCACGTTCGCGGCGCTGATCACTGGATGACCAAGGGTGTAAGGGCGCGACTACGCGCGCTGACGGCCCGACCAACCTGATTACGGATTCCAACCTGCAGAGGATTGTTGCGCTTGCGGCGAGCAACGGGAGTCTGTCAGGCAAAAGACCCCCAAAGACCTGGATCCATAGAGACCGTTCATCTGCTTTGACGCATAGGCGCCATTCATCAACAGGGTTGGATCGATATCGCTTTCCGTATAATGCAAGCTTCGGAGGCCGTAGTTAGGCTGCGAAAGCTGCGACACGTAATCTGTAGCACACGCCGAGAGCCCGAGACAGATTATCAAGAGCGAAATTAGCCTCACGGTTTGGCTCCTAATTGGAGTTAGTAGTTCGACTTCAGGCAATTTAATAGCACGATCATCGAACGCAAGCAATGGCGCCTATTGGGAGTGCTGCTGCGAGAGCTGCTGATAGGTTTCCGGTGTCATATCAGGCATTTTTCGCACGAAAGCGACCACGTCCCAGATGGTCTCGTCGTCCAGGCTCTTTCCCCACGCCGGCATCGCACTCATTTTGATGCCGTGTTTGACAATCCAGAATGCCCGCTGCGCTTGCTGCAGTTCTTCCTGCGCGAGGTTTGGAGGATGAGGATAAAGGCCTTGACGAATGTCTGACTTCGTTACCCCTGGGGCCAGGTGACAACCAACACAGAGCGCCGCGTAGCGTTGCGCGCCGAGGGCAATGCGTTGTGGATCCTCGACGTAGTGCGCTTCGATCGAGTTGGAGCGAGCCACTATCGAACGATCGCGCAGTTGCTCGATGATGGCCAACACGAGTTTTGTGTGATGGTCATCAGCTCCGATGTTGTAAACTCCAGAGCCGATAAACGCAGCGCCACCCAATGCGAGTAGCGCGAGCGCACCGACTAGCATGAAACCGAATTGTCTCTTGCTGATCATGGATCATTGAACGATGATTGTTCCCACCATGCGAGGATGGATCGAGCACGTGTAATGATAGGTGCCGGGTTTGTCGAACTTGAACGAGAAGCTATCGTTCGTATCCATGCCGCCCGACTTGAACAAGCCCGTATCGCTGACCGCGGTGTGCGGCTCATCATCCATGTTGGTCCAAGTCACCGTAGAGCCTGCCTTGATTGTCAAAGGCGTCGGTGCAAACATGAATTCCCTGACTACTATCTTTGTCGCGTCCGCGGGGTCTGCGGCCGAAGCGCCGCAAACAGCAAGGAGCCCTATCATCGCGGTGAAACACAGCAACGTTTTACCGCGCCTCGAGGGCCCGGATCGATGGCGGCCGCGAATCATGTTGGTTCTCCTAGTTCGAAATATCCAGGAGCTCAAGCGAGCGCCGTGTCTTTGAGCGCCAGTGAGTTCGGATGCTTGACCACCGAAATGCTGGTGATTCCAAGCATCGAGGCCAATTGATCCGAAGGTACCTTGAGCGGTCCAGGTCCTGATCCCACGCCTGCGACCGGTTGCGGATAAGAGGTCGAACGCGCCGTGTGGAAAGTCATATTGCCTTCAACCTTCTGCACGATCTGATGGATGTGACCGTTGAGCACCGTCACGGAGCCGAAGCGGCGCAACTGGCTCATCAGCTGATCGGCATCTCCGGTTCCCCAGCCCCAGGGCTCGTAGATTGTCCACAGCGGCATGTGGGCAAACACGACGATCGGTGTGCTCGATGATCGCCCCTTCAGGTCGGCCGTAACCCACGCAAGCTGATCCGCGCCCAAAGTCCCGAGGCCGCCCGGTTTGAACTGCAACACATTGATGAGCGCGATGAAATGTACGCCGGAGTGATCGAAGCTGTAATAGCCCTTATTATCAGAGGCTTTGCCGAAGCGGTTGAAGTATTCCGTTACGGTCGGATCCGTCGTGTCGTGCTCGCCGGGCACGGTGTGCATCTCGGTCGTGCGCAATCGGGAAAACAACTGTTGTGCGGTATCGAATTCAGCTGCCTTCGATAAATGCGTAATATCGCCGGTATGAATGATGAGAGACGGCTGCTCCGTCATGCCGTTCACGATATCGATGGTCTGGGTCAAGGTACCATTGACGTCGGGATTCGCGTCTTTGTTGAAACCGATGTGGGTGTCGCTGATCTGAACGAATAAGGGCTTGCCCAATTTGGCAGTACCCTGCCTGTCGCCGGCGGCCATGGCCAGATCGAGGGGCGCGAGCACGCCGCCTGAGAGTGCGAAAAGGGTTCCGGCCCCGCCATAGGCCATGCATTTTAAGGCGTTACGACGCGACAGCAGCGAGTCATCCGACATGTTCGTCTCCGGGAAAGTGGCAGTTCAGGAGAGAAGACTTCGGATGGAAACGATTTATTCCATCTTTTTCTTAACTCTCGCGAACGCTAAAGTCTTGAATCAGCTTCGCGAGTCCAAGCAGTTCGTCCCAACCTGTATCGGATACGGCGCAATAAGCCAGATCGCCCGATTCCCAGAAAGCCAGATGATAGCCATCGCGGGTCGTGTTTTTGGGGAGAGCCCCCTTGTTGCCGTCCCAACTGAATACGTTGATGACGTGCGAACCGCGCTGATAGACGACTACGGCCGCGCGTTGATAGTCGAAATAATCTGCCCGGCCGCCTATGAGTTTATACCCCTGCGATTCGAAATCTGCGACTGCCGGCGACACGTCGGCATGTCCGGAAAACCAGGGCTTGACGGTGTGCTTATCGGTAGACACCACATCGATCAGATGTTCGGGCATCAGCGATCGCACATGGGCACCTACCAGGTCCCCAGGCAGGGAGGACCTTAGGGGTTGCACCACAAGAAAGAATGCCAGGCTCGCGGCGATCGCCGTGCCGCCGATACCTGTGAAGGCGCCATGCCAAAAGAGCCGCGGACGCAAAGCTCTCAAATCCCGTCGATCGCCTGGCGCGATCCCAACTGCGGACTCCTGATCGAGCGCACGGGCTATCCGAGCCTGCAATGCAGGCGGAGCACTCACATAAGCTATTTCCCGTTGCAGGGCGGTGCGCGCCTGCTTCGAGTCCTCCAGCAGCACGCGGCACTTGCCGCAGAGTTGCGCGTGGCGCTCGAATTCCGCAGCGCCGAGTGAATCGAGCTCACGATCGAAGAAAGCTTGCGCCCGCTGGAATTCAGTGCACTGCATGCGGCTCTCAATCATCGCGTGGGCAGCAAGCCCTCGGGTGCCATCTCGAGCGCCGGCCGCCGAATCAGATATAGGCCATTCTCCGTCAGCAAAAAAGTCGTGCCGGTATCGGCATTTGTGGCTTCTTGGCGCACCTGCTTTATCTCAACGACGCGGTCATCGTTGGGCGATTCCCCGTTCTGAAATATCTTATAGTCGCGGGGGCCCTTGCTAGGCGCTGCGTTGATGGGTCGGCCGGTAAAGCGCGAGTCATCATCGGCCACAAGTATCGTGGAATTCTGAGAGTCCAGACCTGGGACCCTCTTCAGCGTTGGAATTTTACGCAGGTCCAGCACCGCGTCTCCTTGACCTCCCCGAAATCTGACGAGTTCGCCGCGCTTCCCTAGATCGGCGACAAAATCGAATGGTCCCGGCGCGTCAAGTTGCACTGAACCTTCGCCTTTGACGTTTGCCGGATCAGTTACATCAAAGACCGCGAGCTGAGCACCTCCACGCTGTTCGACATACAAAAGGACTCGTCCATCGGCGGTATCGTGCAGGAACATCGCTTCGCCGCCTTGCCGAGCCAATGTCGGCAGGTGCGCCGGGGGTACGAGGACAATCTGATTGGAGGGATTGGCGTAAGCAAGGGGCGCCATCGAGATTCCCCCTATAACGATCGCGAGCACCAGTCGAAGTACGTCCCTCGACACTTTGCCACCCACATGCTCTCTCATCGCAGTCTCTCCTTCGGTCTAATGCTTATTCGTCCTGTCGAACAATAAGACTGCGGGTCTGTCGCATCTATTCCATGGTGCGATATGCTCGTGCCGTCAATCCGGATCGGAACGTCGCCGGGGCGCCAGCGCCGGGTCGGTGCCCGTGCGATACAGGCGGCGCACCGCCGCAAAATGCGCGTCGTGGATTTGTCGATCGAAGAGGGACCATGGTTCACCCGCGTGAAGCACAGGTACCGTTGCTTTCAGCATGGCGTGAGAGCGGGCCAATGCTTCCGCTGCCACGTCAAAATTGTTGCTTTGCATGGCGCTGCCGATCTGGTGCATGCTCAACACGAGATACTTCAGCACGCCGCGCGCTCTAATGCGCTCCTCCGCTCCACCTGTGACGATCGAGTTTTTGCGCTCTGGAAATTGTTCTGTCAAATCGCGCAACTGGCGGTCAACAGCGTCCAGTGTCATTGCGGCAATGCGCACATTGCGTTCGGGTACGGCGGTGTCGAGCACGCTCATAAAATCGGCTATTTCCTGGACGCGTGTGTCGATGCCGTCCGCAAGCAGCGCCTGCTCGCCGTCGCCGATCGCCTCGAGGTAAGCGACCAAATCCTGCCGGTCCCGTGCGGACAGACCTAGATAGAACATGCGGTCAAAATGAGCTACGACCTGCGCATAACTGGTGTATCGGCCGTCGTGAAAGTAGGGCGCATTGAAATTGGCGTTCCGCAGTGTCGGTGTCTTGAACAGACCGCCCGAGCCGACATCGTGTTGGCGGTGATCGGCGAACGCTCCAAGCGGCTCGTGGCACCCGGCGCAGCTTAGGGCGGGGTTGTGCGGGAAAGGCCGGTAAAATAGCTCTTCGCCATGTTTTTCCGCTTCGTTCATAGGCCCCGTGATCTTGCCGGCAGGACCAAGCCGGCGATTGGCCACAAAATCGATGTCTTCTATGTAGGCGACGATCGCGCCGAGGACTTCCGCCGACGGTTCCTCGCCGGCGAACTCATTGACGATGACGTTGCGAACGAAATCGTGCAGCGAATGGGTTCGTCCGTCGTGGCCGTAAGGTGCGAGTAAATGCGCGCCGCGCAGACTCGGGATGGTGAGAGGATCGAGCACCCCGTTATCGGCTTTTGGATTGAACAGATGTCCGGTGGTGTCGAAGTTTCCCGGTTGCGTCGATAGGCCGGGAATATACAACCTTGGATTCGAGGTGCCGTTGACGTGACAGGTGTTGCAGCTGATGCCCGCCCGGCGGGCGAGGCCGCCCAAGATCAACGGCGAGCTGAATGCCACATCCCCCAGGTTGACTAGATAGGACTTGCGGCCACCGCTGCTTTCGGAGCGGAATACCTCGCGCGGCTGCTCAAAGGCCTCCTCGCCCAACTCCGTGCCGGCCGGCAATAGGCTCGCATTTCCAGTGAACTCAGCCGCCGCAGTTCCCGCAAATGCCGCGATGGCCGCAACGAGGGTGAGTGCACTAGCAAATGGATTGCGCTTTCCGGCCATGATCAATTGCCAACTCAGTTTCCGAGATTGGGTTTTTCGAGACCGGACTCTCGACCCACCAACGCCAGATCGTTGACCAGCGATTCGCTCGCATCGCGCAGCCGCAGCTGGTCGAGGTCCTGCAGCGTCGGCACCCCCACGAGCGCCTGCATGACCGCCAGGTCTTTGGAGAAGACTTTCGCGAGTTGGGCGTTTCGTTTCTTGGTCAGAGGCGCGAACACCCGCGCATAGGCGGCCGCGACGGATGCGACGTTGACGCGCATTTCAGTCAGCGAATTGCCGCTGAAAGGCGATTCCCCGCCTTCCGCCTTGTTTTCCCCGACCTCGTATATCAGTTTTGCAGCCCCGTTCAGCAATCCCTGCGCGGTCAGCGTGGTCGTGCGCAATTTGCGCTCGAATTCCGTGAGGTTGTCGATGAGTTCCTCGGCGGCGGGCAGTACCTGTACGTCATGCGCGCCGAAGATCTTGGCTTCGACCGCATGGAATCCCTTTTCGGCATCCGGCCATGCATCGATCTTGCGGTCGAGATCCGGGAAGAACTCATTGGTAATCACCTCCGACCCTTCCCAATCGCTGCGCGCGGCGAGCCATGACTGCTGCGCACCGGTCAGATCGCGGGCGGCGATGCGCTCGCTCATGCTCCTGACTGTGTTGAGGCAGCGGGAAATCCGCTCGAGAACGTAGGGCTTGAATCCGGCGGCAGCCATCTCGAGCGGCAATGCATCGCCGGCACGTATCGGCGCCGATGGAGCGAAGACCCCCAGGCAGCAAGCCGCCATCGCCACGCCGATGAAAGCGCGCGCTGAATTGAATCGATGAGCCACTGTTTAGAAAATCCCTGTTCGCATTGGTTTGAAAAGTAGACGCGGTTTACGCCTTTTCCTGCGCAACGGTATTTCACTTTCATGACAGTTTTGTGTCATGCCGGTTTTGCAGGTCAGTCACAAAACCTTCACGGAAAGTTGGGAATAACGCGCGCGGGACGATGGTCTGGTTGGGCGCAGGCACCAGCTATCGGTGCAATCGACAACATCTAAATACTGAGGGAATCACATGACTCATGAAGAATCGCCCATGCGAAAATCGCTGGCGGGGTTCGTCGCAGCCATTCTGGCTGCGAGCGTCGTCTCAACCGCCGCACAGGCGAGCGAACACGACCGCGACGACGGTTTCAGCAAGCGGCCGAGCATCAAGCACGTCGTGATCATTTTTCAGGAGAACGCCTCCTTTGATCACTATTTCGCGACTTACCCCGATGCCAAGAACACCGATGGAACGCGCTTCGTGGCCCGTAGCCCGACGCCGACGGTCAATGGCCTGACCGACGGCAACAGCAAATTTCCCGAGCGCGTCAACGTGGCTCTTCATGACTTCAATGCAAACACGCCGGTAGGCACGCCCACGGGACTCGATCCCAATGGTGGCGCTAATCCCTTCAGAATGACTCACGAGCAGATCGTCACCTGCTCCAACAACCACGACTACAAGGGTGAGCAGCTGACCACGGACAACGGCCTCATGGACCGCTTCCCGCAGCAGAACTTCCAGAACGGCGCCGGTTGCGCCACCGACGGTTCCACCGTCATGGGCTATTTCGACGGCAATACCGTCACCGCCATGTGGAATTGGGCGCAGCGATTCGCCATGAGCGACAATTCCTGGGGCACTACGTACGGACCTTCCACACCGGGTGCGCTGAATCTCATCGCCGGCCAGACGGCCGGTGCCGTGGTGCACACCTTCACGGGCTCCAAAGGTGCGACCGGGCAGCTGCCCGACTCCGTTCAAAACGCAACGATTCCCGACGTGTTCTTCGTCGGGGGCACCAACCCGCAGGTCGCTGCGGATGTGGTCGGTTCGGCAAAGCCCGTCACCGTCCAAACCGGTACGCTCACCACCGACCTCGATCCCTACCTGGATGATTGCGGCAATGACAAGGGCGGCACGGCCGCGGGCAAACTCACGGTCGAAATGACCGGCAGGAACGTCGGCGACCTGTTGAACGAGAAGGGTGTCACGTGGGGATGGTTCGCAGGCGGCTTCCGCACGGCGGCGGCAGCCAATCCGCAGACGACCGATCCCAACCATCCGTTGTCCGGCGTCAGCAACGATCCGTTCGGATTGCCGTCATTCGGCGGTGCGGCGAACGACGGCCAGGCTCAGAACATCGGCGCACCTAATTTCGCGCCCGCCGTTTGCAACGCAGCCCACGTCCTGCATCCTGACGCAACCACGTCATTCGACGGCAATGCCAAAATCGTTCATCCGGTACGCACAGACTACAATGCGCACCACTCGCCGTTCCAATACTACGCATCGACCCGCAATCCGCATCACTTGCCGCCGTCGTCGGTGGGTATGATCGGCAAGACGGACCAGGCGAACCATCAATACGATCTGCTCGACTTTTATGCGGCGGTCCAGAACGGCAATCTGCCGGCCGTGTCCTTCCTCAAGGCGATCAATCGCGATGACGGCCACCCGGGCGGCGAATCCGACCCCTTGGCCGAGCAGCGCTTTCTCGCTCAGACGATCAACATCCTGCAGCAATCGCCGGAGTGGGCAGAAACTGCCGTATTCATTGCCTGGGACGATTCGGACGGCTGGTACGATCATGCAACCCCGCCGCTGGTCAATCCGTCCGCTGCCGCTGGATTCGATGCGGTCAGTGCTGCGAATGGCGGCAACTGCGGCACGCCGAAGTCCGATGCCATTCAGGGCCGCTGCGGCTTCGGTCCGCGCCTGGTGCTGAACGTGGTATCGCCCTGGGCGAGGGTGAACTACGTCGATCATTCATTGACGGACCAGTCCTCTATCCTGCGATTCGTCGAGGACAACTGGAATCTCAACTATATCGACGGGCCTGCGACGCGCGATCCCGGCAACGGTCTGCGCAAACCGGCCTTTGCCGTGGCACCGCAGAAGCAGTCCTTCGATGTGGTGACGGGATCGTTCGATAACATGTTCGACGACGAACGGCATCTCGATCGCTTCATCCTCAACCCAGTGACGGGTGCGGTAATCAGAGACGACCGCCGCTGATCTTTGCGTCGTCCGCTGCCGGTGGCTCAATCCATCGGCAGCGGACGGTTTCAATTGCCGACGCGCATGAGATGCGCAGGCCGTGATGAGCGATCGGACGCGCGATGTTACGCGCGCCCCGCCAACGGCAACGATGCACCGGAAATGGCACGAGCTAGATGCCGATATTTACTATGGCGCCGGCATTTCCGAATTGATATTTCGACTCGGGGCTGCGCCGGCATCGCGAGTTGGATCGAGCCGCAACCTAAGTGGGCGCCACGCGTCCGCCGCCGGCAGCATTGCCGTGAGCGTATCGTCACGCCGCCAGAAGTGATGGAAAAGCGCGGCCGACACATGAAGTGCAATGAGGCCGAGCAAGGAAAAGCCGACAGCCTTATGGGCGCTCAACAGATGTTGCGCGAGCGGCCGATTCTTCTCGATCAACGTCGGCAATTGCCCGATGAAGAACAAGTTCACGTGATCGCCATGAGCGTTAGTCTGCAGAATTCCCAGAATCGGCTGCGCTAGGAGGAGGGCGTAGAGGGCATATTCGCTCGTTGCCGCCGCGACTCGCATTGTTCGGGACATGTCACTCGGCCAATCTGGATATTTGGCGAAGTGACGCCATGCCAAGCGGAACAGCGTCAA
>DATHFB010000123.1:0-14130 GCA_035318305.1 Steroidobacteraceae bacterium | reverse complement strand
CCAGTTCATCGATAGCGCCGCGGCGCGCCGCCGCGAACAACCCCAAGGGCACACCGGCGAACACGCCGATGATCACCGACAACGCTGCCACGCCCACGGATGTTTGTGCGCCGAGCATGATCATCGACAACACGTCGCGGCCCAGTTGATCGGTACCGAACCAGTGGTGAGCATTGGGCGCCTGCAGCTTATCGACAATGAGCAGCACCCGCGGATCGAACGGCGTCCAGTACTGCGCGAGCACCGCCATGCCGATGAAAAGCGCCGTGATGACGGCGCCGGCGATGAAGCCCGGGTTGCGCGAATCCATGTTCATGCGCTTCATGCGCTTCATGCGCTTCATGCGCTGCGCACCGACCGCAACTGCGGATTGACCAGCACGTAGGCAAGATCCACCAAGAAAGTCACGCTCACCACCGCAAAGACCAGAATCAGCACCACGCTTTGCACGACGATCAGATCCCGCTGCACGATGGCTTGAAACACCAGCCTTCCCAAGCCCGGCAGAAAGAAGACGTTCTCGATGATCACGCCTCCCGCCAAGAGAAAGGAGAACTGCATCCCCAAGATGGTCAGTACCGGGACGAGCGCGTTGGGCAGCGCATGTCGCCACAACAACGCTCGGCCGCCTGCGCCCTTGGCTCGCGCGGTGCGAATATAGTCCTGGTGCAAGGTGTCGATGAGCGCGCCGCGCAGCACCCGGGCCAGGATCGCGGCCTGCGGCATCGCCAAGGCAATCGCGGGCAGCGTCAGCGCTTTCATGGCCGCCCAGAATCCGGCCTGCCAACCGGGGAAGCCCCCCGCGGATACCCAGTGAAGCTCGACGGCAAAAAACAGCACCAATAGCATTCCCAGCCAGAAATTCGGCACGGCCAGTCCGAGCTGGGTCATGCCGCTCACGATCGTATCGCCGGCGCGCCCGCGCCTTGCCGCGGCGAATAAGCCGACGCAAAACGCGAGTGCGGTGGACAGCAGCAGTGCGTATATCGCCAGCGGCACGGACACCTGCAGCCGCTCGGCCACCAGAGCGCTCACCGGGATGCGATAGGTGTAGCTGATCCCAAAATCAGCGTGCAGCAGTCCACCGATCCACGACAGGTAGCGATGCCAGGGCGTGGCGTCCAAACCGAGCTGGTGGCGCAGCGCCGCCACCGTGTCCGGCTCTGCCTGCAGACCCATCATGTAGCGCACAGGATCGCCCGGCACCACTTGGACGATGACAAAGACGACAGCGGTCGCGGCCAGCAACGTCGCCAGCAGCACCGCGACGCGCTGAACGAGATACGCGCTGCCGAACCGGCGCGCAGCCAGGCCCAATAAAACCATCAATCCCGCAACCAAGACGATGCCGGCATATCGAAATGCGGGCGGTTGGCCGGCTTGCGCCGCCGCGAACTCGCCGTCATGGCGCGCAAGCGCGGGACCGTCGTAGTCAGCGTGAGTCACATCGACGACGCCCAACACATTGTCGAACCCGATTCCGTGCAGGTGCGCATTCCAGATATCCAGCCGCGGATACTGGAACAAAAACCCGTTGACGGCATCTGCGCTGAGCTTGCGCTGAATCTGCTGCAGCAATTCCGTGCGCTTCGCAGGCTCCACGCTGTCGTCCAACGCGCTGATCAGCGCTTTGAATTCAGGATTCGAATATCCAAAATAATAATCATCGCGGGCATAGATGTCGTAGTCCAATGGCTCGGCGTGCCCCACGATGCTCATATCGAAGTCATGGCGGGTGTAGACCTGATCCAGCCACTGCGCCCATTCGAGATTTTCAATGCTGACGCGGATCCCGATCTGCGCCAATTGCGAGGCCACGATCTCGCCGCTGCGCCGCGCATAGCTGGGCGGCGGCAGCTTCAACGTCATCGAAAAACCATGGGGGTATCCGGCCTCGGCCAGCAACGCCCTGGCCTTGGCCACATCATGCGGATACACGCCGGTCAAATCCACGTAAGCAGGATTGCGCGGCGGGAAATGACTGCCGATCGGCGTGCCGTAGCCGTACATGGCGCCGTCGATGATGGCATGGCGGTCCAAGGCGAAGGAGATGGCTCGACGCACGAGCAGATTGCTCAACGGCGCAACGCGCTCATTCAGCCCGAGCACGGTCTCCATCTCGGTGGTTCCGGTGAATACGGCAAAACGCGGATCGGCGGCAAACTGGGCAAAGCTCTCCGGCGCCGGATAGTTGGAAAACGCATCGACATCACCGGCCATCAAGGCGGCAAACGCCGCGCTCGGATCGGTGATGAACTTAAAGGTGACCTGATCCAACTTGGGCGCCGCAGCCTGAGAATCCGGATTGCGCTCCAGCGTGATGGAATCGCCGCGTCGCCAGCGCAAGAATCGAAACGGACCGGTGCCGACGGGTTGCGCCGCATTGTTCGCCGCCGATTGCGGCGACACCATCACGGCAGAACCGAAGGCCAGCGCCTGCAGCAGCCCTCCGGAGCGCCGGGTGAGCAGCAGCTTCAAGGTCTCAGGATCGACGGCTTCGAGCGCGCGGATCGCGCGCAGACGCGACCTTTGGGGATTCACCGAGCCGGGGGCGATGATGCGGTTCAGCGAAAACCGGGCAGCCGCCGCGTCAAAGACGCTGCCGTCGTGAAAGCGCACGCCGCTCCTCAAATGAAAAACATAGGTCAGGCCGTCGTCGGAAACATCCCAGGACAGCGCTAGACTCGGCCGCACCGAACCATCGGCTGCGAATTGCACCAATCCTTCATAGACATTGCCGTACAGCACCTCGGAGATGGCCGCGGCGGGATTCGCGGTCGGATCCAGTATCGGCGGCTCGAGCTGCGTACCGATGATTGCCCGCTGCGCGCCGCTGATCGCCTGCGGGGCGCCGCGAGCATAGGGCGCGAGCGACAGAACGCCCGCCAGCAACGCCATCGCCGAGAGCGCAAGACGACCCGGCGCTGCGCCCATGACCCTTGAGTTCACGCCGTGCCGAACAGCAGCGAGCGGGCGGCCATCGCCATCACTTTTGCCGAATTCACCATGTCCTCGATCAGCACATATTCATCCGGCTGGTGCGCCAGATCGAGAATGCCGGGGCCATAGGCAATGCAGTCCCGCAATTTCCCGATGCGGTCGATATGCTTCTGATCGTAGGTGCCCGGCGAGCAAATGAATTCGGGCTCGCGGCCGATGACGCGGCGTATCGCGGCCGCGGTGCTGCGCGCCACCGGACCGTTGCGATCCGCCATCGTAGGCTGCACTTCGAAGATGTCCCGAAGGTCATAGCTAAAGCCATCCCGATCCTTCACCAGCTGCTCCAGCAGCTCGCGCACCTCGCCTTTGACGCCGTCCATATTCTCTTCGATGAGCAGGCGGCGGTCGATCACCATGCGGCAGGAGTCGGGCACGCAGGGTGCCGGGTAGCCGGCCGATTCAGCCTGCCCCCCGTGGATGGAATTGATGTTCAAGGTCGAATGCCGTGCGCCTGAGGGAACCACGGGCATGTCGGTGCGCCGCGCCGCGAGCTTGGGGTAAAGATCGCGTTCCAGGCGATCAATGACGGCATGCATATGGCGTACCGCGCAATCGCCCAAGAACGGCATCGACCCATGTGCCATGCGCCCGTGCGTTTCGATTTCGGCCCACCACACGCCGCGATGCCCGATGCACACGCGATCCACATTGAGCGGTTCGGGAATGATGACGTGATCGACGCGGGGCGCGGAGAACCAACCGCGCTCTGCCAGGTAGTGCACGCCGCCGTAACCGCCGGACTCCTCATCGACGGTGCCGGAGATTTCCAGCGTTCCCGGCAGGCTCGCGCCTGAATCGATCAACGCTTCGACCGCGATGATGGATGCCGCGAGACCGCCCTTCATGTCGCAGGCGCCCCGCCCATAGACTTTGCCGTCTTTGACGATCGCCGCGAACGGATCGAGGGTCCAGCCGGCGCCTGTTTGCACCACATCGATATGGCTGTTGAAGTGCACGCAGGGTCCGGGCGCAGCGCCTTCGCGGCGTGCAATCACATTGATGCGCGGATGGCGCTCGCAGTCGCCGGGCGTGCCGGCGGCATGCACATACTCGACGGCGAAGCCGCGCGCGCTCAAGCGCCGGCCGATGAATTCGGCGCAGGGCCGATAGGCTTCGCCGGGCGGATTGACCGTGGGGAAGCGGATCAACGCCTGCGCCAGGTCGACCAATTCGTCGCGCCGGCCATCAATGATGGTGAACAGATTTTCCCAGGGATCTTGGGTCAAGCGTCCCTCGACGAAGTTCGAGAGCGGGTGAATGCGGCTCTGCCCTGCGCCTGCTGTGCCAGAGCCGGCAAGCCGAGTTCGGTGTACAGCGCGGCAAGCATGGTGTTCACCGGCACCCCATTGGGGTCGGCGCTGCGCCGCAATTCCAGCATGTGTTGCGCGACGCTCGATCGCCCGCTGCGGCGCGCGGCATCGAGCAAAATCTGCTCGAACAAATCCCGCTGCGCGTGGCTGCCGCCGGTTTCCGCCATGCGCGGCACAGCCGCGCTGAGGCGGTGCCAGGCCAAGGCATAGTCGCCCCGCGCGTGAGCGTACAGTCCTTCGCAGCCGGGCAGCGCCACCTCCTGCCAGACCGCGCGGCTGAACTCAGGGGCGCGCCGGGCGTGCGCGGCAACCGCGTCCAATAAGGCCTGTGCCTCGGGGCGGCCGGCCCGCGCCAAGCCGTAAAGATATTGCAGTGTCAGAAACGGCTGCACCGTGTCCTGGGCGCGCGCCGCAAGATGTTCGCCCACATCCTGCCAGCGCGATCCCACATCGATGCCGGCAAGCTCGAATCTTGCGAGCAGCGAGACGGCGCCTATTTGATCCTGCGAATAGTCCTTCGCAATGCCCCAGCAATGCCGATCATAAACTTCGAGCGCTTGCCGATCGCGGCCCTGGCTCAAATAGAAGAGCGCCAAATGCCACCAAATGTGCGACAGCATGAAGGAGTTCAATCCGGACCAGGTATCTGCCGCTTCCTCGAGAAACAGCGCCCCCTCTTCCATGCGCCCACGCGTCAACAGAACGTGCGCCAACGCATGCTGCGCCCAGGGTTCTTTGCGCCGCATCGCAAGCGCGGTGCGCGCCTCGAACTCTGCCTCCTCGAGCAGATGGCATTGTTCATAGCCGAATGCCGCCATGCCGTGCACGTACGGCACGTCCATGTTCGGCGCGCCGACTTTCAGCGCGACCCGCAGCATGTCCGGTGCGTTGCCGCGATTGAACTCAAAGTACTGATGAGTCTTGACGACGGCGAGATCGCGCGGAAATTCGTCCGAGATTTGATCGCAAAGGCGGATCGTGCGGCCAAGATCATCGTCGACCCAGGCGCGCAGCATGGCGACATTGAGCTGCTCGCGCCGGTTCGCACCCGGCGCCGCGAGTTCGGCCGCGGTCAGGTACTTCGTTGCGCGTGAAGCGGCCTGCGGCGCCTCGAGCAGCATCCACAGAATTCCCGCATAGACGTTGGCCATGCAGCAATCGGGATCCGCGTCCGCCGCAAACAGGATGTGCTCGGCGCGCGTTTCATACGCCAGGTAGCCCTCGATGAAGTCATCAATGGAGCGCAGTGTCGCATCGCGCTGCCCAGTGACCGCATTGCCCAGGTAGTCTCGCTGCATACCCGAATGATACCGGATAGGAGGCGGCGCACGCCGCCGGCCCGCGCCTGCGCGGCTAGCGGGCCTTGAGGAACACCGCCACATCCGCCGCCGAACGCTGCGGAATCTCGATTTGCGGCAAATGCCCGACCTTGGAATAGGTGATCAATTTCGCTCCCGGTATCGCCGCCGCAAATTTCGTCGCCGCCGCCGGTTCGATGAGCGGGTCACTCTCGCCCCACAATATCAAGGTCGGCACTTTGATGGTCGATACCAGCTCCGCGGTCGGCCGCGCCGGTGCGCCCATATCGATGCTCATCAGAATGGCGCGATGGCCCGGCGCCCGCTGAAAGTCCGCCCAGCGATCCACGATGAACGGCGTGATCAACGACTTGTCGTAAACATCGGTCTTCAGGCCTTCCTCGATCAGCGGCCGGTTATCAATATTGCGCAGCAAGGCGCGGCCGATGGGATACTTGAGGATCTTGAACGCCAGGGGCACCTCGCCCGGCGGCTTGTCATTCGCAAATCCGGCGGCATCGACCAGGATCAGCGCGTCGATTCGCTCCGGATGCCGCACGGCCAGCTGCCAGGCTGCGCCGCCGCCCATGGAATTGCCCGCCACCGCAAACTTCGGCAGCGCCAGCTGCGCCGCGAAGGCATCGACAAAGTCCGCCAAACCCTCGGCGTTCAAGCGGCTGCCCTGCGGCGCACGCGTCAACCCGTGCCCTGGAAAGTCCGGGCTGATGATGTGGAACTGGGTTTTCAATTCCCGCACCCAGCCTTCCCAAGTCGTGAAGGAATCGCCGAATCCATGCAGCAGAACCAGCAGGGGCAGATTCGGATCGCCGTCGTCGCGATAATGCGCACGGTAGCCGCCGGGCAGATCCACGAAGTGCGAATCGGCGCCGGCGTACTTGGCTTCCAAGGTCTCGAACGGGATATCGGGGCCGCGAAATTTCAGCCACGCGCCCAGGATGACCACGATCAGAATCGCCAATGTGATGCCGAGAATTTTCCACATCGCCGTTCCTAGTATTTGTAGGTCAGTCGAATGCCGACCGTCGTGGGTTCGCCGGCGGCGGCGACCTCGCTGCTCGGCAGGAAGAAATTCCGCGTGATGTCATAGGACTTGTCGAAAATATTCCTGCCCCACAGCGTCACGGTCCACGGCGCGCCGGAGGCCGGCGCCAAAGACAAATTCGCATTCGCCAGCCAATACTTCGTAATGGTGAAATCGTTGCTGCCCAGTAAGAAGAACTGACTGTACGTGTCATGGAAACTGTAGTTGGATTCGGCGGTGAGGCTGTAGGCGCCGATGTTCCAGGAATAGCTGACATCGCCCCCGTAGCTCCACTTGGGAAAGCTTTCCGGCTGACCGTTGTAGTCCACCGACGGCTGCGTGGGATCAATCGGGGAATTGAGAAGTTTGCTGGTGTAGTACCCCTCCGTGAAGCCCGCGTACTGCGACACGGACAGCGCCGCGATCGGCCGCCATTGCAAGTCCACTTCGCCGCCGCTGATGCGCGAATTGGCATTGACGAAGCGGCCGATGAAGGACTGCGAGACGTCGTCAAAAACCTTGCCGAGGATCTGCTGATCTCTATACCGGTAATAAAACACCGACGCGTCCACGCGCAGCGTGTGCGTCAGGTCCGATTTCACACCCACCTCGTACGCCGTAAGCTTTTCCGGTTCAAAGGGATCGGCCGCCGGCGCGCTCAAGGTATTGTGCGCGGTGAATCCGCCCGACTTGACGCCGCGGCTGATGCTTCCATAGATCAGAGTGTCCGAGATGGGCGTGTAATCGAGCTCGAACTTGCCCGACGGCAGATTCGAGGTGATCGATCCACCGAGTGCGCCTCCGGTCAATGAGGGCACGCCCGGCAGGAAGGCAGTGTTCAGACCTTTTAATTCCCGTGTCTCATGATCCTCACGCACGCCGAGGGTGACCTTGAACTGATCGGTGATTTTGTAGTTGCCCTGGGCGAAAACGCCGACCGAATTCGCGACCTGCTCGTAGGTGGTGACCGCAATGCCGCCGAGCCGATCGGTGAGATCGGAATAGAAGTTCTCGTGAAGATCTTCGTTGGAATAGAACACGCCCGCCACCCACTGGAAAGCGCCGGTGCCCGTCGATGCCAGGCGCAGCTCCTGCGAGAACACGTTTAAATCGCTGTTCAAGTATTCGTCGGAATCGTCGAATTCCGTGGCGTCCCAATCGCCATACTCACGCCTGATGAGCTTGTTGTAAGCCGTAATGGAGGTGAGCCTGGCGCCGCCAAAATCCATGTCGGCCGTGAGATCGGCGCCGTTGTTGCTGTTGTTCAGGCCCGGCTTGGAATCGGCGTTGATGCCGACGAGCTTGGCGAAGGTCGGATTGAGCGCCCAGCCCGTGACATATCGCGAAGTATCTGCCGGAATGATCGGCGCGCCGGGCGCGCCGGGCTTATAGGGCTGTAGCAAATAAAGACCCTGCTCATCGGATTTATCCTGTGCCCAATGGAGCCCTAGGCGGAAATTCAAAGCCTCCGAAGGATTCCACTGCAATTGTCCGCGCACGGCGACTTTATCCTTGTCGCCCAAGGATTGGCCGGTCACCCGGTCGCGCTGCCATGCGCCGCCCTGTTCCGTGGCAACCGACAGCCGCCCAGTCAAATCCGGCGCGATGGTGCCCGATACGAATCCTTCTGCGTCGACCTCGTTATGCGAACCGTACTCCAGTGAGACTCCCGCATGCGTTTCGGCGGTGGGTCGATTGCTGATGAAATTGATCTCGCCCCCCGTGGTATTGCGCCCGTACAACGTGCCTTGGGGACCGCGCAGGACCTCGACGCGATCGATGTCGAACAGCTGGCCCTGCGTCTGAATCGGCAGGGCGAATGCCACGCCGTCGAGACTGACGCCGACGGGGGCGGTGTTGTTCGAGGTGTAGTCGATGAACCCAACTCCGCGCAGGCGAAACTGCGGTTGACTGCTGCCGAAGGCGGGTTCCACTTGGAGACTGGGGACTGCATTTTGCAGATCGTTGACGTAGGCGATCGACTTGTCGGCCAGACTCTGCCCCGACAGTACGGACATCGCGATGCCGACGCTTTGCGCCGATTCCTCGCGCCGCTGCGCGGTGACCACGATTTCCTCCAGCCCGCCGGCCTCGTTGATCGACACTGCGGACGGGGTGGCGGCCGAACTGCCCCAATGGGCGAAAATGGCGCTGACGCCTGCCGCAGCAGCCATTAACCGAATAAACATCCCATTCTCCTGATATCCCCCAGAGCCAACACTCGTGGTGCGCGCATCATCCGCGACGCGCGCTTTCCTGTGAAGTGTTGTTTGCGTAATTGGTGATGCGGAAATGTTATGATAATGGCGGCTGCCGAAGGCTTCAGCGGCCCTTCATCCGACCCCCCATGCGGACAAAATCCGCGTCTGGCACTCTGATCGTGCAGGCGCCATGTATAAATTACACTTGCGGTCCCGCACGATTTCTTCTCGCGCCGTCCATGCGTAAACTATCCTATCTCCGAATTTTCAAGGCCATGATGCTGCGGAATTTATTCATGCTCGCTGCGTGCGCGTTGCCCATGGCGGCCCAGATCGCGCGCGCGGATACATCGCCCATTCCCGCGGCCGATTACAAGGTGGCGAAATCATGGCGCCTGGGCGGAACCACGGGATGGGATTTCCTGGCGTTGGAGGGTAGTGGCGGCCGGCTTTTTGTCACCCGCGAGGAGCGCGTCGATGTGATCGAAACCGTCAGCGGCAAACTGGTGGGGAGCATTCCTCGTACCGCGGGTGTTCATGGCGTCGCGTTCGTGCCCGTGTTGAAGCGTGGTTTCACCAGCAACGGCCGCAGCAACACCGTCTCGGTGTTCGAACTCGATACCCTGCGCGTGATTCAAGAGGTGCCGGTTTCCGGAATTTCGCCGGATGCCATTCTTTACGAGCCGCAACAGAACCACATTCTTGTCGCCAACCGTGAAAGCGCAAATCTATCGGTGATCGACGCGGGCACGCTGCAAGTCGTGGCGACAGTGCCGCTGCCGGGCCCTCCGGAAGCCATGGCTACCGATGAAGCCGGGCATATTTATGTGAACATCGACAGCGCCCCTGGCCGGCTGGTTCTCATCGATGCCAAAACCCTCGCGGTGAAGGCCAAGTGGCCGCTGAAGGAATGTGCGAATCCCACCGCGCTGACTTTTGATGTAGCCAACCATCGCTTGTTCTCCGTGTGCGCAAACCAGGTGATGGCCGTGACCGATTCGGTGTCGGGCAAGTCCATCGCCCAGGTGGTCGTCGGCAGAGGATCCGATGGAGCGGTGTTCGATCCCGAGCTCGGCTTGGTATTCAGTTCCAACGGCATTGACGGCACCCTCACCGTGATCCATCAAGATTCTCCGGACGAATATCGCGTGATCGCGACGGTCACGACGCAGGTCAGCGCCCGCACCATGGCGCTGGATCCTGCCACGCACAAGATTTATCTGCCCGCCGCACAATTCGGACCGCCGCCCGCGGTGACGGAGGAGCAGCCGAGGCCGCACGCCACGGTCGTGCCCGATAGTTTTCTGATCTTGATTGCTCAACCCAAATAGGCTGATTCCATGAGCGGGCGAACTCAAGTGGTGTGCGGAAATTGCGATTCGGTCGTGGGTCTGCCGAGTGATCGGCTCAACGACGCTCCGCGCTGCCCAAAGTGCCACTCTCCTCTGTTCGAAGGCAAGCCTCTGGAGTTGACGGAGGCTAATTTCGACAAGCACATCAGCCGCAGCGACCTGCCTTTGGTCGTGGATTTCTGGGCACCGTGGTGCGGGCCCTGTATCGCCATGGCGCCTTTCTACGAAGCAACCGCGCGTCAGTTGGAGCCCAAGCTGCGCTTTGCCAAATTGAATACGCAAGATGAACCCGCGCCGGCCGGACGCTTCAATATCCGTGCAATCCCGACCATGATCGTGTTTCGTGCGGGCAAGGAAATCGCCCGCCAGTCAGGCGCCATGGATTCCGCCACCATGGCCCGCTGGCTGGGGAGCCTGCTTTAGCACGGGCTCCCGGGCCCTGGTTCGAGTTTCAGCCAATGCTCAAGTCTTGTGAAATACCACCACGAAGCGATCCGTCTTGCCGACCGCGGGGCCTTTGTAGCTGATCAAATCCCGCGCATCGTCCCGTCTTCTCAACAAATCGCTTTTCGCCGCGACCTTGAATCCGTGCGACTCGAAGTCTTTGACGGCGAAGGCCTCTTCAATGCGGTGCAATTCGCCGGCATCGGCTTTTCCATGTCCCGCCTTGGCCGAATGATCGATCAGCAATAGGATGCCGCCGGGCTTTAGCGCGCGCGACAATTGATCGAGTACGCCGCTGACGTCGATCTTCGGCCAGGGACTCTTCGGATTGGTATCGACCCAGTACATGTCGTGATACACCTTGACCAGCAGAATCGCGTCCAAGCCCGCCGCCGGCAATTTCATGTCGTTGAGATCGAGAGTTTCATGCGTCACATTGGCAAATCGGTCGCCGGCCAGACGATTCTTCAAAGACGGCTGGCTCCAATTGTCGAACGCGAGATTGTTGATCAGGTACACGTGGCCTTCGGGGCCCACGATGTAGCTCAGCAATTCGCTGTAATACCCGTCTCCGGCGAGCACGTCAGCGACTTTCATGCCCGGCTTGATGCCCGCGAGGCGCAGTATCTCGGCCGGATGATCCAGTACATCGCGTGCCGAATCGGCTGCGGGGCGGCCCGCGTGTTTGAGCGCGGCGTCGTATTCATCGGCCGCGTTCGCCGGCATGGTGACCATTAGGGAAACTGCGCACAGCAGTGAGGCGGCAATTGCAAATTTGTGTTGAGTCATATTTTCGCTCCTCTGATGAACAATAGAGCAATGAGCGTAATGAGGCCGGCTGCCGACAAATAGTACCCGACATACGCCAGACCGTAATGCGATGCCAGCCAGTTCGCAATCGGTGCCGCGATCGACGCGCCTAATATGCCGGCGAAATTAAAGGTGAGCGAGGTGCCGGTGTAGCGCACCGGCGTGGGAAATAGAGTCGCCAAGGCGCTCCCCAGGGGACCATAAGAAAGGCCGCTCAAGCCAAAGCCGCAGGCCAAAAACACGAACACGGCGGCCGTCTGATGCGCGCCGAACAGGGGCTGAAAGCCAAAGCCGAATGCGATGATCAGCACGGTGGCGATGATCAGCATCACGCGTCCGCCGATGCGATCGGCAAGTGATCCTGCCACCGGAATCATCAAGCCGAAAAACACCGCGGCCAGCATTTGCATGATCAGAAATTGTTGGCGTGGAAACCCGAGCGAGTTCGTGGCCCAGCCCAGTGCAAAGATATTGGCCAGATAGAAAACGACGAACGTGGTCGTGGATCCGAGTGTGCCCAGGCACAGTTGCACGGGATACTTCGCAAACACGACGGCAAAGGGCACGCGCACGCGTTCGCCCTGGGCAACACTGAGCTTGAACGCCGGGGTTTCGACCAGTTGCAGGCGTATGTACAGGCCCACGGCCACCAGCACGGTACTGGCCAAAAACGGTACACGCCATCCCCAGCTGAACAATTGCGCCTCCGAGAGGTTATTGCTGATCAGCAGGAACGCGCCGATGGAAAAAATCAGCCCCAGAGGCGCGCCCAATTGCGGGAACATCCCGTACCAACCGTGCTTGCCGGCCGGCGCATTCTCGGTTGCGAGCAAGACGGCGCCGCCCCATTCTCCGCCCAAACCAATCCCCTGTCCCACCCGGCACAGCGCCAGAAGCACCGCCGCATACACGCCGATGGACGCATAGGTGGGCAGCAATCCGATGCAAATGGTCGAAATTCCCATGGTCATCAAGGCCGTGACCAGAGTCGTTTTGCGCCCGATGCGATCGCCGAAGTGACCGAAGATGGCCGAGCCGATGGGCCGGGCGACAAATGCCAGCGCGAAAGTGGCCAGCGATTGCAGGGCGGCTACGGCGGGATCGCCTTTCGGAAAGAACAGCCGGGGGAATACCAGCACCGCGGCGGTGGCATAGATATAGAAGTCATAGAATTCGATGGTGGTGCCGATCATGCTGGCCAGCAGGATGCGTCGTGTGTGCCGTGCGTCGGGCACTGGGATCGAGTCGAGCAAAGGTAACCCCGGCAATTCGTTAGAAATTTTGCCGATAGTACATTACTCGAGGCTTAGTGCTGTCGAGAGCGTCCCGGGATCGAAGGCGCCGGGCGTCCGACAGGCGCCGGCCGATAGGCCGGCGCATGACCGGCACGGCCGTCGTGACCGCCTCCGTCGTGGCCACCGCGCCCGTCGTGCCCGTGATCATCGCGATGCTCGCAGCATCGCGAGGGGCCTACGCGGTAGGCGCCGCCCCAACCCCCATAGTCGTAGCCATAGGGTTCGTAATAGCCGCCGACGTATCCCACCCCCACGCTGCTGTCGACGCCCACGCCGGTCACTTCGCAGGCAATCAGCATGGTCAATGTCATGGCTCCCAAAGCAGTTGCCAACACACGGCTGCGCATGGTTTTCATTTCGGCTCCGCCTTCGTGTCGCTGTCGGTCCACTCCATCAAGCCGAAGGGCGCGCCCGCCGGATCGGCCACGACGGCAATCATGCCGCCATGACGATCGACCCGCGGCTCGACCAAGACGCGGCCGCCCATGGCGGTGACCTTGGCTGCCATTTCGGCAGCATGCTCGACACGCACGAAATTCAGCCAGTGAGGATGCCGGCGTGAGGACCCCCCCGCCAACGAGTTCGCACTCGCGCGCGCATAGTCATCGGTCGACAGGATCAGATGCTCGGAGTCATCATCGCTCGGCAGCTCGAACACATCGTAGCCAAACAGTTCTTGATAAAAGGCCGCCGCAGCCCCGGCATCCTTGGCGTGCAATGAACTCCAAATCCATTCGCCGGCGACCGGAAGATAGTCCGGCGAATCCCCGCTGCTCGAGGCGAGAATGGCAAACACCGCACCCTGGGGATCCGCGAGCACGCATTGCCGGCCGCGCATCGGGTAGCTGCGCGAGTCGGCCAGCACCTTGGCGCCGTGGGCCGTCGCAATCCGCTTGACGCCGTCGACATCGTCCACGGCCATGAAGGTCAGCCAAGCGGACTGATGACGTTCGCCCGACGGGACCGGCTTCTCCATCAATCCGCCGATGGGACGGCCGTCGAGCATCACCACTGCATAGTCGGAACTGCCGGCGCGAATGCGGTGAAAAGTCCAGCCGAACAGCGCTCCGTAGAATTTTTCCGCGGCTGCAAGATCGGGCGTCACCAGATCGGCCCAGACCATTTTGCCCATGTGATGCTCGGTACTGGGCGGGGTATTGAGAGCCGGCAATTCGAAGTCCGCGGCGCCTGCCGGCGGCACGCAACTGCCGAAAATGAACACCGAGATCAAGATGCTGGGCGACAGCTGATGCAGCCGAGGTAGGCGAATCATGTCGAGTTCCTTGTTGTTTGCGCGGCGATACTGCGCGCATCGACTGCGATATGCTGTCCGCTACCGCACAGAGCCGTTGTCAGAAATCCCTTACCCCTAGGGTGC
>DATHFB010000122.1:0-2038 GCA_035318305.1 Steroidobacteraceae bacterium | reverse complement strand
TGCCGGAGTCGAGTTGGGTGGCGTCTCGGTGTACTTATCCGAAATAGCCACACCGGGACACAAGGGGTTCTATGTATCCTGGCAGTCGGGCAGCCAGCAAGTGGCCGTGGTATTCGCCGGCGTGCTCGGCTATGCCCTCTCAAATCTCATGCCGCCGGAGCAATTGCAGGCATGGGGCTGGCGAATTCCGTTGATCGTCGGCTGTCTCATCATTCCATTCATCTACTTGATTCGCCGTACGCTTCAAGAGACCGATGAATTCGCCGCACGCTCTCATCACCCGACCCCGAGTCAGATTTATGCCGGTGTGCTCGCAAACTGGCGGATTGTCGTTACCGGTGTAGCGATGGTGGTGATGACCAGCGTGTCCTTCTACACGATTACCGCGTATACGCCGACATTCGGCAAGGACATTCTCAAGCTGACACAGAGCGATGCGCTGCTCGTTACGCTCATTGTCGGCCTGTCGAATCTGTTTTGGTTGCCGGTCATGGGGTCGCTGTCCGATCGCCTCGGCAGGAGACCGCTGCTAATTGCGTTTGCCGCCATTGCGATATTAACCGCCTACCCCGCTATGACTTGGTTGGTTTCGGAGCCGACCTTCGCCAAATTGCTGATCGTAGAGCTTTGGCTGTCTTTTATTTATGCGAGCTACAACGGCGCGATGGTGGTGCATCTGACCGAAATCGTGCCGGCCGAGGTCCGCACCGCCGGCTTCTCGGTAGCCTATAGCCTGGCCACCACGGTCGGAGGCTCTACGCCGGCCATTGTGACTTTCCTGATTCACGAAACCGGCAATCGCGCCATGCCGGGCGCTTGGCTGTCGCTGGCGGCAGGGGTTGCGCTGGTCGCTTGTTTAAATAACCGTAAAGATCGGGTTCGGCATGGCGTGCTATCGTGATTTTTGACCGGCGAGTGCGTCGTCTGGGGGGCTGTGACTGTGCGGACAATACTGGGCATACCGTGCATGGCTTTGTGTGCGCTTGCTTCCGCCTGCACAGTTCCATCGGCCGCAACGCTGCCGCGGGAATTGCCGGCGGCCTTCGAAAACGGCGACGGCGCGCACGGCCAGTGGCCCGCCAAAGAGTGGTACCGCAATTTCTCGAGCGACGAACTGAATGCATTCGTCGACCTCGCAAACAAGAATAATTGGGACCTCGCGAGCGCACGAGCCCGCGTTACGCAGGCGGATGCGCGCGCTCGACAGGCGGGTTCCGCACTTCTGCCGAGCGTCGATGGCATCGGAAATGCCAATTACCTGGCCGGTCACTCATCGCAAGGCGGCGGCCACGAGCTCGATTGGTCTGCGATGTTGACGGCGAGCTACGAGGTGGATTTCTGGGGAAAGAACCGGGCAGCTGCGAGCTCCGCCCGATTTTTGGCGGGCGCGTCGCGCGCGGAGCGAGACGCTCTCGGCCTTACCACGCTGGCGGGCGTTGCGAACGGCTATTTCCAAGTGCTTGCGCTTCGTGAACGCCTCAACATCGCACAGTCCAACCGTGATGCCGCGCAGCAGTTGCTCGCACTGGTACAGGCTCGATACGAGGCGGGATTCGCCAGCCCGGTCGATCTGGCGACCCAGAAGGCCGCATACGACACCGCGCAGATTGCAATTCCCGATTTGCAGCAAACGGAGATCGAGATGCGCGCATCGTTGGCGCTCTTGCTGGGACGACTGCCGGAAAATTTCACGGTTCAGGACAAACCATTGGATTCCTTGAGCGAACCCTTGGTGACTGCGGGCTTGCCGTCCGAGCTATTGGTCCGACGGCCGGATTTGCTGCTGGCCGAATCAAACCTGCAAGCTGGACACGCCGACTTGATCGCAGCCCGCGCAGCGATGTTTCCGAGCTTGAGCCTAACTGCGGGCGCAGGGGTACAAAACCCCGCGCTGCCGGCCACCGTACTGACCATCCCGGGAGTGGGTCCGTCCTTTGCCCTCGGCGCCGGCTTGGTGCAACCGATCTTCGATCACGGCCGCTTACGAGCACAGCGCGATGAAGTGCAGGCCAAGGAGTTGGAGCTGCTCTCGGCTTAT
>DATHFB010000121.1:0-12364 GCA_035318305.1 Steroidobacteraceae bacterium | reverse complement strand
TTTTTCGCGCCGAGCCGCAGGGAACTGCGGCAGCAATCCATTGCGGTATTGCCGACGCCGATGATCAAAACCCGTTCGCCGACCTTGTCGATGTGGCCGAACGCGATGGATTCGAGCCAGGTAATCCCGATATGAATGCGGTCGGTATCGTGGCGGCCGGGCAGCTCGAGCTCCTTGCCCTTGGGCGCGCCCGAACCGACGAACACGGCGTCGAATTCCTCAGCATCGAGCAGCTGCTTCATGCTCTTGATGGGCGAGTTCAGACGCAGGTCGGCGCCCATGTTCACGATGTAGCCGATTTCCTCATCGAGCACATTGGCCGGAAGCCTGAACGCCGGGATGTTGGTGCGCATCAATCCGCCGGGCACGCCATATTGCTCGAAAATCGTGATGTCATATCCCAACGGCAGCAAGTCATTGGCAACGGTCAGCGATGCGGGACCTGCGCCGATGCAGGCGATGCGCTTGCCGTTTTTCTCGCGCGGCGCCTTGGGCAAGAGCGCGGTAATATCGTCCCGATTGTCGGCGGCGACACGCTTCAGGCGACAGATCGCGACGGGTTTCTCTTCGATGCGGCCACGGCGGCAGGCAGGCTCGCATGGCCGGTCGCAAACCCTTCCTAAGATTCCCGGGAAGACGTTGGATTCCCGATTCACCATGTACGCTTCGGTGAACTCGCCTTGAGCAATCAGGCGAATGTACTCAGGAACGTCGGTGTGCGCAGGGCAGGCCCACTGGCAATCTACAACCCGATGGAAGTAATCAGGTTTTGAAGTATCGGTCGGCTCCATGTTTCCTCGTGATTCTAGCCCCAAAAGGTCATCAGGGAAGTATAGCGGTCAGGACTCGGGTTAAGGCGTGATGCAGACAGAATCCGCCGCTGCGGCCCGGCGACGCCTTGCGGCGAGAAGGGCCGGCGGATAGACTACCGCGCGGCGCGCGTCTTTAATTAAACTATTGAAATCAATCAATATTTTGGCAGCGGTGACACATGATCCTCATCCAAGGCCACGAAGCCGCCTGCCCGCATTGCTGGGAAGCCATCACCCTGACGCTGGATCTGTCGGTTCCCGAGCAATCCTATATCGAGGACTGCCCGGTCTGCTGCAAGCCCTTGATCGTGTCGTACACCGCAGTCGACGGCGAGGTCGCCGAATTTAGCGTAGAAGCCTCCGATTGAAGCCGCGCCTCGATTCGCCGCCTCGCGGCGGATTCAAGATGTTGCGCGTCCTCTTGTTGCTGCTGGTGTTGCTCACTGTCGCGCTTACCACTTGGCAGGACCGGTATCGCAGCACACGCTGGCGCGAGCCGTTGTACGTCGCCATCTATCCCATTGCGGCCGACGACAGCGCCGTCACCGCGACGTACCTCGCCGGCCTCGACGCTGCGCGTTTCCAACCCATCGACTCGTTCTTCATGCGCGAGGCTGACCGATATCGCTTGAACGAGCCTGAGCCGGTCAAAACCAGGCTCAGAGCGCAGCTGCACGATCAGCCTCCGCAACACACGCCGGGCGCCGGCATTTTTGCGACGGCGCTGTGGAGCCTAAGGCTGCGCTACTGGGCATGGCGCGTCAGCGGACACGTGAACGAGCCGGAGGACATTCGCATTTTCGTGCTGTATCACGATCCTGCACTGACTCCCGTGGTGCCGCATTCGTTGGGACTGGCCAAGGGGCTCATCGGCGTGGTCTATGCCTTTGCGGCGCCTGAAATGACCGGCGGGAACAACGTCGTGATTGCTCACGAAATGCTGCACACGGTAGGCGCCAGCGATAAATACACGCCCGTCAACGATGCGCCACGTTTCCCCGACGGCTACGGCGATCCTCACCAAGTGCCGCTCTATCCTCAGCGTGCCGCGGAGCTGATGGCGGGCCGGCGGATGCTGAGCGCCGATCGGTGGCAGCAAGCAGAGAGCTTGGATGAAGCGGTCATCGGCCCCGCCACAGCGCTTGAAATACGCTGGCCGCAGCACGCGAATTGAACGCCTGCCCCTTCAGCCGCCAATCAGCTCAACGCCGCCAATTAGCTCAACGCCGCCAATTAGCCCAGTGCCGCCAATACCGGGGCGTGCATGTGTCCGTTGCTCGCCAACACGGTGGTCGATTTGAGCGTGATCGGTGCTCCGTTCAATTCCGTGCATCGCCCTCCGGCCTCTCTGATGATCGCCACGCACGCCGCGATATCGAGAATATTGATGTCGGTTTCGATTACCGCATCGATTTTTCCGGCCGCCAGCAGATGGTAGTGCAGGAAGTCACCGTAGCCGCGAATACGGTTGGCCTGCGCAATCATCGCGCCGTAGCGTGTCCATTGCGGGCCCGTCGCCAGGCTCTTCATGTTGCCGACGGACAGATGCGCCGACTCGATCGCGGCTACGCTGCTGACGGCGATCGGCTTGCCATTGAGGTATGCGCCCCGCCCGCGCTCTGCATAGGCAACTTCGCCATAGATCGGCGCGCTTGACACTCCCAGTACCAGCTCGCCGTTGCGCATCAAGGCTATTTGCGTGGAAAACATGGGGTACTCGCGCACGAAGGCCTTGGTGCCGTCAATGGGATCGACCACCCACAGATATTCGGCATCCTCGCGGTGCAACCCGGTTTCCTCGCCATAAAAACCGTGCCCTGGAAAGCGCGCTTCGATGATCTCCCGAATCGCCAGCTCACAGCGCACATCGGCCTCGGTGACCGGCGACTTGTCGGCCTTGATGCGGACTTCGATATTGTGCTGGTACAAGCTGCGGGCGATTGCCGCGGCCTGCTCTGCCGCATCCAGCGCCGCTTGGAGTTCCGGTGAGTGGTTCATGGGACGCCACCATACCAAACCTTGTGCTACCTTCGCATCGATCAGGACAGTTTGAAACCATGGGCAATCGACTCAGCAGAATTTATACCCGCACGGGCGACGACGGCAGCACGGGGCTCGGGGATGGAACTCGCGTGGCCAAAGAGAGCCTGCGCGTCGAGGCCTATGGCACGGTTGATGAAACCAACAGTGCGCTGGGAGTCGTCTTGAGCGTGCCGTCGCTGGCGCCGCAAATCGTCCAATGCTTGACCGCAATACAGCACGACTTGTTCGATCTCGGCGGCGAACTGTGCATTCCGGGTCATGTGATGATCAATGCGGCGCACATAGAGCGGCTCGAAAAAGAATTGGACGCCTTCAATGAAGGACTGCCGCCGCTGAAGGAGTTCATCCTGCCCGGCGGCGGCCAAGCCGCGGCCGCCTGTCATCTCGCTCGCGCCGTGTGCCGCCGCGCGGAGCGGCGCTGTTGGTCATTGGCGCGCGTCGAAAGCGTCTCCCCCGAGGCGCTCAAATATTTGAACCGGCTTTCGGATCTTCTATTCGTGGTCGCACGGGTGCTTGCGCGCGCCGATGCCGGCGAGGTGGTTTGGCGTCGAACCCACTCGCCGCGAACCTAAAGTTCGCTCAGGCCCTGGCGGACTGCGGCTGATGGGAATGCAGCCACTCGGCGTGCCAGCGCTCCAGATCGTCGATGGCGAGCGGCCGGCAAAACAGAAATCCCTGAACCTGATCCGCGTGCCGGGATTTGAGATAGTGCCACTGGGCTTCGGTTTCCACGCCCTCGGCCACGGTCGACAATCCAAGGCTCTTGGCCATGGCGATGATGGCATCGACCAGCGGCGTGTTGCCGCCCTTCGAAGCGATGTCGCGAACGAATACCCGATCGATCTTCAGGGTGTCGATGGGAAAATGCCGCAGATAGGACAAGGAACTATATCCGGTCCCAAAGTCATCCAGCGCAGTCGCCACCCCTAATTCCTTCAGCGCTTTGACGGCCTTGCTGACCACGGCGGAATACTCGATGAGTGCGCCCTCGGTGAACTCGAGTTCGATCATGCGAGGCTCGATCCCGGCGGCGTTGATGGCGCGCGACACGCGCTCCACCAAACTGCCGTCGCGAAATTGCACGCCCGAGACGTTCACGGCGACTTGCCAGCTGTGGTTGCCCGCGTCGCGCCAGCGGCGCGCCTGGGCGCATGCCTCGTGCAGCACCCAATCACCGATCTGGACAATGAGCCCGCTTTGCTCCGCCAGCGGAATGAACTCGTCGGGCGATACGAAACCGCGCTGCGGGTGCCACCATCGCAGCAATGCCTCGACGGCCTCCACGCGCATGCCCTCGACCGCCAATCGCGGCTGATAATTCAAGGTGAATTCGCCGCGATCCAAAGCCTTGCGCAGGTCCGCTTCCATGGACAGGTGCTTGGCCGCGCGCGTGCTGATCGACTTCTTGAAGAATTCCAGCCGGCCGTGCCCCGCCTTCTTGGCGTGATGCATGGCGGCGTCGGCATTCTTGATCAATGCCTCGGCGGTTGGCGCATCGCCGGGAAAAATGCTCACGCCGATCGTCGCCGACAGCGGTATTTCCTGTTCCGCGAACACGAACGGCCTGGCCAAGGCGACCTGCACGCGCTGCGCGACGACCTGCACGCTGTCGGTGGTGGCAATGCCGGGCAGCGCCAGGGCGAATTCGTCGCCACCGGTTCGCGCCACCCAATCATTGATGTCGCTCAGCGCGCCGTCGTCCTGCAGCGTACGCTGGGTATCCCGCAGGCAGTGCTGCAGCCGATGAGCAATCTCCTTGAGCAGACCGTCGCCGACCGCCTGTCCCTGGGTATCGTTGATGCGGGAGAAATTATCGACATCGAGCATCAGCACGGCGAGGCCGCGCTGACGCGGCGCGGCCCATTCCACTTGCTGCTCCAGGATTTGCAGCAAGCGTTGCCGGTTCGGCAGCGCGGTGAGCGGATCGTAGTAGGCAAGATAGCG
This sequence comes from Steroidobacteraceae bacterium, assembly GCA_035318305.1. Classification (GTDB taxonomy): domain Bacteria; phylum Pseudomonadota; class Gammaproteobacteria; order Steroidobacterales; family Steroidobacteraceae; genus Bog-1198. Next base: position 7,565 of record DATHFB010000121.1, on the reverse strand, counting down.
GATTCGCGCTTCGCTCTCGCGCAACTGATCCTGAGTCTGCTTGGCGCGCACCAAGAACTTGACGCGCTCCGCCAGCAACATGGGATTGATTCCTTTGGACGAGAAATCGGTGGCGCCGGCATTGTAGGCGCGCTGCACGGACTCCATGTCGTCGAGACTGGTCTGCATCAAGATCGGAACATGGCGCGATCCGGGCAACGCGCGCAAGGCGCGGCAGACCTCGAAGCCGTTCATGCCCGGCATCACCACGTCGAGAACCACGCAATCGGCGGGATAGAGGTGAAATTGGCTCATCGCACTCTTGCCGTCGGGGGCCGTGATGACCTGAAAGCCTGCGACCTCCAGCGCACTGCCCACGAGCAGCCTCGCGCCGGGATCGTCGTCGACGACCAGCACGGTCGCGGCGGCATTGTTCTCATAGTCGGATTGATTCATCGGATCCTCCTAAGGCTCAAGCAGCGTTCTCTGATCGCTCTTGCATCAGCGCGTTGCAAAAGTCCTGATATTCCCTGCGAATTCTTTGCACGGTCGGCGCCGCCTTGGCGATGCCGCCCTCGCGCGCCAGCACCTCGCACTCCTTGGTGAGCGTTGCCAGGCGCAGGCCGCCCAGGTTTGCCGTGCTCGACTTGAATGTGTGCAGCGCCTCCTGCAGCGCCTCGACCTGGCCGCTCGCCGCCGCCTGTTCGATGGCAGTGACCAGGGGGGGCGAATGCTGCAAGTACAGCTCGATCATTGAATTGAGCAGTGCCGGCCGGGCAAGGGCCGCGATATTGCGCAAGACGCCGGCGTCGATCAGGGGCAGCCGCGAGCCTTCGCGGCGCTCGGACTCCGGAAGCACGTGCAGCGCCAACCAGCGTTTCAGCAAGACTGCCAACTGCTGCTGTGAAAAAGGCTTGCTCAAAAAATCGTCCATGCCGGCGGCCAGACAGCGTTCGCGGTCGCCCTCCATGGCGTTGGCGGTCAGCGCAATGATCGGCAGCCGCGCGCCGCCCGCATTTTGTTCCCGCCGCCGCAATTCGGCGGTTGCCGTCAGGCCATCCATGACCGGCATTTGGCAGTCCATCAGGACGGCGTCGTAGGTATCGTTGTTGACGGCTTCGAGCGCCAGCCAGCCGTTCTCCGCCGTGTGCGCGACGCAGCCGAGGCTCTCCAGCATGCCGACGGCCACTTCTCGATTCACCGGATTGTCTTCGACCAGCAGGATTTTCGGCACGAACGCCCGGGCAGTGGCGGTCGGCGCCGAGCGTGCGGCCGTTTCTTCCAAGCCCGGCTCGGGCGCGGCGATCATCGCCCGGGTCACGCAATTCAAGAGCTGCGAGCGGCGCAGGGGTTTGGTCAGGATGGCCGCGAACAGCTGCACGGTTTCGGAGTTGCTCTCGTGGTTGTCGCGCGTGGTCAGCATGATGAGCCGCATGGCCGCGAGCCGCGAATCGCCGCGAATGCGTTTCGCCAACGCGATGCCGTCCATGCCGGGCATTTGATCGTCCAGCAGCGCGAAATCGAATCGCAGTCCTTCCGGCGTGCCGAGCACGGCGAGCGCGTCCAAGCTGGACTCCGTGGCAATCACCTCGACGCCCCAGGACTTCAAATGCTGCGTGAGAATTTCTCGATTGCTGGTGTTGTCGTCCACGATCAGCGCGCGCAATCCAACCAGCCTGAGGCGCGGCAAGCGTGTAAAAGTCGGCGTCGCTTCAACGATCGGCGCGAGCCGCACTTCAAACCAAAAGATCGAACCGCGCCCCACCACGCTATCGACGCCGATCCGGCCTCCCATCAAAGTCGCCAACTCGCGGCAAATGGCAAGGCCCAATCCCGTCCCGCCGTATTTGCGCGTGGTGAATGAATCGGCCTGGCTGAACGCGTTGAAAATGTCCGATTGGGCTTCCTGCGAGATGCCGATGCCCGTATCGATCACCTCGAAGCGCAGCAGGTCATCGTTGCCGATCACCTTGACGCGCACGATGACTTCACCGGCGTCCGTGAACTTGATGGCATTGCCCACCAGGTTGATCAATATCTGCCGCAGGCGCATGGGGTCGCTGCGCACCTTGGCCGGTACGTCGAGCCGGACATCGCAGGCCAGTTCCAGCCCCTTGGCATGGGCGCGCGACGCGCAGATCTCGATGGCCTGTTCCACCGTTTCCCGCAAGCCGAACTCGATGCATTCCAGCTCGAGCTTGCCTGCCTCGACTTTCGAGAAATCCAAGATGTCGTTGATGATCTGCAGCAGGGCTGCCGCGGAATGGGAGATGGTTTGCGAAAGGTGCCGTTGGCGCGGCGTCAGTTCCGTGGCCTGCAGCAGTTCCGACATGCCCATCACGCCATTCATCGGCGTGCGGATTTCGTGGCTCATGCGTGCGAGAAATTCGCTCTTGGCGCTGCTGGCGCGCTCCGCCGCCTCTTTGGCGCTCGTGGCTTGGTCGATGGCCACCCGCAGATCGCGATTGGCGTTGCCCAAGTTCTCCGTGCGTTCGGCCACCTGCTGCTCGAGGAACTGGCGATATTTTTCCAGACGCGAATCGCGATGCCGGATCTGCGCGAGCATCTGGTTGAAGCCGTCGATGAGGGACCCAATTTCGTCTTCCGAGCTGCGTTCGACCCGCAGACTGTAGTCCTGCTCGGTGGACACGCGCTGCATGGTTTTCGCCAGGTTGACGATGGGTCCGGAGATCTGATTTTGCAGCCGCGCAGCGAGCCAATACGATATCAAGACGGCGGCCGCGATCGCCGCGCCGCTGATCAAGGCAAAGGCGCGCCAATAAGGATAAAGCGCCGCGAGCGGACCGAGAATATGCACGGAGCCGAGCACCGCGCCTTCGCGCGTGGCAGGGGCGGTAACTTCGAATTGGTTTCGATGCGCCGCCAGGGGCTTGCTGCTCGTATTCAACTGCACGGCGCTTGCGGCGCGATCGTATGTCGCAATTTTTTGCCCATCGGGCAGATAGACTTCGGCGACGTCCACCATCGGCTCATAGCGCAGCACGCCCAGGGCACTCATCGCCCCCGCGGTGTCGCCTCGGCGCATCGCCTCAATGGTGCGCACTCCGGCCGCGCGTGCGATCGCCCCGGCGCGTTGCTGTGTGTCCGCGCGGACGTGCAGCAAAATCGTTGCCACGTGCATCATGATCGCAATCGCAAAGGCGGCCATCGCGGGAACCGTGATGACCACGCGCAGTTTGCGTTCGATTGGGAGGTCAGCGAACCAACGAATCAATAGCCCTCCACCTCACCGTATTGGCATGGATTACAACCCCCCAATTGTCGGCTTTTGAGCGGAAATCTGCTGAAATTGAACGTGACAAGGTTCACGTTGTGCCTAGGCTGTCCGGACACTCCGCGTGGCCGCGAGCCGTACGCTAGCTGCGCGAGGATGCCCCGCATGCGGCGGCAATACAGCGGTGGGCCCGCTCCCAATCGAATGCCGGGCCGGGGTCCGTCTTGCGCCCCGGCGAGATGTCACTGTGTCCTACCACCCGGTCGGCGGACAGTCGAGGATATGCATCACAGAGCGCAGCCACGACCTCGGCCAGCGTGTCGTATTGGGCGGCTTCGTAGGGAATCGTATCGACTCCTTCGAGCTCCACGCCGATCGAGAAGTCATTGCAGGCCGTGCGGCCGTTGTAGCAGGACTGGCCGGCATGCCACGCTCGATCGGCGAACCTGACGAACTGCGTGAGCCCGCCGTCGCGCGCCACGAGCAAGTGCGAGGACACCCGCAGATCGCTGATTTCGGCAAAATAGGGATGCATCTCGAACGGCAGTGAATTCGTGAAAAGCCGATCGATCCAGGGACCGCCAAATTCACCGGGCGGAAGACTGATGCCGTGCACGACGATCAATTCCGCCTCCACTCCCGGAGGACGGGCATCGCAATTGGGCGAGGCCACTTGCCTCGCATTTCGCATCAGTCCGCTTTCCCGATCGACCTGCAAGTGAACGCCCTCTGCACCGCCGAAACCGCCCGTAGCATATGCGACAATCGCCTATGAACGTCAAACTCAAACGCGGGCGCACTTAAATGCGCTTGACGCGCGTGTTCGTGGACGGCGCCTTGACTCCCGGGGCCATCGTGGAGCTGGCGCGAGATACCGCTTCGCATCTGGCAAAGGTGCTGCGCGCGCGCAGCGGCGATGAGCTCATTCTGTTCAACGGCGATGGCCGCGAATTCACGGGCGCCATCGAGGCCGTGCGGGGCTCGCGCGTCTCGGCATCGATCGGCGCTGCTCGCTCGATCGATCGGGAATCATCCCTTGCGCTGACCCTGTTGCAGTGCGTCCCGCGGGGTGATCGTATGGATTTTATCGTGCAAAAAGCGACTGAACTCGGCGTCGGACGCATCGTCCCGGTGCTCAGCCGGCGCAGCGTCGTGCGGCTCGACGAGAGTCAAAGCGCCTCGAAGCAAGCGCATTGGCGCGCCGTCGCGGTGAGCGCTTGCGAACAATGCGGCCGCAACCGGCTGCCGACCGTGGACGCGCCGCAGCCGCTGCTGAACTATCTGGGCGCCATGACTCCCAACGAAACGCCTGGATTGCTGCGGCTGGTCCTGGAGCCGGAGGGCGCTGCCCGGTCGCGGCAGGGAACACGGTCCATCGACACTCACGCCGCCGGGCCCGTCACCGGCGCGGACATCGCCATTGGACCCGAAGGCGGCTTCGCACCAGAAGAACTTGAAGCCTTTGAACTGTCGGCATTTGCGCGTCTCGGCCTTGGGCCGCGCGTGCTGCGGACGGAAACCGCGGCAATCGCTGCAATCGTGGTCCTGCAAGCGCGATATGGCGACATGTCGGGGGTTTCCGACGATACGTCGCGGACTGAAGACGCTTGATCGGCGCCAGGCCCCAAGCCTATAAGCGACTGATTAAAACTTTTGGCGGGATGCCCATGAACTGCAGAATTTCGCCGCGCCTGGTCTTGCTGCCGCCCCTGGCCTTGCTGCTGCCTCTGTTCCTGGCCGCTTGCGGCGGCGGTAAGGGATCGGGCGCGGCCGCCACCGCGGTGGCGCCGTCGATCACGGCGCAGCCGGCGGACCAAGTGGTGGTCGTCGGACAGCCGGCGACATTTACGGTCACTGCGGCCGGCACCGCCCCGCTGATGTTTCAATGGCAGAAAGGCGGGGCGCCGATAGCGGGCGCCACCGCATCGAGCTACACCACGCCGGCCACGGCCCAGACCGATGATGGCAGCACCTTTCTCGTCGTCGTTTCCAATGCCGTCGGCAGCCTGAGCAGCAGCAGCGCGAAGCTCCAGGTCGCTTCCGGCACGACCATGCCGCGCGGAACCGATGTGACCACTTACAAAAACGATCTGAGCCGCAGCGGGCAAAATCTGTCCGAGTCGGCGCTGACACTCACGAACGTGGCTTCGTCGACCTTCGGTCTGTTGCGCACGCTGCCGGTGGACGGCAGGGTCGACGCGCAACCGTTGTACTTATCGCAGCTCAGCGTGGGCGGCGGCTCATTCAACACCGTGTTCGTGGCCACGGAACATGACTCGGTATACGCCTTTGATTCGGACTCGGGCGCCGTGCTCTGGCACGTCTCGCTGCTCGGCACGGGCGAGACAACCAGCGACGCTCGCGGCTGCAATCAGGTGGTCCCGGAAATCGGCGTCACCTCGACGCCGGTGATCGATCGCACTGCCGGCGCTCACGGCACCCTGTACGTGGTTGCCATGTCGATCGATGCGCAATCGAATTACCACCAACGCCTGCATGCGCTCGACATCACGACGGGCGCGGAATTGCTCAATGGCCCGGTCGACATAAGCGCCGCCTTCCCGGCCGGCAGCACCGCGACCTCCTCATTCGACCCCAGGGCCTACGAAGAGCGCGCCGCGCTGCTGCTGTCGAACGGCACGATTTATACCAGCTGGACGTCGCACTGCGACCATACGCCCTACGGCGGTTGGATCATTGCGTATGCGCAGAGCACCCTGGCGCGCAGCGCCGTGCTCAATGTCGCACCAACAGTTCCAGCGGACCTGCAATTTGGATGGCGGGCGGCGGCCCGGCGGCGGACTCGAGCGGAAATATTTATCTGCTCACGGCGAACGGCGCTTTCGAAACGACGATGGACGCCAATGGTTTTCCCAGCGGCCAGGATTTCGGCAACTCCTTCCTCAAGATTTCGAGTGCCGGCGCCGGGCTCAAGGTGCTGGACTACTTCACCATGTTCAATGAAGTAGCCGAGTCAAATGCCGATCAGGATTTGGGTTCAGGCGGCGGAATGTTGTTGCCTGATCTCATGGATTCCACCAGTACGGTGCGGCATCTCATGGTAGGCGCCGGCAAGGACGGCAACATTTACGTGGTCGATAGGGATTCAATGAGCAAGTTCAATGCGAGCGCGAACAAGAACTATCAAACGCTGAGCGGCGTCCTGAGCGGCGGCATTTTTTCCACGCCGGCGTACTTCAATGGCAGCGTGTACTACGGCAATGTGTCCGGCACGCTGAAGGCATTTGCGATTTCAAGCGCCAAGCTGGCTGCAACACCGCAGTCGCAGTCGGCCACGCAGTTCACATATCCCGGGACTGCACCCAGTGTGTCCGCCAACGGAACAGCCAACGGCATCGTCTGGGCGCATGAGAACTCCAACCCCGCGGTGCTGCATGCATATGACGCCGCGAATCTTGCCCACGAAATTTACAACAGCAATCAGGCGGCGGGAAATCGCGACCAATTCGGCGCGGGCAACAAATACATCACGCCGATGGTGGCCGACGGCAAGGTCTTCGTGGGAACCAGCAACTCGGTTGCGGTCTTCGGGTTGCTGCACTAGCACCACTCGTAGCATCGGCATCGGAAGTCGATCGGTGCGAGCACCCGTCAGGAAGCGTAAGCAGCCGCGAGGCAACTGGGCCTTTTTCGTTGCCTCGAGGCTGCTTACCCTTCCACAATCACTGCATTACCGAGGTTTCCTCGGCAATCATTTCTTCCAGGCGCTGCAAATCCGGTATCAAGGGCGTCTCGTTGACCATGCGCACCTGGCAGATGACGGGCGATCGCTCGGGAAAACTGCGTGAGGCGTCCGCACGCACCACATCGGCGTTGACGCGCACCAGCTGCGGAAATCCTTGCGTCAACATGCCGAAATAACCGGCCTTCACGTGGCCGCCGGCGGCATGGAATATCACGATTCGGGTTCGAGTCGAGATGCTCGGGAGCGGCAGACTCATCGCGCCTTCGAATGAGACCACCGGCACGTTGCGTCCGGTCCAGCTGACGATGCCCACGTACCACGGGGGTGCATTGGTCATTTCAGCCGGTACTTGATATCCGATCACCTCGGCAACGCAGGCGCGCGGCACGATCAGCCGCTCCCCGGCCAGGGGCACCAGCAAGCTGTACAGCTCGTCGCGCAATTCGGACATATGACCAGGAGCCTCCTTACCGAGCGACGGCGCTGCGCCGATTGACGAGCGGCTCGATGGCGTCAAGCAGCTGGCTTTCTTGGTATGGCTTGCCCAGATAATCATCCACACCGAGCTCGATGGCCCGGGCGCGGTGTTTCTCGCTGACCCGCGACGTGATCATCACGATCGGAATGTGCTTCAGGCGCGGGTCG
>DATHFB010000120.1:0-8053 GCA_035318305.1 Steroidobacteraceae bacterium | reverse complement strand
CGAGGAACAAAGTCCCGCCGTTCGCCGCCTCGAAGCGGCCCGGGCGCGCACGGGCCGCTTCGAGGCGGCGAACGGCGGGACTTTGTTCCTCGATGAGATCGGCGACTTGCCGCTGGCGGGCCAGGTAAAGTTGCTGCGGGTGCTGGAGACCGGTCAGTTTGAAATGCTGGGCTCGAGCAAGACGCGGACCGCCCAAGTGCGGATTTTGAGCGCCACCAATGCGGATCTGCCGGCCCTGATCCGTGAAGGGCGTTTTCGCGAAGATTTATACTACCGGCTCAATGTCATCGATATTGCGGTTCCCCCGCTGGCGGAGCGTCCGGCGGATATTTTGCCGCTCGCGCGCCATTTTCTCGGCGAGAGTTTGCAGTTGAGCGAGGATGCAGCGGCGGCTCTGCTGGGGCATGACTGGCCGGGCAACGTGCGCGAGCTGCGCAATTCGATCGAGCGCGCCAGGCTCTTGGCGCGCGACAGCATCGTGGTCGCAGCGGATCTGAATTTGCCGGCCGCATCGCGCGTCGCGCCGCGCGAAACGGAACATTTCAGCAAAGAAGTGCTGGAAGCCAGTTTACGCGAGGCCGGCGGCAACATCAGCCGCGCGGCGCAGAGTCTCGGACTGTCGCGCCAGGCTCTGTACCGCCGCTTGGAGCGGTTCAACCTGCGACCCGCCAGCGGCACTTGAGCGGACTCGCCGTGAGCATGAAAGCCAAGCTCGCGCTTCTGCTGATGTTCATCGTAGGCGCGACCGCCGCGGCCAGCGCTTTGACTGTGCACTGGTTCAGCAGCGCGCTCCTCGCCTGGCTGCTCATTGTCGGTGCCGCGCTGTTGCCCGTGCTATGGCTGGCCGCGCGTGTTTTGCGGCCGATCCAGCAAATGCTGCGAGCTCTCTCGGGCACCGTGGCCAGCTACCGGGAGGGCGACTTCAGCTTGTCGCTGGTCGCCGATCGCGATGATGAGCTGGGTGAGCTGATGACGGCGCATAACGAACTGGCGGCGGCACTGCGCGAGCAGCGCGCGCATCTGGTGCAGCGAGAGCTGTTGCTGGACACGGTGATGCAGAATTCGCCGGTGGCGCTGGTGCTGGTGGATGCCAACGATCGCATCGCCTATGCCAACATCGCGGCGCGGCATTTGTTGAGCGAGGGGCGCAGTCTTCAAGGCTCGAGATTCAAGGATGCATTGACCCGCGCCCCGGTAGCCTTGCGCGGCGCAGCCGCGAATTTGAGCGACAGCTTGTTTTCCACGGAGATCGACGGAGTCGAAGAGACTTTTCACCTGTCGCAGCGCTCGTTTATCTTGCAGGGGCGCACGTTCCGGCTGTATCTGCTGAAACTGCTGACGCGCGAGCTGTCCCGCCAGGAAGTATCCACCTGGAAAAAGCTCATTCGCGTATTGAGTCATGAGTTGAATAATTCATTGGGACCGCTGTCCTCTCTCGCGCACTCCGGCGCCGAAATTGCGCGGCGCGGCGATCATGCGTCATTGCCGGCGGTTTTCTCCGCCATCGCGGAACGCGCCGCGCACTTGCATCAATTCGTGAGCAGTTATGCGACCTTTGCCAAGCTGCCGGCCCCGCGGCCGGAAAGCGTGCGCTGGGAGCAGTTTGCCGCTGACCTCAAGGGGCAGCAGTCATTTACACTCGCCTCGCCGTTGCCGGAATTGCCCGGCTGGTTTGACCGCGTGCAAGTCGAGCAGGCGCTCATCAATTTGCTCAAGAACGCGCACGAGGCAGGCGGCGCGTCGGGCGAGGTGGAGCTGTCGATCGTCTGCGACGGCGGCGCGCAACGCATCGAAGTGCGCGATCGCGGATCGGGCATGAGTCAGACCGTGCTGGCGCAGGCGCTGCTGCCTTTTTATTCAACCAAGCGCAGCGGCACGGGCCTGGGGCTGGCGCTCGCCCGCGAGATTGCCGAAGCGCACGGCGGCCGGATCCAATTGGCCAACCGCGAAGGCGGAGGGTTGACCGTCGCACTGGACTTTCCGTGGAGCTCTGAATAGCGTGGGTGTCATCCATGTCGTGCGCCACGGTCAGGCGGCCTTCGGTACCGAGCACTATGATCGTCTGACGGAAATCGGCTTTACGCAGGCCCGGCTTCTCGGCGGCTACTTTGCCCGGCGCAATATTCGTTTTGATGCCGTCTTCACCGGCACGCTGCGGCGCCAGACCGAAACCGCGCAAGGTATTTTCGAGGGCCACCCCGAACTCGGCTCGCGGCCTCTCCAAGAAACTTTCCCGGCTTTGGACGAATACAAACCCGAAGCGGTCATGATGGCCTTCACCGGCAATTTTCCGGCGCCGGCAGCGGCCGCGGCGAGGCGCGATCCGGTGGCCGTGCGCGACCATTTTCGCGTGCTGCGGGATGCACTGCTGGCGTGGGCCGAGGACCGCACCCAGCCGGAAGGCATGCCGGTTTGGCAAGCCTTTCAGGATGGCGCCGTGGCCGCGCTCGTTGAGGCTCGCCGGCGCTTTCCCGACGGCAACGTGCTCATCGTCAGCTCGGGCGGTCCCATTGCCGCCATCGTGGCCGCCGCACTCAACGCGCCCCCCGCGACCGCCGTCGAATTGAACCTGCGCATTCGCAACAGCTCGCTCACCGAATTCGCTTCGACGCCGCGGCGCCACCATCTGGTCAGTTTCAATGGATTGCCTCATTTGGATACGAACCCGGATCCAACGCTGATTACCTACGCATAGGCTTAGGTTCGACGCAGCGGCGCACTAGTACGCTTACTTGTGGTATAGAGAAACGACGGCTGTCTATGAGGAGGCATATGAAAAAAATAAACATGGTGCTCTGCGTCTGCACCATGGCATGCGCCTTTAGAGCGACCTCGCAGGAAATCCATTCGCATCCGCCGCCCGAGAAATTGGGTACGGTCTCGTTCCCCACGTCGTGCGCGCCGCGTGTGGCGCATGATTTCGAGAGGTCCGTTGCGCTGCTGCATTCATTTGCCTACGAGGCCGCGGAACAATCATTCCGAAAAGTTGCCGTTGCGGATCCTAATTGTGCAATGGCCCGCTGGGGCGTTGCCATGTCCTACTATCACCAGCTGTGGAGTCCGCCGGGCTCAAAAGATCTGCATGACGGGCAAACGGCAATTGATGAGGCGATTCATTTCAAAGTCCGCTCGCAGCGAGAACAGCAATTCATCGCAGCGGTGGCTGTTTACTATAAAGATTCGGACAAACTATCGCCGCAGACCCGGGCCAACGCCTACTCAGAGGCCATGAGCGAACTCGCGCGCGGCAACCCGAAGGACACGGAAGCGCAGGTGTTCTACGCTCTATCGCTGATCGCCATCGCGCCTCCGGAGGATGGCGCGCATGCCAATCAAAAGCGTGCCGCCGCGATCCTCGAGCCGATTTACCGGCGTCAACCTGATCATCCGGGGGCCGTCCACTACTTGATTCACGCCTACGACAGCACCGAGCTGGCGCGGCAGGGTTTGGCCGCAGCGCGAGCTTATTCGAAGGTCGCGCCTTCCGCGCCTCACGCGCTGCACATGCCTTCGCACATCTTTACGCGTCTAGGATTATGGGACGATTCCATCGCATCAAATCTGGCTGCGCGCGCGGCGGCGCATGATCAAGGCGATCAGGGCGAAGAGCTGCATGCGATGGATTATCTGACCTACGCCTACTTGCAGCGAGGCAGGATGTCCGACGCGGCGCGGGTTGTCGGAGAGCTGCATGGAATGGGCGCGCTGGCGGCGCCCGAGAGCGATTTCAAAGTCGGCTACGCCGCAACGGCCATGCCCGTTCGGCTCGCCATGGAGCGCCACGCATGGAGCGACGCGGTGGAATTGCAGCCAATTCCAGGATCGGCACCGCACGTGGCCGCCATCGTATTCTGGGCTCATGCCGTAGCCCAGGCACGCGCCGGACATCCGCACTCCGCGGACAGCGATATTGCAAAAATTGAAGCTTGCCGGGAGCAGCTCAAGGCAGCGGGAAACGTCTACTGGGCAGGGCAGGTCGAGCTGCTGCACAAGGAGGCCAAAGCGTGGCAGTTGGCGGCAACCGGAAATGCCCCAGCATCCGCTCAGCTGCTTCGAGCGGCGGCGGATGATGAAGACGCAGTCGAGAAACTGCCGGTGACGCCCGGCCCTGTGGTGCCGGCACGAGAGCAGCTGGCAGAGCTGCTGCTGGAACAGGGTCACGCAACGGAGGCATTGCGGGAATTTCAGACGGCGTTGGTGGCCGCGCCCGGCAGGCGCGGGGCGCTGAGCGGCGGCGCTAAGGCCGCTGATCTGGTCGGCGACAGCGGCACGGCAACCCGATTGCGATCCAAGCTGTAGGGATCGCGCGGCCGCGCTGCCGGCTCAGTCGAAATCCGTCGCGAGTTCCGGGTGCTCGCGATGATGAAACATCCTGTCGATCTGCGCGGCGGTGGTCCTGCCCAAGGACAAGGCCGGTAATTCGTTGCGGGCAAAGAAAGCCACTTCGCTGGTTTCATCGCTGGCGCGAGCCTCGCCCCCGATGATTTCGCAGATGAAGAACATCTTGTAGATGGAATCGATATGGTGCGGCGGATGCCCGCTGCGTTGGTAATCGTAAACGGCCGCAATCTTCGACGCCCGGGCTTTGAATCCGGACTCCTCGGCAATCTCGCGCACGACGCATTCGCCGGCCGATTGATTGACGTCGGCCCAACCGCCGGGCAGCGTCCATTTTCCATCGCTGATTTCGCGCACCATGAGCACGCGGCCGTCGACGAAGGCGGCGCCGCGAACATCCACTTTCGGTGTCGCGTAGCCCTTTTCCTGGCGCAGCAGTTGGAGAATCGATTCATGCTCACTGGCCGAACCCTGGGCCATCATCAGCGCGGCCAGCTCGCGCAATCTTTGGTAGCGCTGCTGGTCAAAGCCATCCGCGGTAAATGCCAATCCCGTTTGGGCGATGGCCCGCACCTCGCGGGCGATGGTCAACCACTGCGGCTCCTGCGACACTCTAAATCGCCGGAATTTTCAGCGCGGCGCGAAGAATTCGGTGTAGGTCAGGATGCTGTCCTCATTGAGCTGCACGATATCGGCGAGTTCGGTCGGAACCGTAACCCCCGTGACCTTGGAGTAGATGTCCGCGCGCCAATGAGCGACCGCCCGCGGCCACTCAACCGTCAGGCTCAGCAGCTGATAGTTGCTGATTCGAAAGACCTTCACCATCATCGACAGCCAGGGCCGAAATTCGGCGAGGTCGTTCGCCCGAATGGCGATCGACTTATCGGCGCTTGCTCCGAGGATCTCGAACCGGCCATCATCGGCGAAAACGCGGCACATGCCGGTAAGATCGGCGGCGACGCGTGCCGCGTGCAGTTGCTGAATCAATCGCTCCGCCACGATGCGCTCGGACACGTTCGTTTCTCCCTAAAGGTTAGCCCAGCGCTGCGCGAATTTCCCCGCCGATCTGCTCGAATGCCGTGCGCGCATAGGGAATCACGGCCCCCAATCCATAGAAAAGATGAATCATACCTGGATGGCAAGTGTAGGACACTTCATTGCGCGCTTGGGTCAGGCGCTCGAAATAATTCCGCCCCTCGTCGCGCAAAGGATCGAATTCCGCCGTATGAATCAGGGTTGGCGGCATACCCGTCAGGTCCTCGGCGAGTAGCGGGGATATCAGCGGATTCACAGGGTCCGTGCCTTTGGGCAGGTAGTGCATCAGATCATGATCCAGGGTGGCCTGGTCGACCAGATAACCGCTCGACAATTCGAGCTTCGACGGCGTCGAACGGCTGTAATCGAGAATCGGGCAAAGGAGCAGCTGCAGCGCGAGGGGCGGGCCGCCGGCTCGAGCCGCTGCCTGACAGGTGGCCGTTGCCAATGTGGCGCCGGCGGAGTCGCCGCAAATCCCCAAGCGCGCGGCGTCGATTCCGAAATCCGCAGCATGCCGGCTGATGTATCGAACCGCAGCCATGGCATCTTCTATTGCGGCGGGAAAGGGGTGCTCGGGAGCGAGCCTGTAGTCCACCGATAGCAACCGGACTGCGCCGGCATGTGCCAGGGCGCGCGCAATCGAGTCGTGGGTGTCCAGGGTGCCGGCGACCAGACCGCCGCCGTGAAAATAGATTAGCCCGGGCAGCATCTCGGCGTGAAACGGTGAGTAGAGCCGTATGCGCACGGCGCCGCCCGGCCCCGGCAGGGCTCGTTCTTCCACGCGCTCGACAGCGACTTCGGGCCCGGCAAATTTCATGAGAGCCGCAAGCCCCGTGCGCCGCTCCTCAACCGTTGCGCTGCGCGCATCAGGCGGATTGCCCGTTGCAAGGAGGTTCAAGAAGCGCTTGACGCGTGGGTCGAGAGGCATCAGCGACCGAATAATTTTACAGAGCCAAGGCTCGTCGTGTTGCCGCCGGCCACTTTTTCAGGTCCAGGCCGTGATTGGCGAACAATGCCACCGCCAGGCGATCGATTCCAAAAGCGACGCAGCTGGTATGCGCCAGCTCGCCCTTCTCGCCATGGATGCCCCACACCTGTCCGAAATGCTCGCGGTGATAGTTGAAGCTCATGCACGCCGTGGGCGAAGCGCCGGGATAGTAAGGAATCAAGAGCTCGAATTTCAAAGCCTGCTGGCGCTGGCTCACCGCCATCACCTGGCCCACCCTGCCAAAGAACGGATCGTTGGCGACGTCCATGGTATGCGGCAGCCCGAGCTCGGCGGCCAACACCGGCGCCTTCGCCATCCATTTCTCGCGGAACTCGACGATCTCGTCCGGCGCGCCGATGCGCACGAATTCGCGCATGCGGAAGGATTGCAGCCGATCGAGGCTCAAGGACGGCTCATGCCGGAACACGTCGGCTTCGATATCGAACAACAGTCCACCGGCCGGCAATTTTCCGCGCGCCGCCGCGATTGGATACACCGGATAACAAGCAGCGGGCGAGAGCACCAGATCCGAGGAAGTCAGCGAGGTGGTCCAGTCGCCGCCATTGTCATGGCGCTCGACGGCCGCGCGGATGGAGGCCTCGGAGCCGTGCAATGCACAGACGCAACCGAGCAAATTGGGGAAACTCTTCAAGTAACCGGATTTTTCGAGCTGCGTCCGGCTCATCACCGGCGGAAATCGCATGATTTCCGCCTGCGGATCGCGCTGCCGGGTGATGTACTGTTCGAGGCGTTCGACCAGATCGACATACAGTGCCGTGCGTGCGTAAACCCCGTCCACGCCCATCGGCCTGAACAGCTGATCGGCAAGATGCGCGAGCGGATAGGGCGAACTGCCGTGGGGCGACACGGTGGGATCAACCACTGATCGACGTCGGCAGCGGCGTCATCAACGACGTCGTGGCGAGATTCGTCAATATGCGATCGTTGCTGATCATGATCGGTGCAGAGAGCACATCGCGCAGCAGCCGGCCGATGGTGAATTCCGTGTCGTTGCGATAACCCGATAGTCCGCAGGCGCGCAGCGAAGTCAGCACGGTAGTCACGGCAAGCTCGGACACCTGCACCTTGGTCAAGGTGATCATCGCCTGAAATTCCAGGGAAGAAATCGCCTTCTCGTCCGACATGATCGCTTCGTAGCTGCGCAGGCTGGCGGACAGCACACCGCGAAGCGTACGCAAGGTCGATACGGCCTGGGTGAAATGAGCGGCGCCGGGCGGCATCTGACCGTTCGATTGGCGTACCACGTGACGCACGAAGGCCTGCGCCTTGGCGGCGGCGGCGGCGGCAATTCCCGCCCAAACGGAACCCCACAGCAAGTGCGCAAACGGCACCATGGTTTGCGCATGAATTCTTTCGTATGGCTCCGGCATGATCTGTCCGGCCGCGGCCCGTGCGCGCAACGTGAATCCTTCGCTGTGCGTGCCGCGCATGCCCAGGGTATCCCACACCTGCAATCGCTCGAGGGTGTAGTCCGACTTCAACAGTACCAATAGAACCTGATCATTGCCCGCCGCGTCGGGGGCACGCCGAGCGGTCGTCACGATGCCGTCCGCCTCCACGGCGTAGGAGATGACGGTGGCCTTGCGTTCGAGCGTGATCTGAGCGCCGTCGGGCTCGACGGCGGCCTCGCTGGATCGGACATTGCCGCCGGCCTGGCCCTCCGTGGTCGAC
>DATHFB010000119.1:0-3322 GCA_035318305.1 Steroidobacteraceae bacterium | reverse complement strand
GGGTTACTGTTGCTTGCCGCACATTTCGTATCTTCGAGCGGAGACCGCGGCATGTCGGTAGCCGTCGCGCTGGTGCTGGCCGTGGCCGCCATGCGATTGCTCAACTCGTTTTTATTGACGCTGGCATTCGCGGCGGCCTCTGTTGCCATCGAACTTGCGGGTGGCCACCGCCTGTGGGGCGAGCACGACGTGGCCATGGCGGCCAGCATCTTTTGCTACGGGGCCGGCGCGATCGCATTGTTGCTCGCGCGGATCCAGTTCTCGAGGCCGTCCCATGACCATATGCTGAGCTGGCTGATGGTCATCATGCCGCTGTGCGGATTCCTCTGGCTGGCCACGCAACACGCGCCGGCCGTTCGAGTCGGCACCGGCTTGGCGAGCGGCATCTTCGCGCTGGTCGCGCTCATCGTCGGCATTCGGCGGCGAAGCCACGCGCCGCTGCTGGCCTGCATGGCATCGCTGGGATGCGTCGCCTATCAGCTGCGAGACTTGACCACGCTGCCGCTGAAACTGAAGTTGATCTTGTGGGGAAGCGCGGCGCTGCTGGCGGCGCTGGGACTGGATCGATACTTGCGCACGCCGCGCCGCGGCATTACCTCGCATCAACTAGGCGAGGGCACGACCGCCTTGGACCTGGTGCAATGGGTCGGGGCCGGCGCGCTCTCCCCGAAAGCCGCGCCGCAGGCCGACGCCCCCTTCAAGGGCGGCGGCGGTGGTTTCAGTGGCGGTGGAGCGGACGGCCGCTACTGAGATGTGACTTTCGGCGGCGGCGCGAACGGCTGGATGCCGAACTTCGGATACACCTCGCTCGGGTAGTAGAAGGTGCCGTCCTTGACCACCATGCTGATGGTCTTGATGGCTTTGAGATTCTTCAGCGGATCGCCGGGAATCAAAAAGAAATCCGCAAGCTTGCCCTTCTCGATCGACCCCATTCGTTGGTCCTGACTGACGTAGTGAGCCGAATCAAAGGTGGCGCGCTTCAAGATCTCGGCAGGCGTCATTCCCGCGAGTTGGTACAGCTCCAGTTCTCGATGATAGGTGAAGGAGCCGCCCGTGTCGGTGCCGAATACGATGAACACGCCGCGGTCGTGCAGCATCCGAACCACCGCGACCATCTTATCGAAGGCTTGGCGATAGGCTTGATCGTCGCCCGTTGCGGAAGTGTCGGCCAGCGCCTTCATGGAATCGCGGCGAAAGCCGATCGGCATGTGATCGATATAGTCGACCGCGCCGGGCGGAACCTGACCATCGCGCCGCTGCGTCAGTTGCTCATGAATTCCCAACGTAGGATCGATGGCAATCTTTCGCTCCACCATCATATTGATGGTGTGCTGCACTTTCGGGCTTTGCAGATCGAGACCGGGCAGCCGCTTCAGCGCGGTCAGCCGGAACAGTGTGCGCGTATCTTCGCCGGGCTGAATCACCCAGCCTAAGGAGAACTGATTGATGTGGGTGATTTCGTCGTAGCCCGCGAGAATCATGTCGTCCGCCGTCGAGAACGCCGGAATGTGCCCAGCCAATCGCATTCCCAACCGATGCGCCTCCTTGGCCATGGCCGGCACCCAAGCCGGATTCATACTGTTATAACTCTTGATCTGCCAATAGTTTCGGGCGCCGTACCAGCGCACCGCTTCGACGGCCTGCTCTTCGCTGTCGACCAGAATGCCGTTGTTTGCACTGAAGGGACTCTTGCCTTCGATGAAACCTGAGCGAATGACGTGGGGCCCGGCGATGGTGCCGCTGTCGATCTGCTCGATCAGTTTGTCGAGCACGGCATTGTCGTTGCCCATGTCCCGCACCGTGGTGATTCCAGCGGCGACATCGAGCAGCGCATCACTTTGTCCGAGATGCGCATGCATTTCGTACATACCTGCGATCAGGGTGCCACCGGCGCCATCGATGGTCGTTTCGCCCGGCGTTGCGGGGCTGTCGAGCGGTTCGACTGCCGCGATGACCTTGCCTCGGACCAGCACCGCCACCGGTTGCGTCAGCGCTGAGGTCTTGGGGTCGAACACCCTGACGTTGCGAATGCGGATGGGGCCGGTGTAGTGATGCGCGACCTCGTGCTCGATCTTGACGAAACGCTGGCTCGACCAATCTGCCGCCATGCCGCGCAGGCGCGTTTGCTCGCCTTCGTATCCGGCGCGCACAAGAATGGAACTGGCCTCGACATCGGCGAACAGATTGTTATTGGCATCCAGCAGAATAATTTCAGGGTCGAGATTGATCCCGATCAGATCGTAACGGGTAACGTCGAGCGGGCCGTCTTTCCCTTGCACGCTGAGCGTTTCGCCTTTCTCGAGGCGCAGCACGCCGCCCGGCAGCGCAGGCAATTGTTGGTCCGCTGTCTTGAGCAACGCGCGGGCGTAAATGCCATTCGACCAGGGACTGGAGCTCTGCGCCAGATAAATGCTCGGCGTATGGATGGTCGCGTGACCCTTGCCCGTGGAGTCCAGCCATTCGCCGCGCGCGCCCTTGCGGACAAAATGCTCGGCGATCTTGCTGCCGAATGTGGTGGTTCCCTTGACCGACCATTCAGTCGGCAAACCCGCTGCATCCAACTTGATCGATTCCGCGATGGTCGGACCGCGGCCATTGTTTTTGACATCGAAGTCAATGGTGGTCCGATCGCCCTTGGTTTCGGCGATCAGATGACCGACGTTCTTGTCGCCGAAGATGAAGACATAGTTAAAAGTGTCCGCCAGCGCCAAGGAAGGCAGGCTGAACAGCAAGGTGAGCGCGATTTTTTGTAAGGGCACTTTGGAGCTCGCTAGGAGATTGAATGACCGGGCGTTTTTCAGACCGCGGATTCTAAACGCAAAACACCATGCGTACGGTACCTTGCTTACTGAGCATATCTACTATATACAGTAAGCATGCCTGAAATGCCGCCAATCGTGAGTCTGGGACCCATCTCCCCCGCGGCTGCCGGGCCCCTGTATCAACAGATCGTGGACGGCATCAAGCGCGAAGTACTGGCCAATCGCCTTACCGCGGGCAGTGCACTGCCGTCTTATAGAGCGCTGGCCGAACAACTCTTGGTGAGCCTGATTACCGTCAAAAGGGCCTACGAAGAGTTGGAGCGCGAGGGTATTACCTTCAGCAGGCAAGGTTTGGGAACCTTTGTAGCCGCTCGCGGCAACGACCGAACCCGAGCTGACCGTCGTGCGATGGCGCTCGACGCGCTGCGATCCGCCATACACGCCGGACGGCAAGCGGGTGCGACAGATCGCGAACTAATTCAAATGCTGCGCGATGAACTCAAGGCGCAGCCAACCGAATCCAATGACGAGCCCATCCGAGGTAGTGCGCTATGAGTGCA
>DATHFB010000118.1:0-3678 GCA_035318305.1 Steroidobacteraceae bacterium | reverse complement strand
CCGGTCTTCGCCCAACAGCGGACATCAGGCATCAGGGCCGCCACTTCCGAAAAGGCCAGAATCCGCCATCGCGCCCCCTTCCGCGCACGCGGCAACCGGTATAATTTATTCGAGAGCTGCCAGCGGGATATGCCGAAGTCCTGGTTTGTGGCGCCAGCGCTGATGCCGTCGGCGGGCCAGTAACTTTCAACCGATCAACTTCTTTTGTCGGTACTCCAACATTCACATTCCACATGTCTGACGACGCATTTGCTGCGCGTTTCGAGCCCTTTGACCAATTGAGGAGAAAACGATGCAACACAACATCGCTTCAGGTTGCCGAAAAATCACCCGGCGCACGATGCTCGGCGCGGCTGCTGCCATCGCGGCCGTGCCGGCCATGGCGGAGGAATGCCGGGTCGGCCCACCGCCGCACCACAAGGGCCCGCTGGTCTTCATGGATTATGATCAGGTCGAGCTCGATGCCTCATACGACCAAGAGGTCTACGAGCCGCTCATTGGCCAGGTCGTAAAGCGCCTCGCCTCCAACAGCGAGGCCGTGCGCGCCCGTATAGGCGCGCCCCAGCGAGTCGCTTATGGGCCGACGGAGATCGAAAAGCTCGATGTTTATCGCACCAACCTTGCCAAGGCGCCAATCTTCGTCTTCATCCATGGCGGCAACTGGCTGGTAGGCTCGGCCAAGGACAGCGGCTACCCCGCGGAGATGTTCGTCAATGCTGGGGCGCATTATGTCGCCCTGGACTTCAATTCGGTGAAGGAGGCGGGCGGAGACCTCAGCGTGATGGCGGCGCAAGTACGCCGCGGCATCGCTTGGGTCTACAAGAACGCCGCGAGTTTCGGCGGCGATCCCGACCGAGTCTACATAGGCGGCTTTTCCTCCGGCGGGCACCTCTGCGGCGTCGCGCTCGTCACCGACTGGCAAGGGCAGTTCAGTCTCCCCGACAACGCGGTGAAGGGCGGGCTTTGCATGAGTGGAATGTACGAGATGGTACCGGTGCAACTCTCGTGGCGGCGCACCTACGTGAACTTCACCGAAGCGATGGCGGACGCGATGAGTTCGCAGCGCCACATCGACAAGCTATCCGCGCCGATAATGGTCACCTACGGCACCTTCGAGACGCCCGACTTCCAGCGCCAAAGTCGCGACTTTGCCGCCGCGGTTAAGGCTGCAGGCAAGCCGGTGCAGCTCATCGAAACGCCAAACTACGCTCATGTGGAGATGGCTGAATCGCTGGGCAATCCCTATGGCCCGAACGGCCGCGCTGCGCTCGCTCTCATGAAGCTCTCGCCATCGTGAGACAATACAGCTCGAAAAATAACTTGACGGTGCCTCTGCAGTGAAACGCGGAATGGCCCGGGACCGGCATCCGGCCCCCAAAGCAGGGAGGAAGATCATGCTTATCACGAGACGACAGGCGCTCCGCAACAGCACCTTCGCCCTCGGCGGCGCCGTGCTGGCTCCACAACTTGCAAAGGCCGAGACCGCTGCGCCCAAGTCCGCCATTGCGGCCGGTCCAGCGCAAAAACTCGTGACCGAGCAGTTCATGATCGACGCCGCCGATCCTGGAATAAAGCTGTACGTCAGAAATAAGCGGCCGGAGGACATGAAGCAGTTTACCTCCGAGAAGACGTTGCTGTTCGTCCACGGTGCGACGCAGCCGGCGGAGGCAACATTCGATCTTCCACTCGAAGGGCTGTCGTGGATGGACTACATCGCCCAGCACGGCTGGGACGTGTACTTAGTGGATGTGCGCGGCTACGGCCGATCAACGCGTCCGCCGGAAATGGATCAGCCAGCCGCCAACAATCCTCCTATCGTCACGACTGATGTGGCTGTGAAGGATGTCGGTTCCGCAATCGACTTCATTCTCCAGCGGCGAGGTGTGTCGAAGCTCAGTCTCCTGGGCTGGTCGTGGGGACCCGTGATCATCGGCGCTTACACGGCCGACCACAATGACAAGGTCGAGCGGCTCGTGCTCTATGCGCCGGTGTGGCTAAAGACCTCACCGCCGCCGCAAACTGCGCCTCCCCCGTTAGGAGCTTATGTTGCGGCACCAATGGCGACCGCGCGGGAGCGCTTGCAGGCCGGCGCACCCGACGATCGCAAGAACGATTTGATGCCGGCGAGCTGGTTCGAAGCATGGTCGGCGGCCGCCCTGGCCAGCGATCCGGTTGGTTCAAAGCAAGAGCCGCCAGTGCTGCGCAGCCCAGCGGGCGTGTTGCAGGACAACCGCACTTACTGGGACGCGGGCAAGCCATACTACGACCCGGAGAGGATCAAGGTTCCGACGCTGGTGGTCGTCGCCGAGTGGGATCAGGTAACTCCCAGCCAGGCTGCGCAAGCGCTCTTCCACAAGCTTCCGAGTAGTCCGAACAAGCGGCTCGTCGAGATCGGCGAGGGAACGCATTTCGTTATGCTGGAGAAGAATCGGATGCAGCTTTTCCAGGAGGTGCAACGTTTCCTAGAGAAGGCGAGGGGGTCGAACTGACCAGAGGGCTCTCACCCGTCGCAGAAACGTCGGTCGCTGCGAGCCGGCCTACATCCAGTTGATCTCGCTGCCTTCGACCAAGGACCGGCGACTGCGGCTCCGCCCGATCCAGCTGGCAGTCGGGCGAAATGTTCGCCAGAATCGTGCTGCCCCCGCGTCTGGTCCTGTGTAGGTTTTCGGACGCCGGCATGACGAGGCTATCCACGCGCTGCGGCGGCCGGCGTCCGAAAAGCGCCAAGGCACGAAGTCGCGGGAAGTATGGCACCCGGCAGTGCAGCGAGTGCTATGGGGATCGTATGTTGGTGGCGATCTCGATGGTGGACGCGGCGCCAGCACGAGGCGACGTGCATGCGCGCATGCACGTGAGCCCGGGAGAGTGCAATGGACATCTCGGCGGGCATACGGAATTCATCAACGGGCGGTTGGTGAATTGATGGGCGGCATTGGTTCGAAAGGCGGCAAGCCGCATGGCAGAATGCTTCCACAACTTTCGCGTTTTGGCGTGAATGTTGCAAAAGAGTACTTTTAATCTTCTCGGCTCGTGTAATTTCAAATGGTTGCGCGTGGCAGAAACAGCACATCCCACAACCATTGCGCGATTGATCGGTCGATCTGTGTTCGGTGGCATGGTGTGCATCAATTTCTTGCGAGGAGAAATATCCACGGCACATTTAAGCAAACTGGTTTGCGCTATTCGTCAAGAGAACTTTGTCATTGCGTTATGGCGGGGTCGATGTGACTCGCCGCATCAGGGTGCCGGCCTGCCAGATGATCCTTGCTGTTCTTGATCATGCGTTGCACGCCGACAATACATGACCTGATCGTGTTGACCTTGCCACCCCGCCATCGCTGTCCTCTCGACCGGATGCCGGCCTCTCGGCTCTTGCTCCCGCGCAGCGGGCTGGAGCGCGGCGACTTTGTGCAGTGGCACAAATGCGAAGTGCCGACTGCGTCGAGCAATGTCCGAGTTCGAGGGGCGGTCTCAACCGGTCGACGCAACACTTTATCTTGAAGGAGAGATGGAGTGTGGTTTGATGGGTCACAGATGTCATAGAGGGTTTACTGCGGCAGAGAAAACGGAGTTATGGGATCGCTGGAAGCGCGGAGAGTCGCTGAAGGCGATCGGACGAGCTTTTGGTAAGCAGTCATCGTCGATCTATTTTTTGGTGGCTCCGCATGGTGGGATTCG
>DATHFB010000117.1:0-8560 GCA_035318305.1 Steroidobacteraceae bacterium | reverse complement strand
GGTGGAGCCCAAGTGGGCGGGATTGGCGCGCGATTGGCTCGATCAAGACGATGTCGTGGGTAATCCGGACGGTGCGGAAGACTCGGTCTACACCTCGCAAACTCCTCCCTACCGCACCGGTAACTGGCCCATGATGTCGCCCAGCGAGCTGATGAATCTTCCCGGCTTCGGCGCCGACCGTTACCGCAAGATCGCCCCCTACGTCACAGCGCTGCCGGATGCCACTACCAAAATCAATGTCTGCACTGCTCCCGCCCTGGTGCTGGAAAGCCTGGTGCAGGGCTTGAACGGCGAATGGTCGAACAATCCGGCCGTGCTGGCCAATGGCCGCAAGGAGGGCTGCTTCCCCGACGTGACAACCTTTACCCACGTTGCCACGACCATGGGGCCGAATGCCATGCAGGGCATCAGCAACCTCATCGGCATGCAAAGTCAGTATTTCCAGCTCACCACGCGCGTCGTGCTTGGCACTACGGAGTTCACCTTGTACAGTCTTTTGTACCGCACGACCAAGGTCGCGCCGCTGCTGCGCTCATTTGGGACGCCATAGGAGCCTGTCTGAGTGTTCAACGTGGCCGCGACCGTGGCAGATTTCGCTTCAGTCGAGGCGGAGCCGACGAAGTTGGGTATGCTCCCAATAAGGAGGCGACAACGATGAATGAAGCGAAATCTGCCCGGTCCCGAAGGGTTGGCAGCGAGAGGGGCGTCTGCGGTGTTGCGCGGCTTGGCCGTGGAGCCCGCCACGGCCTGCGCCGCGCGCCTTGCATCCGCTCCCTCGCGCTGCCAACGCGGCTCACGCTGAACACTCAGACAGGCTCCTAGGATACATGCCGCACTCATTGCTGTTACGCCTACCGCCGGCCGGCCAAGAAGAGACCGAATGGCTCACCTTGGATGAGACCGGTGCACCGACCCCGACCCGGCAACGCGGATCCTTGAGCCTCGCGGCCGCGGTGTGGCGCACCGGACGAGTCGTGGTGCTCGCGCCGGCAACTCAGATTCTACTGGCCGAACCGGAACTGCCGCCCGGCAGCGGTGTGAAACTCGCACGCGCCGTGCCCTTCGCCCTGGAAGAGCAACTGACGGAAGACGTGGACTTATTGAGCTTCGCGATCGGCCGCCGCCGCGGCAATGGCGGCACGCCGGTGGCCGTGGTGTCGCGCGCGGTGCTGACTGCCTGGCTGGCCGAACTCAACGCCGCCGGATTCGATCCGCAGGCGATTTACGCGGATATCTCGGCAATGCCGGAGAATCCGGGCCAAACGGTATTGTGGCTTGAAAAGGAGCGGCTCGCGGTGCGGCGGCCCGGCGCTCTGCCCTTCGCCGTGGAACTCTCCCCGGTCAAGGAAGCCCTGGTTGTTGCCGGCGTCATAGCCGATCCGCTCGACTCGGCGGAGCCCAAACCCAAAGAAAGCGCGATCCTCTATGTGACGCGCGAGGACTGGGCGAGGATTCAAGGTGAATTCGAGGACTTGCTGGAAGACTTCGAATCGCTCAAAGTTCAATTGCTGACGGATGGTCCGCTGCCCTGGCTGGCGCGCGGCCTCGAAGCGCCCGAAGCCGTTAATTTGCTGCAAGGTGAGTTTTCGCGGACCACGGACTACAGTGCGCGATGGCGTCAATGGCGTGTCGCCGCTGCGCTCGCGGTGGCACTGCTGGTCGTTCACGTCGCCGCGCAAGCGCTGCAAATTCGCCATGCAAAACATGATTCCGCGGCTCTCGATGCCGAAATTTCACAGCTATTTTCCGAAAGCATGCCCGGCGATGCGCCAACCGATCCGCGCCGCCAGATGCAAGCCAAGCTGGAAAGAATTCGCAAGTCCGGCGCGGGCCCGCAATACTTTCTTCGCACGCTGCAGACCTTGAGCGGTGCCCTCGCGGTGACGCCGAAAACCGCCATCAGCGCCTTGAGTTATCGGGAAGATGCGCTCGACATGACCGTGAGCGCGCCCAGCCTTGCGGCGCTGTCGCAGTTGACCCAGTTCGTGGGCAAGGAAGGCCTCGCGGCGGAAATTCAATCCTCGAACCCCGTGGCCGCGGGTGTTGAAGCGCATCTTCACGTTCACGGCCAGTCCACCAAGGCGCGCCGATGAACAAGCTGAAAAACTGGTATGCAAGCCTGCAGCAGCGCGAGCAGCGTGTGGTCGCGATCGGCGCGATCGCCTTGGGTCTCATCATTTTGATCGGCGGTATTCTCATGCCCCTGCAATCCGCTGTGTCGAACGCGGCCAAGGGAACCGACACACGGCGCGAAGATTTGGCATGGATGCGGGCAAATGCGGCCGAAGTCCGCAGCTTTGGCGCTCAGCTGCCTGCCGACACCGGGGAGGCGCCGGTGGTGCTGGTGGACCGAGTTGGCCGCGAAGCGGGACTTGCAAGTGCGCTGCGCGGCACCCAGCCCAACGCCACGGGAGGCGTGCGTGTGCAGTTGGAGGCCGCGCCATTTGACACCATGGTCACATGGCTCGACACCTTGGACCGACGCTACGGTCTCGCGATCGAATCGATCACGGTGGATCGCACGCCGGCGCCGGGAATGGTCAATGCCAGCATCTCGTTCAGCCAGCCGAGGCGTTAAGCCTCAGCAGCGCCCGCCACGACGTTGGCCGCTGGTTCTCTTAGGGATTGTGGTCCTGGCTGCCGCCGCCGTGTTCGTGCTGCCGGCCTCACTGATCTCGCATTTTCTACCCGCTCAGGTGCAGGCGGAAGATTTCTCCGGCAGCCTCGTGCATGGCGCTGCAGGCAGGCTCAAGGTCAATGCACGCGAGGCCGGCGCCATTGAATGGCGGGTGCATCCGCTTTCTTTGCTGCGAATGACCGTGGTGGCGGACATTCACTGGGTGAAGGAAAGTTTCGTCATCGACGGAACGGTTGAGCTCGGTGCGCGGCGTATTGCGGCCCATGATATTCGAGGCGCAGGTCCCATCGAAAATCTGGGCGACCTCGGACTGGCCGCCGGCTGGAGGGGTAGCGCGAAGCTGGCGTTTGCGGAAGCGAGCAGCGATTTTCGCAAGCTCGACTCTGCGGTGGGAAAGATCGACGTGGCCAATATTTCCGCTGCAGACATCGCCGCAGGCTCAGATCTGGGAAGCTATGAGCTGCAACTGGCCGCCGGAGCGGTCGCCCCTGACGGCACCATTACCGCCAACCTGACCGACACCGGCGGACCGGTAGAGGCTCAGGCGCAGATCCGATTTTCTCCAGCGGCGCGCACCGGCATGCTATCCGGCACGATCAAAGAGCGCCCGGAAGCCTCCTTAAGCCTTCGCAATCAGCTCAATAACTTAGCCCAACTTCGGCCTCGAGACGCCTCTGGACGATTTCCGGTGGAGCTCGAGTTCACTTTCTAGGAATTTGTCAGCCGCCAACCAAGATGTTGAGTGGTTGTATATCCAGTAGCCCCTTTAGTCAACTGCCTCGTCCGGGGCCCACTCCCGCCAGGCGCGCATGAGGGGAAAGTACAATCCCAACCGAACGGGTTGCGGTCCCAGGCGCCGCGCCAGGCGCCCATAGCGCTCGAGTTGGCTGCGGTATCTCTCGACCTCCCGGTCCAGAAAGAGCTCGAGGCCGCCGCCCAGGTGCTGGCTGGTTTTGTAATCGATCACCCACCGGATACCGGCCTCGTCGATGAAGCTGCGATCGAGCACAACTCGCGAAAACTCCCCCTCCCAGTACCCGGACAACGCGTGTTCGCGCAGGTCCGCGCGAAGCCAACGCTTCAGTATCCAACGTCCGCGCGGATCGCGATGCACGCCGAGCAGTGCCTCCACGACGCGCGCGGTCGCTTGATTCAATCGATCCTCGGGCACCCCGTGGAGCGCAAGCCATCGGCGGAAATGGCCCTCGCGCGCATGGATCGCCGCCTCATCAAGGCTTGTGAGGTCCATCTTCTGGAGTTCGGCATGCACCAGGCTGCCGACGCGCCGCGCGGTTTCGCCGGCCCAGTCGAATATCGGCGTCTCGTCCCTCGCGACAGGGATGACAATTGCCGCGCCCGCCGGCGGCGCAAGACGCTCCGGCGAGGATTCCAATGGCAGGCGCTTGAGCGGCCCGCCGCGAGGCGCGTCGTCGGCAGCCTCGCGTTGCTTGAGCGGTGCCGTCGGCAGCTCGAATTCGCCGGCGAGCACCGGCCAGAGCGCGCGCAGCAAGCTTCCGGCGTGCGGCCGGAAGACCCGGCGTGGCGCCGCGTCGTCGAGGTCGTCGTCATTTTCATCGTCGATGACAGCGGTCAGACGCAATTGGCACTTTGCGCGGGTGCAGGCCACGTATAGCAGGCGCTGCGCTTCGAGCACGGTCGCGTCGCGCCGCTGGTAGCGCAAGAACTCGAACAACAGGTCAGCCTCGGTGCCCACCGGCGGACGGGCGGCCATCACCATGCCGTCGCGGCCCGTGCGCGCGAACTGGTGCGACAACAACAATTGGTTGCGGTCGGGCGGCACCGCGCGATCGAGCGCCGGCAGCACGACCAGGTCGAATTCCAGACCTTTGGCCTTGTGAATGGTCATGATTTCCACGGCGCTCGCGCTGCCGTGATCGGCGAACAGGTCGGCAAAGATTTCCGGCAGATCCGCAGGGTCCGGCATGCCGCGCTCCTCGAGCGTGCGTATGCGGGCGAACGCGGCGCTCGCCAGTTGCAGGTCCTGCACGCTCGCCATGCAGCTGGGGCCGCCCAAATCCAGCCAGGTTCTCTCGATCCAGCGGGCCGCTCCGGTCTCATTGCGGACCTCGAACGCAGCCTCGAGCGTCAGACGCAGGCGCGCACAGCGAGCGCGGCCATCCTCGCTGAGCGCGGGCAGCAGCGCCTCATCTCGAATCGCATCCCACACCAGAGAACCGGCGCCGGAGATCGTCAGCAAATCGGCCAGGATCAGTCCAGCCCAAGGAGCACGCAACACGGCGAACCAGGCGATGCGGTCGCCCCAATGCAGCAACGCGCGCGCGAGCATCATGATGTCGCGAACCGCAGCGCGATCCTGCAAGGGCTCGATATCGACCGCCCGAAAGTCGATGTTCAACGCGCGCAAGCTCGCGGCGATTCCGCGCGCATGAGTTCTGGCGCGCACCAAGACGGCGATGCGCCAATCGGGATGCCGCTTGACTTCGCCGGCAATCATCGCGGCGATCGCATTGGATTCGGCGCTGCGGCTCGCGAATGCCTGACACTGGACGCCGCATTCAGAAGCGTCGGACATCGACACTGCGGCCTCACTGGCGCGATATGCAATGGCGCCGCGGTTACGATCATCAAACTCCGGCATGAGACGCGCGAAACAGCGATTGGTCCAGTCCACCAGCGGCGGCGCGGAACGAAAATTGCTTTGCAGACGCTGCACTTCGAAGCGCAGCTCGCCGATGCCCTCCTCCGCGAGTTCGAGGAATGCCCTGACCTCCGCTTGGCGAAAACCGTAGATGGATTGCATCGGGTCGCCCACGCAAAACACGCTGCGGCCATCGCCTTGTTGCCACCCGCCGGTCAGGAGGCGCACCAGCTCCAACTGCGAGCTGGATGTGTCCTGAAATTCGTCGACGAGAATGTGCTGCAGCCGGTAATCGAGACGCAAGCTCAAATCCGTGGGGGCATCCACGCTGCCGAGCGCGCGCAACCCCGCAATCGACACCGCGGAAAAATCAACGGCACCTTGCTCGCGAAAGACCCCATCCAGTTCAGCCGCCGCCAACACCAGCACCTGCGCCACTTCGCGGACACGCCCCCAGGCAGCGTCGCTGTAGTGCGCATCCGGCAGCGTGCGCAACTCGACCAGGACATCCAAAATGCGCGAATCTTCGGCGAATTTCTCCAGGAGGCTCAGCATCGATGCTTTGTCCGCACAACCGGGCGGAAAGCCCTGTCTTTTATCGACCGACTTACGCAATCCGCGCCCGTCTGCTTTGAGCAGCAGCACCGCCATGGAGCGCCAACGCGCGGCATCCTCAGGGCTGGCGCGCAAGGGGCTGGCATCTTGACGCCACACGGCCATCAGCGTCGGATCCTCGTGGCGCTGCGCCGCGGCGTGCATGAGCGACGACAGCGCCGTCATGTCTTGCCTTCCCAAGACTTCGCACGCCCGCAGCAAGACCCGGTTGACCAGCAGCCGCAAATCCTCATCCAAATGCCGACGCACGCTGGCCAGCTGCGCCTCGTCAATCGCGCTCGCGGCCTGCAAGCGCCCCGCGAGCAACGGCAACCAGCGGTCGCGGCTCGGCAGCATCTCGGCGATGAGCTTCACCAGCTTGCGCCAGCGCTGATCGTCGAGCTCGAGCACCCGATCTACGGCGAGCCCGAATTGATCGCCGCCCTGGTGCGCCAAAGCGCGGCGCGCCGCCTCCTGGTAGCTGGGCGCGGCATCGGTCTGGATGCTTAAGCCCGCGCCGGCACCCGCCGCAATCGGCAATTGATTGGCGAGCCAGGAATTGAATGCATCGATGGTCTCAATGCGCAATCGCGAAGGCTGCGATTGCAGATCGCAATTCAAAGAGTCCATGCGCTTCTTCGCCGCCGCGGCCAGGCTCCACGTGAGCTGATTCATCCCCTGCGGGCATTCGGCAAGCCGCGCGGCGCTCAAGGCACCGAGCACCCGTTGCCGCATTTCTTGAGCGGCACGGCGCGTGAAGGTCAGCGCCAAAATACGCTCGGGCGAGTCGACGGATGCCAGCAGCCGCAGATACCGTTGCGCAAGCAGGGTCGTCTTGCCGGAGCCGGCCGGCGCTTGGACCAACACCGAACCCTCCGAGGTGATCGCACGCTCGCGGGCGGGGCCATCGGCGAGTCGCGCGGCCTCACTCATGAAACTCATCCGCCTCTTCGAGCGCCGCCGGCACTCGGCACAGGCCTTGAAGTTTGCAGCTCTTGCATGCCTCGATAGTCGGCGCCACCTCCGCGCGCCCGGCGGCGAACTCGCCGGCGATCCGCTCGATGCGCCGCGACCAAACCGGTATGAGCTCAGCGAGAGTCGCCATCCCTTCCAATTCGCTGCGGCGTGTGCGCGGGAAAACATCGCGCCGCTCGGATTCGGCCACAAAACCGGATTCCGCAGCGTTCACTTTGGCGTAAGCGACCGCGACCAAGGCCTGGGGCGACAGCAGCGCATAAACCGGCAACTGTGGATTGTCAGGCCGTTCGCCGCGCCAATCGGGATCGGCAGCGCCGGTCTTGTAGTCAATCAAGACGCGCGCGCCATCCAACAAGCGATCGACGCGATCAATGCGCACCCGGAATTCGAGTCCGCCAAAACGGGCGATTTGATCGCGGCCCTCGAGGGATTCGATGACGAAGGGTGCACGCGCCCGTTCAAGCTGCAGCCATTTCGTCAGCAGATTTCGCAGCCGGACCCCTTCACGCAAACGCCAGCGCCGCCCCGGATCGCGCCGCTGGCATACGGACTCGATTGCGCGAGCAGCAGCCTCATCGATCAGACGCTGCTCTGCGTCGGCGCGCACCGTCTGCAGGGCATTCGAGTCGCCCAGCGCGGTCCACACGTGCTGTAGAGCATGGTGCACAAGCTCGCCGCGTTCGCGTTCGTTGAATCCCGGGACCGGTTGCTCCAGGGGTTGGGCATCCAGCCGCGTCTCCGCAAATCCTCGAAATGCGCAGCGCGATTGGGCCCTTAAGGTGGCGACGCCGCGCGTGCGTTCGTTCCCCGCAAGCGCCGGGGCCTGCTCATCCCACACTGATTCCAATCCCGGCGCCCTCTCCAGCATTTTGAGCCAGTGAGGTTGAGGCGTTGCGGTCAAGTCAACCGGTACGATCTTGGGCAGCAACGGACTGGGCATGCTTGAGCTGCCCTCGCCGGAATCGGAGAGACTGAACACGCACTGATTCGCGCGCTTCTGCCAGCGGCTCTGTAGGTCCATTGCCAGCGCCAGCTGCGATTCCGCGCTCGCGGGGACGACTCCGTATTGGCGCTGCACCCCAACAGGCAGCAGGGCCACCGGCGCCACAGGCTGCGGCCATTGCTCATCATTGCAACCACTCACCCAGAGCCCGTCATAATCAAGCCAGGGGTCAAGGAGTTGGCCGCTCACCCAGATGGCCGGCACGCCGGTTTGCACTTGAAACGCAGTCTCGCGAGCGGCTCGAGCAAGGATTCTTTGCGCTGAATCGCGCGAATGCGTCCCGAAGACGGCATCGCCCATGGCCAAGGCGGCGAGCAACTCTCGGAATCGCTCGGCTGCTTGATACTCGATGCTCGACCAACGCCGGCTAAACGCCCAGGGACCGATCTGAAGCGCGCCCATCCAAACGGCCACCCACTCGCTGAAGAGGCGCGCGCCTTGCAATTGCGACAGCACATGATGGGCCGAGCGCAGTCGCTGCACGGCCGCCGCCGGAGCCATTTGCTCGCCTCGCGCCACACGATCGGCCAAATCCAGCCAGCCTGCAAAATCCGCATCGCTCGATGCACGGCGGCGCAGCGCGACGTCCAATCTTGCCGCGCTGCCGGCCTCAGAGTCGGAATCCTGTAATTCAGGCGCGCGCAGCAGCGCGCTGAATTGTACGAACGAAACGGTGCCCACGCTTGCGGCCAGCAATTCCAAAGCCGCGCGCACCGGCGCGTAGTCG
>DATHFB010000116.1:0-18944 GCA_035318305.1 Steroidobacteraceae bacterium | reverse complement strand
CTACAAAAAAGCCAGGGCCGGCGAACTGAAGCACTTTACCGGCATCGATTCACCCTACGAGCAACCGGAGAATCCGGAAATACGCGTCAACACGGTCGAGACATCCGCCGAGGAAGCTGCGGACGCAATAGTCGCCTATGTGATACGCAGCAACTGAGTGGTCGGGGTGACAGGATTCGAACCTGCGACATCTACGTCCCAAACGTAGCGCTCTACCAGTCTGAGCTACACCCCGGGGATCTTCAGGTCTTGGCGGGGCGGCAATCGTAACAGGTCGGACCTCAAGTTGCCTCATCGTCCTTGTGAACATCGCAGCGACTTTATACTATAGCCCGGGTAAGGCTTGCAGTTCCCCAAAATCACCGCAAACACAGAAATTCAACGACTTGAGCGCCGCGCGCCGCGCAACTACATGTCGCGATCTAATTTCCGGCACATCCCCATGAGTCATTGAGTTGGACACGCCCCCCCTGCCTCGAGGACCAGAAGTCTCAGTCATCGTTCCCACGTTCAACGAACGCGAAAACGTGGTTGAGCTGACGGAGCGGATTGGTACAGCCTTGCGCGATTTCGCGTGGGAAATCATCTATGTCGACGATGATTCTCCGGACGGGACTGCCGAATTGGTGCGGCAACTCGCTGCCAAAGACTACCGGATTCGCTGCGTTCAAAGGATGGACCGCCGCGGATTATCTTCTGCCTGTGTGGAGGGGATGCTGGCAAGCTCCGCGCCTTATTTAGCGGTGATCGATGGCGACCTGCAGCATGATGAGCGCCTGCTCCCGCAAATGCTGTCGGAACTCAAACAGGGCGGCGTCGATGTGGTCGTCGGCAGCCGCTACACGCAGGGTGGTGGAACCGGCGATTGGGGCGCTGCACGCATTCGGTTGAGCAAATTTGGAACGCGTCTCAGCCGCTCGCTGGTACCCGACACACTGACTGACCCGATGAGCGGCTTCTTTATGGTGCGCCGCCAGAGCTTCGAAGCCGCTGTGCGAAAGCTTTCAGCCATCGGCACCAAGATCTTGATGGATTTGTTTGCCTCTTCTCCGCAACCGTTGCGCTTCAAGGAATTGCCGTATAGTTTCCGGCTGCGTCAGGCCGGCCACAGCAAGCTCGACTCAGCCACCAAGTGGGAATACGTCATGCTGTTGCTCGATAAATTGTTCGGGCACATCGTGCCGGTGCGATTTGTCGCCTTTTGCATTGTCGGCGGTCTCGGCGTTGCGGTTCATTTCTCAATACTCACGCTGTTGTTTCAACTCGAACACGCGGGTTTTCTTCAAGGTCAGGCCACCGCCACCGTCTGCACCATGACGTTCAATTTTGCGCTCAACAATGTGCTGACGTATCGCGACAAGCGATTGCGTGGCATGCGATGGCTGCGCGGCTGGCTGTCGTTCAACATTGCCTGCAGCCTTGGCGCCTGCATGAACGTCGGCCTTGCGACCTATCTCAACGAAGCGACCGGAACGCGGTACCTTGCTGCTCTGGCGGGAATCACGGTGGGCGCGGTGTGGAATTATGCCGTCACGAAGCAGCTGACGTGGAGCCGAGCCTAGCGACTCACCAGGCGAGCAACACGAATTCTGCCGGACAGAATCAGTCGCTCTGGATGCCGTTGAGAATCGCGGTTGTGTCCGCGCCCAGCAATGGGGACGCGCTGCCGATTCGACCCGGTGTCTCCGACAACTGCACGGGAACGCCGATGACTCGTATTGGTCCCGCGACCGGATGTTGCACCGTCGGCGTCATATTGCGCGCGGTGGTTTGCTCATCGTCGATGACTTCCTTGAGATTTCGCACCACGGTGGCCGGGACGCCGTGGCGCGCCAGCAGCTCGACCCAATGGCCGGCCTGGCGGGAACGAAACATGGCCTCCAGAATCGGCTCCAGGACACCGCGATTCTTGACCCGCAGCGGGTTCGTCTTGTAATCGGCGTGATCGGCAAGTTCGGCTCGGCCAATCGCCTCGCAGAAACTCTTCCAGAGCTTGTCGCTCGCCACGGCAAGCGTGATTTCTCGATCAGCGCACACGAAATTTCGGTATGGAACGATGCCGTCAAACAAGGTTCCCATGGGTTTCGGAACAACGCCCGACGCGAGATAGCGGGCAAAGCTTGGAAGCATGCTCGACATCACGGTGTCCATCATGGAGACATCCACGAATTGACCGCGGCCCGTGCGGTGACGAGCTTCGATCGCCATCATGGCGCCGATGAGCGAAAACAAGCCCGCTGTGATGTCGGCGATAGAGTGCCCCGTCTTGACCGTCTCGCCCGCGGCCGTGCCCGTAATACTCATGAGCCCCGACGCAGATTGGATGATCAGATCCATCGCGGGTTCGAGGCGGCGCGGACCGGTCTGCCCGTAACCGGATATCGACACGTAGATCAGGCGCGGGTTGGCCGCGGACAAAGAGACGTAATCCAGCCCCAGACGGTTCATCGTGCCCGGCCTGAAATTCTCAACCAAGATATCGGCCTTCGCGGCGAGCTTGCGGCAGGCATCGAGACCCTCCGGCGTCTTCAAGTCGATCGCGAGGCTTTGCTTGCCGCTGTTGAGACCCACAAAATACGAAGCGTCGGCGCCGTGAAACGGTGGTCCCCATGTGCGCCCGATGTCTCCCTCCGGACCTTCAACCTTGATCACCTTGGCGCCGTACGCGGCCATCAGCATGGTGCAATAAGGCCCGGCAAGGGCGTGGGAGAAGTCGAGGACGGTGATACCGTCCAAAGGCGGTAGTGCATTTTTCATGTTTCGGAATCTTAATCGATAGACTTAGGGTTGTCCCGCGAGGCGCGAAGCTCGTGTATCTTTGAGCAGAACTGGAGACGCCCGTGAAGCCATCGCTGTACGCACATCCGTTCGCATCGTATTGCCAGAAAGTCCTGATCGCGCTCTACGAGAACGACACGCCCTTCATCTACCGCAAGCTCGAGCCCGAAGACCCGTCCGCGATGAGTGAGCTCGAAAAGCACTGGCCGTTGAAGAAATTCCCGGTTCTCGTCGACAACGGCCGGGTCGTGCTCGAGTCCAGCGTCATCATCGAGTATTTACTGATCCGTCATCCGGGTCCTGTCCGGCTCATCCCTGCGGATCCGGAAGCGGCGCTCGACGTGCGGATGATGGATCGCTTCTTCGACAATTACATCATGACGCCGATGCAAAGGATCGTTGCGGACTATATCCGCCCCAAAAACGATCGCGACCCTCTCGGTGTCCAGGAAGCGAGGTCGAGCCTCGATTCGGCCTACGGCTGGCTCGACGGCTTGATGGGAAAGCGGACCTGGGCCGCCGGCGTAGATTTCAGCATGGCCGACTGTGCCGCTGCGTCCGCGCTGTTCTATGCCGACTGGGTTCACGAAATTGGCGATCAATTCGGCAACGCGCGCGCCTACCGCCGGCGGCTGCTGCAACGTCCATCGGTCGCGCGTACGATCGACGAGGCGAGACCGTATCGCAAATTGTTTCCGCCGGGAGCGCCCGACCGCGACTAGGTTCGCGACCATCGCGCCATTGTCCGTTTTCTCTAAAACCGCACGCCGGAAGCGAATCGCCAGGCATTTTGAGCAGAGAAGTTTTGGTGAGGATCGTAGGCGACGCGTGCAAACCACCTCGGCCAATCCCAATTGGCGCTGAAGCCCCAACCGGTAATCGGACCGGCGTCCGTCAGCCCGCTTTTGCGCAGCAAATCCAGAGTGGCATGCGAATCGCCAAAGGGAATTTGCACATTGGCATGCCAATCGCGCTGTCCGGTGTGGAAACGGTCATCGGCAACGACGAACACCACATAGCTGAGACCGTTCTCGTCATGATGACCCGCGCCGAACGTCAATGCGTCGTTCGGATCGAAATTGAGATTGAAGTACGGCCGTGCATCGGTGCGCCCGAAACCTGCGAGTCCATACCAGGACGCGCCGGCTTGCAGATTGAGGCTTCCTCCCAGAAATCCCCTCGAGGCCGCCTGCACGGAGGGTTGCAACTGCACAAACTTGCCGATATTGAACGAGGTATCGGCGCCCGCCCGCGCCTGAGTACCGAACACCTCGTCGGAGTACGCGCCGACCCAGGCGCTGGTATCGTCGGCACGCCAGCGAAGATTGACGTCCGTTCCAAAGTAGCTCGCATAGGCATATTCACCGACCGTGAGCTTCCACGGCAGGCTCGCGGCGCCCCCTGCCGCAGCCGCACACGCCGCACTGAAAAGCACGCTCACACCGCAAGCAATTCGAATCCACACGGCGGCGATTGTAGCCGAAGAGTTCGCCGGGGGATTCCCTGCGTGTTCCCGACGCCGGTTATCCCGTCAATGATGCAGTGAACGCCGCGTTGCGCTGGTGGAGAGAATGCCGATGGTGGAGGCAACCAACACGCCGGTCATCAACGCCACCCATGGATAATTTCGGACATAGTCGTTGAGTGAAGCTGCGACGTCGCGAACTTTCACGTGCTCCGAACGTTCGCCGTTCTTGAGCGCTTCCCGCGCCTGCGCCATTGACTTGGCGAGCCTGTCCCGCACCTCTTGTATCTCCGGACCGCGCTCATCGGCCAGCTTGGCCAGTAGTTTTTCAGTTTGGTCGAACAGTTCGTTTAGCTTGTGTGTTGAGTCCATCGTTCACTCCTTTCGACCCCAACATTAGATGTGCTCGTCTCGCAGCCGGCCGCCGAGAGCCGCGGCAACGCTTGCGATGAAGGCACCTACCAACATGGACAGCGCAAGAAAGATCGAGGTTCGCGCGGCGGCTTTTCTGGCCGCGTCCGCATCCGCCTTTAGCTTCGCCTGCGCCTGCATCACGGTGGCGATGAAACCATCGACCCGAGTTTGCGCATCCGCCTTCGAGATGCCGGTGCGCGCCGCAACTTGATCGACCAGATAGGCACGATCCGCGTCGGGAATATTGCCGTCGACAAGAGCATTGGCAACGATATGCTCGGTTTCCATTCGTGGATCCGTCGATGGCGTACCGCCGCCGGAGCCTGTCGTCCGAAACAGCTTATCGACGCTGTACGCCGATTGCATCGTCCCTTGCGTCCCCGCCGCAGCGACCTCGGCGACAGCACGCCCTGCAGTACCGGCGCCGCTCATGAGGGAACTCGACAGCACCGCGGCAAGCAGGACGGTTGCAACGGCCCACGTAATGAACCCATGCGCGGTATCTCTGAAAAAAACCTCATGGGTATGAGTTCCAACCCATCGCGTCCGCAGTCTTCCAGCGATGTAGCCGCCCAGTCCCGCTGAAATCCACTGGGTCAGGATCAGCCATATGGCGCCGCTAATCGCGAAAGTCGTCACGGTTAGCCCATGATTGTGCCAGGGCGAAATCGACGCCAGCCCTATACCTGAGCCCAGCGTAACGAGGATCAACGTGGCTGACGCTGCCGCAAAGGCGCCGGCGATGATGGAAGGCCAGGAAGCGGCGGATTTGCCATGAACCAAAGATGGGTCCGCCGTAGCGGCTGCCCCCGCGGTTATTATTTGTTCCACGATACTCTCCTCAATTGTGCGAACACATTGCGAGCAGGAGAATGATCGGAAGAGGAACCCCCAGCAGCCAAAGTAGTATTCCGCGACCCATTTTATGTCCCCCTTAGACATTTACGCTTTGGAGCGAGTGCCGCCGCTCTTGATGCCCGGGAGATACTGAAAGCATTCGCGCAGCCGCGCTATCCTTGACATTCACCGAATGCGTGTCAGGTGTTTCTTACGGTGCCTTTGAGTGCAGGTTCAGTGGGCCGCAGTCGCGGTCGCCTTGCCGTCTTGATTCGCGCGGTGGATCACGAAGTTGCGAATCGCGCTGACATCATCGCGGCTGAGCGCGCTCTTGAAGGAAGCCATCCCAGCATCCTTGAGTGCGCCGTCGAGGACAATATTGTAGAAGAAATCGATCGCCAGAAAATTAGACGCGCGCAAATCGGAGACCACACCGCCCCCCACCGCATGCTCACCGTGGCATGCACTGCAGTACTGATCGAACAGCGGTTCGCCGCGCGCGACGGACGCCGCATCCGCGGGCTCTGGCGGAGGATTTATGACGAATGCGCGTGGTCCAACCGCCGGCAGAACCGCGGTGCCGCCGAGTTTGAAGACCAGCAGGCGGCTGACATTGCGCAAATTACCGGACATCGCTGCGGCCTTGCCGCCGCTCAACGCATAACTGCCGCCCCAGCCGCTCAATACCGCAATGTATTGTTCGCCGCCCACCTCGAATGTACTGGGCGCGGCAATGATCCCCGACTGGGCAAACATGGACCACAGCTTCTCGCCGCTGTCCGCGCGGTACACATTGAAATTTCCAGCCGCGTCTCCCTGCGCGACGATGTTGCCCGCTGTGGTCACGACACCGCCGTTCCAGGGACCTTTGTACGCCACACGCCACGCCTCACGCTGATGCGCGGGATCCCAGGCGAGCAAGAATCCTTCATCCTGTGCGGTCAGCGACGCCAACGCGACGCCGAGGTTCCACCCGATCGGAGCAACGGGCAGGCTCGGCAACGGCAGGAAGGTGAGCGGCACCTGCTGTGCGGGGATGTAGACAAGACCGGTTTTTGGATTGAAAGCCATGGGTTGCCAGTTATGCGCGCCCAATGGCCCGGGCTTGACATCAAAAGGCTTGCCGGTTTCGCTATAGCGAGCGTCCGGGTTTTCAATGGGGCGTCCGCTCTTTAGATCGACGCCGCTCGCCCAAGAGACAGGCACCATGGCCTTGGCGGAAATCAACGCACCGGTTTTTCGATCCAGCACGTAGAAAAATCCATTCTTATTGGCCTGCATCAGCACATGCCGAGTCTTTCCGCCGATGCTCAGGTCAGCGAGGACCAATTGCTGAACGGCGTCAAAATCCCACTCCTCGCCCGGCGTGGCTTGGTAGTGCCACGCGTATTCGCCGGTATCGGCATGCAACGCCACGATCGAGGCCAGATAGAGATTGTCGCCCTTGCCGGCGCTGCGCGCGGAGCGCGCCCATTGCACACCGTTTCCCACGCCAAAGTAGAGCAAATTGAGTTCCGGATCGTAGGAGATCGCATCCCACACCGGGCCACCGCCGCCGAGCTTCCACCATTCACCGGACCAAGTCTTGGCTGCACGCTCCATTGCCGCATTTTCAAAGGTCTTCGAGGGATCCCCGGGAACGGTGAAAAAACGCCATGCCAGCTTGCCGCTTTCCGCGTCATAGGCGGAGATGTAGCCTCGCGTGCCGTATTCGCCGCCGCTGTTGCCGATGATCACCCGGCCCTTGATGACCCGCGGTGCCTGCGTGATCGTGTAGGGCTTGGTGGTATCCACCGTCTGCGTGCTCCAGACCGGCGTTCCCGTCGCCGCATCCAGCGCGACCAGACGCCCATCGTAGGCGCCCACGAAAATCTTATGGTTCCACGCGGCAACTCCGCGATTCCCGACATCGCAGCAGGCATTGACGCCGAGCTCTCGACGCACCTGCGGGTCATAGGCCCAGAGCAGTCTGCCGGTTCGCGCGTCGTAGGCTTTGACCAGACTCCACGCGGTCGATACGTAC
The DNA here is from genome assembly GCA_035318305.1 of Steroidobacteraceae bacterium. Lineage (GTDB taxonomy): Bacteria > Pseudomonadota > Gammaproteobacteria > Steroidobacterales > Steroidobacteraceae > Bog-1198. Next base: position 11,427 of record DATHFB010000116.1, on the reverse strand, counting down.
ATCACCCCATCCACGATCAAGGGCGTCGCTTCCTGAGCTCGGTTGGTGTCGAGATCCGCAAACCAGGCAAGGCCCAGCTTCTGTGCATTCTTGTCGTTGATGCGAGCCAGCGGACTGAAGCGTTGCTCGCTGTAAGTGCGGCCATAAGTGAGCCAATTGCCGGGTTCTGCGTCGGCATTGGCAATTCGCGCGCCGTCGACCCCGGAGCCCCATGCCAAGCCCACCAAAAGCAAACCCAGAGGCATGCTGATGAGCGCACTCCTCCGTGCGTTTTTCCGGCGCGTTGTCATCCCTATCTCCCCCAATCAGCGTTGCTGAAATCCGTCAGTCGGCGCCGCGAGCTTTATACGTAAATTTCTGGCCGGCCAGGGCAGCCGCATAAATCAAGCCGCCCTTGGCGATGGTGAATACCGCCATTCCGTCATTATAAACGCCGTCGGTGATCGCGTCGCGCTTGCCGCCGCTGGCGCCCGAAGTGACGCCGCTGGTACCCACACTCGCATTGGCGGCGGCGGTAACGGCGACCGCTTTTGCCCCGGCCGAAAACTCGAAGCTGCCGGACTCGAATTTTTCGAGCGCGCGTTTGTCCTGGAAGAAAATGATTTGGCTGTAGTCCTGGCCGCCGGCCTGAAATCCGACGCTGACCTGCTTCATCGTCGCATCACCCGTGAGCTGGCCTTGCACGTAGACATGGCCCTTGCCGTAGGCTCCGCCCACAATGAACCCGGCCTCGCCAATGTTGGGAAACACTGCATACGCATAGCTTTTCTGAAAAAACGCGGCGCTTTCGCCGGCACTTTTGAACAATGCAATCGTGTCTGAATATTTGCCGGCGTTCGCGACGCCCGCGGCGGCAAGCAAGGCCAATGCGGCACAAAAAAGCTGCTTGGTTCGTTTCATGGTGGTCTTCCCCGATGACATGATAGTCCGGATTCTATACTTCCATGTCATCGACGAAGCAATAGCTCCAATCCTCGCCCGGTTCGAAAGACGAAATAATTGCATGCCCGGTCCCAGCCGCATGCTTGCGCGCGTGGCGATTTTTCGAATCATCGCAGCATCCCACATGGCCGCACGTCCGGCACAGACGTAAATGCACCCAGGTATCCCCGCTGGCCAGGCATTCCACACAGCCGTTGCCGGATGGTGTTACCTTTCTGACGAGATTCAAATGTGTGCAAGTGCGGATTTTACGCATCTTTTTTGGCCCCCCTTTGTTCCGGTGGCCGCGCCCCGGCGTATTGACCTAGTATGTAGATCGGGTTATAGCAGAGCGGCCAGGAAAATGGACAACTCCAGACTTCCGGACTTTGGCGCCGGTATTGACATTCATGATGTCTTGGACGGCTCGATTGTTTCAGGGCGGGTCGGTTCCGACGACGCGATTTTGGTCAGACGCGGCAACGCGTATTTCGTGGTGGGCGCCCAATGCACGCATTACCACGGAGCACTCGCCTCGGGACTCGTCGTGGACGACACGGTTCGATGCCCCTTGCATCACGCCTGCTTCAGCCTGCGCACGGGCGCGGCGCTGCGAGCACCGGCGTTGGACCCGATCGCCTGCTGGCGAGTCGAACGCATCGGCGACAAAATCTTTGCGCGCGAGCGAATTCCTGAAACGCCGGCGCGAGCAATGCCTTCCACGGCCGGCGCACAACCAGCCCCTGAATCGGTGACCATCATTGGGGGCGGCGCCGCGGGTTTGGCCGCCGCGGACATGCTGCGCCGTGAGGGATATTCGGCCCGCATCACCATCGTCAGTGCGGATGATTCGGCGCCCTACGACCGCCCGAATCTTTCCAAGGACTTCTTGACGGGCAATGCGCCCGCTGAGTGGATGCCGCTGCGCATCCCGGAATATTACGCGGAGCGTAAAATCGAGCTGGTGCTCGGCGCCAGGGCGCAGTCAATCGACACTCAACGGCGCCGAGTCATGTTGACGGGCGGCCGGCAACTTGATTTTGGCGCTCTGTTGCTGGCGACGGGTGCCGATCCGGTGCGTCTGGATATTCCCGCCGCCGGCGGCGCGCGGCTCTTCTACCTGCGTAGTTTCGATGACTCGCGCGCCATCGTGGCTGCGGCGGCGTCGGCAAAACGCGTCGTCGTGGTGGGCGCAAGCTTCATCGGTCTTGAAGTGGCGGCTTCGCTGCGCCAGCGTGGAATCGAGGTGCATGTGGTCGGGCCGGAGAACATACCATTTCAGCGCGTACTGGGAATCGAGCTCGGCACGTTCATTCGCGACGTTCACGCCTCGCACGGCGTCGTGTTTCATTTGGGCACGTCGGTCGCCCGCATCGACGGCTCGCGTGTCACGTTGCGCGACGCCTCGAGCATCGAGGCTGATTTCACGGTTTTCGGCGTTGGCGTGCGCCCCGCCATCACGCTTGCCGAGCAAGCCGGGCTGGCCATGGATCGCGGCGTGCGCGTCAATCAGTACCTTGAAACCAGCGTACAGGGCATTTTCGCTGCCGGCGACATCGCCCGCTGGCCCGACCCGCATTCCGGCGATCGCATCCGCGTTGAACATTGGGTGGTTGCGCAGCGGCAAGGGCAGGTCGCAGCGCTCAATATCCTTGGGCGTCAACAGCGCTTCGATGCGGTCCCCTTCTTTTGGAGCCAACACTATGACCTCACCATCAACTACGTCGGGCACGCGGAGACCTGGGACGCGATCGACATCGATGGCTCGCTGACCTCACGTGATTGCGCAGTGACATACAGGCGCGGCGGCCGTATCCTGGCGATGGCCAGCATTTCTCGCGACTTGCAGAGTCTCGAGGCCGAGCGCGATCTAGAACTAACGTAAGTGGGAATCATCCGATGGACAGGCGCGAATTTTTGGTAGCGGCAACTGTTGCCGCAACCGCCCGGGCTGCAGAGACCTCGCCAAGCACCTCGAGTCGGCCGGCACACCCGCCGTCCGAGTCAATCGAAGAGTTGTCGCTCGCGGATATCGCGGCCGCCTTTGCCGAGGGCCGCTTCACTTCGCAGCAGTTGACGAATGATTATCTCGCACGGATCGAGCGGCTGGACCGTCACGGCCCTAACTTAAGGGCGGTGATCGAAACCAACCCCCGCGCGCTGGACATTGCCGCCGAACTCGACGCGGAACGCAAGTCGCGCGGTCCCCGCGGACCGCTGCACGGCGTTCCAATCTTGATCAAAGACAATGTCGAGACTTCCGATCACATGATGTCGACAGCCGGGTCGCTGGCACTGCAAGGCTGGTATGCGCCCAAGGATGCGCCGTTGGTGGAACGTCTGCGTGCCGCCGGCGCGGTGATTTTGGGTAAAACAAATTTGAGCGAATGGGCCAACTTCCGCTCGACGCACAGCATAAGCGGCTGGAGCGGCCGCGGCGGCCAGTGTCGAAATCCTTATGCCGCCGATCGCACGCCATCTGGTTCGAGTTCCGGTTCCGCTGTCGCAGTTTCGGCCAATTTGTGCGCCATTGCCGTCGGCACCGAAACCGACGGGTCAATCGTCAGTCCGGCGTCGATCAACGGCATTGTTGGCCTGAAACCCACCGTGGGCCTCGTCAGCCGGCGTGGGATCGCACCGATCTCGCACAGTCAAGATACGGCCGGGCCGTTGACCCGCAGCGTCCGCGACGCTGCGATCATGCTCGGCGCCATGTCGGGCCTCGATGCCGCGGACCCCGCAAGTGCCGCGGCCGGCGAGCGTTTCGAGACTGACTATGCCCGCTACGTCGATCCGAACGGCTTGAAGGGAGCCCGGCTGGGCATCGCGCGCAAATTCTTCGCCGATAACGCACCCCTGAACGTCTTTCTCGATACGTGCATCGCCACACTCAAGGGTGCCGGTGCAGTGATCGTCGACCCCGCGGATCTGCCGATGCACGGTTCGACCGGCGGCCCCGAGCAGGAGGTGTTGCTGTACGAATTCAAGGCCGATTTGAACTCCTACCTCAAGCGCCTGCCGGCCACATTCCCAGTACGCTCGCTTGCGGCACTGATCCGATTCAATGAAGCGCATAAAGACACGGAGATGCCGCTTTTCGATCAGGAATTGTTGCGGCAAGCCGAGGCCAAGGGCGCACTCACGGAAAAAGCCTACCAGGAAGCCCGTGCGGCTTGCCTCAGAGCTACACGCAGCAATGGTATCGACGCGGTGCTCGCCGAGCACAAACTAGATGCGATGGTGACGCTGACTTCAGGTCCCGCGTGGCTGATTGATGCGGTGAATGGCGACTCGGATACCGGCGGGTGTTCCTCGCCCGCCGCGATCGCGGGATATCCGCACATTACGGTTCCTGCCGGGCTATTCCGCGGGTTACCGATCGGCTTATCGTTCTTCGGCGCGGCATATAGCGAGCCGAAGCTCATAAAGCTGGGCTCAGGATTCGAGGCCGTGGCGCACGCGCGAACCCCGCCGCGCTTTCTAAAGACCCTTGTTGGGATTGACTAGATATTTTTCGCCGGTGGCGCGCCGGGAATAGGCAGCGATGGTATCGGGCTGCAGCGCTTCCGCGAGGGAAATTTCCTTCGTGTAGTGGCTGGCAAAAGTCGTTTTGAGTTCCCGGGCCACACGCTCTTTCAATTCCTGAAATGCCAACGGTCCAATCTTTTCGATATACGGCGTCAACAGCCAGCCGCCGACGCCCCAGGCCATTCCATAGTTGCGGTTGAGCACAGCCGGACTCATGTCGAGCGAACCGTACAAGTACACCTGTTTGTGAGTCGCCGATCCGTAACGGCTGTAAACGGTGGCGCTTCGATTTAATGCCGCTTCCATGCAGCCCAGAATCTGGCCGGCCAGCGGACCTCCGCCGATCGCATCGAAACCGATCGTGGCGCCGGTCGCCACCAGCGCGTCGGTCAGGTCCTTGAGGAACGCCGCAGAGTCCGTGCGGCACACGTGAACCGCGCCCGCCGCCCTCAAAACATCTTCCTGTTCCTTTTTGCGGACGATATTGACCAGGCCGATATGTTCAGAGAGGCAGAGCCTATTGAGCATTTGTCCGAGGTTCGAAGCGGCGGCCGTATGCACCAGCGCCTTATGGCCTTCGCGGCGCATGGTGCCGATCATTCCCAGTGCGGTGAGGGGATTGACGAAGCAGGACGCACCGTCGGCGGCGCTCGCACCCTCGGGCAAAACCAGGCATTGATTGACCTTGACGCATCGATATTGGGAATACATTGCACCGCCCAGCGCCGCCACGGTCTTGCCCACCAGCGCTTGGGCGGCCTGCGAAGATCCGCCCTCGACGACCGTGCCGGCACCCTCGTTGCCAACCGGCATCGAGAGATCGATGCGCGCCGCCATGGCCTGCACCGCGTTAGCGCTGAGCGTCGCGGTGACGATGGGCTGCTGCGCCGTTCCGGAGAGCCGCGCTTGGCTCCAATCCGCATTCGCCAACAGCAGACCCAGGTCCGATGGGTTGATCGGCGCCGCCTCAATTCGCACGATGACCTCATCCGCGTCGGGCTTCGGTATCGAGGTGCTGACCAGGGATAGTTCCATCTCGCCGCTTTTCTTGGCGAGCGAGCGGAGCTGCAGGAACGAGAGATGATTTTGTGCGTCCATGGGGCCCTAGCATAATGCGGGAAGTGACCCCGCGGTAGGCCAGAGCCCCTGAATCTCAGGTCCTAAGCCGTAAGCTTGAGTCCTAAGCCGCTTTCTTTTTGGGAACCTTCTTGCCTTCGCGCCGCGCCTCCGAAAGGCCAATGGCGATCGCTTGCTTGCGGCTCGTCACCTTCTTTCCAGAGCTGCCGCTGCGAAGCGTGCCCGCCTTTCGCTCCTTCATGACCTTTTCGACTTTGCGCTGGCTCGCCTTGCTGTATTTTCGCGCCATAGATGAATCTCCATGAATGTTTACTCGCATGGCAAACATCGGGGATTGGGCGGAACTTGAGCATCGGGGATCCACCTGAACGCGGTGTCAGAAGATTCCCATTGCAAGGCCGGATGCCATGGTCTTACCGAGCTCCTCGCAGCGCCTCAGGCACCCCTCGTCGATTCTTTTCGGCGCCAAGATTTGCTCCGGTGTCTGCGCGTTGGTGCACACGATGTAGGGGTCCGCGATGCGCTTCAAGCGCCAACCGCCGGCGATGCGCTCTATTTGCTGCGCGGCATTGCGTCCATCGCTGCCGGCGCAAATCAGGGCGAGAAACGCCCGGCCGTTGATCCGCTCAAACGCCGCGTAGTACGTGCGATCAAAAAAGTCCTTCATCATTCCGGAGATCCCCGCAAGATTTTCCGGCGTCGCGAATATGTAGCCGTCGGCCGCGAGCACATCCTCCGCCTGTGCCTCAGCCGCTCGGAGCATCGACACCCGCACATCCGGCTCGCTTCGAGCTCCCGTCGCCGCGGCATGCGCCATTTGCAGCGTGCCGCCGGTCATGGAGTGGTACACGATCAACACGCTCTTCATGGATCAGAATCCCGTGGGGTAAGTCCTACGCCTAACGAAGTCCCTCACCGACTGCAATACAGACTCCAATTCCAGATACTTGCGCCACCCGCAGACTTCTGCTTCAAGTATCGAGGTGCGAAAATGCTTCACTATGCCGTAGTATTTTTTGTCATTGCGTTGATCGCCGCATTCTTTGGTTTCGGTGGAATCGCAGTCGGCGCGGCCGGCATCGCCAAGATTCTGTTCATTGTGTTCTTGATCGGCGCTGTCGTCACTTTCTTGATGAGCCTCGGCCGCAGGGCCTAGGGCGAAGGAGCAGAAGATGCAATCAGTATCGGACACCGCTCGAAGCGTCAGCGATCTTGCCAACGGTCAGGTGCGCAACTTTCTTGATAACGTCGAGGATTTGACCAGAGCATTGAGGGATGTCGACACCCCTGACATTGCAAAAGTTCGAGCGAAGGTAAAAATCGCCTTGGCGGCCGCCAAAAGCGCGCTGGACGATACTGCAACGCAACTTCGGGGCCAGGCGCAGGAAGTCGGCCAACGGACCGATACCTTCGTTCGCGACAATCCCTGGCAGGTGATCGGGATCGCTGCGGTGGTCGGGCTCGCGGTGGGTATCTTCGCATCACGCCGCTACGACTAGCGCTGCTGGAATGGCGGCGCCTAGGCGCGCCGCCATTCCGTGCTGCCGCCCGGCTTGTCCTCGAGCAAAATACCCGCAGTCGTCAGTAGATTCCGGATCCGGTCCGACTCCGCGAAATTCTTCGCAGCGCGCGCCTCGCGGCGCAAGGACAACAGCGCCTCCACTTCTCCATCGGATAAGCTCTTGTTCCCGGCGCTTCGTTTCAAGTAGGTGTCGGGATCTTGTTGCAAAATGCCGAGTGTCGCGCCAAGAGCGCGCAGCGTGGCCGCGGCGACGGAGGCCTTGGAGGCGTCCCCCGCTGCCTTCGCCAGATTCAAGTTGCGCGCCACGCCTTGCATGACCGCAAACGCCCCCGGGGTATTGAAATCATCGTCCATGGCGTCGCGGAATCGCGCGACCTCCGCCGGATCGACGGATCCGGATGGCAGCGGGTCCTTCAGCGCCCGGTACAGTCCCAACAATGTTTCATCGGCCTGGGCGAGCTGGGCCGGGGAATAATTGATCGGTCCGCGGTAATGGCTGCTGAGCAAGAAAAAGCGCAGAACCTCAGGATCGCGCAAGGTCTTCAGCACTTCGCGAACCGTGAAGAAATTCCCCAGCGATTTCGACATCTTCTCATCGTTGACCCGCACGAAACCGTTGTGCATCCACATGTGCACGAACGGCGAATCGCATGCCGCGCACGACTGCGCGATCTCGTTTTCATGGTGCGGAAACTTCAAGTCTTCGCCGCCGCCATGCAGGTCGAAATAGCTGCCCAGCAAGCTGGTGGACATCGCCGAGCACTCGATGTGCCAGCCCGGGCGGCCGTCCCCCCAGGGCGAGGCCCATGAAGGTTCTCCCGGTTTGGCATGTTTCCACAGGACGAAATCGAGAGGATCGTGCTTGGCCTCGTCGACTTGGACCCGCGAGCCTGCGCGCAAATCGTCAATTTTTTTGCCCGACAGCCGGCCGTAGTTCGGAAACTTGCGCACCGAATACATCACATCGCCGGTGTCGGCGGCGTATGCGTAGCCCTTGTCGATCAAGGTTTCAATCATCGCAATGATCTGCGCGATGAATTCCGTGGCTCGCGGCTCCAAATCGGGGGCCTGAAGCCCCAAAGTCGCACAATCTTCGTGCATCGCCACCGTGAAACGCCGCGCCAGATCGGCCCAATTCTCGCCGTTCGCAGCCGCGCGCTCGATGATCTTGTCATCGATGTCGGTGACATTGCGCACGTAGGTAACCTGGTAGCCCAGCGAGCGTAAGTAGCGCTGCACCAAGTCGAATGCCACCAGCATGCGCGCGTGGCCGACGTGAATGTAGTCGTAGTTGGTCATGCCGCAGACGTACATGCGGACTTTGTTGGGAAGAAGAGGCCGGAACTCCTCTTTTTCGCCGCTCAAGGAGTTATGGATTTTGAGCATGCGATTGCAGCCGCCGTCGCGCGGTATCCGGCGACATCAATTTCAGGAGCGACGCGAGTTCCGGACCATGCACTTGACCCGTCAAGGCCACTCTCAACGGCATGAACAGATCTGCGCCCTTGCGTCCCGTGCGCTCCTTGAGAAGAGCGGTGAGCGCCTTCAAGTCGGCGTTGGATTGCTCATAGGCAAGAGCGGCCGCGGCGAAAAATTCCGGGCCCGCTGCCGCGACGACCCTTTGCTCCTCCGTGCCGAGCGGCGCCAGTTCGCCCTGCACCACCGCGCGCCAGGGTATCGCGTCCGCAGGCAATACGACGTTGTGGCGCACCAGCTCGATGAACTGCATCGAGTCATCCGCAGCCAGCCAGGCGCGGATCTCCGCCGCGGACATGCGTTCCAGGGATTCCTTCTGCCAATGCATCAGTTGCGACTCCTCGAAGCGCGCCGGCGCGCGTCCCAGATGTTCGGGCCGGAAATGCGCGGGCATGTCGGCCGCGGAAAGCCAACCGTCGAAATCGCCGGCATGACCGAGACGAAACAAGTGGTTGAGCACGGCGGCGCTCAAAAAACCGCGTTCGCGAAACTCGTGAGCGCTGGCGCTGCCGTGGCGCTTCGACAAGGGCGCACCGTCCTCTCCCACCAGCAGGCCGACGTGACCGTAGGCCGGACAGCGCATGCCGAGGGCTTCCAAGAGCATGATCTGACGCGGCGTGTTGGTGAGATGATCATCGCCGCGCAATACTTGCGTAACTCCCATGGCGGAGTCATCGACCGCATTGCAAAAAAAGAACGCCGGCGTACCGTCTTCACGGCGAATGATGAAGTCGCCGATGTCATTGGACGAAAAGCGCTGCGGCCCGTGCACCGCGTCGATAAATTCAATGGTCAAATCGCCGGGCACTGCGAATCGCAGGGTCGGCTTCAGACCGCGGCCATCCCGCTCGGCGCGCTGCGCCGCCGACAAAGCTCTGCACGTGCCGGCATACCGCGGCGGCTTTCCGGAGATTCGCTGCAATTTTCGCGACAGCTCCAGATCTTCGGCCGAGCAGTAGCACGGGTAGGCGAAATCGCGCGCGGTCAACTGCGCGAATAAACCCCGATAGAATTCGCCGCGCTCTGCCTGGGAATAGGGAGCCGAGGGGCCGCCGACGTCGGGCCCCTCGTCCCAGTCCAAGCCCAGCCAGCGCATGTCGACCATCAATTGATCCCGGAAGCGCGCTTGACTGCGCTCTGCATCCGTGTCCTCGATGCGCAAAATGAACTTTCCACCGGTCTTTCGGGCCCAAAGGTGGCTGAAAAGCGCGGTCCGGGCGTTGCCCAAGTGCAGCGAACCGGTGGGGCTGGGCGCAAATCGCGTGATGACGGGCGTCGGGTTGTTTAACGACATCTCAAGATTGTACCTATTCGAGTAGAATCTAAGGCATGAAACAGCTATTACTCGCACTTGGATTGCTGGCAGCCGCCTATCTACACCCCGCATCGGCGGCAGACACTTCGCCTGATTCAAAAACTCCTGCCAAGCCGTCGGTCACGACTGCTTCACCGCAAGTGCAGGTGTTCACATCGATGGGCAACTTTACGATTGAACTGAATGCCGAACGCGCGCCGCTCACGGTTCCGCATTTCTTGGCCTACGTGGATCAAGGCCACTACACGAACACCCTCATTCATCGCGCCGTCGCCAATTTTGTGATTCAAGGCGGCGGCTTCAATGCCGACTACTCACCCAAGCCCGCCCCGGTGAAAGTTGTCAATGAATCGGGTAATGGGTTGAGCAATATACGCGGCACGGTGGGTCTCGCACGCACTCAAGAACCACACGGCGGCAATGCCCAGTTCTATGTGAACATCAACGACAATGCCGCATTGGACCCCCAACAGACCCGTTGGGGTTATGCCGTGTTCGGACGCGTGATTTCCGGCATGGATGTGGTCGACCGCATCGGCAATGTCGCCACCGGCGCGCATGGAGTCCTCAAGGAAGAGACACCGCTCAAGCCCATCGTCATCCTGCGGATCGAGCGCGTTCCTTAAGTCCCCTGGGCTTTGAGCGTGGCCACGCTTTTCATCTCGGATTTGCACATCGACGCCAGTCGGCCGCTCATCGTCGAGCAATTCTTGGGTTTTCTGCAATCGGAAGCCCGGAGCGCGGCAGCGCTGTATATTCTCGGGGATCTATTTGAGTCTTGGATCGGCGATGATGCGCCGGATCCGGCCCAGTCGGCAGCGATTGCGGGATTGCGCACCCTCACCTCGAGCGGCGTGCCCTGCTTCGTCATGCACGGAAATCGAGATTTCTTGCTGTCACGGCAGTTCTGCGACATGAGCGGCGCACAGCTGCTGCCTGATCCCTTGATTATCACGCTTCATGGCGAAGCGGTGCTGGTGATGCACGGCGATGCGTTGTGCACCGACGATCGTGCCTACCAACGGCTGCGCGCCACCGTCAGGGACGCCGATTGGCAGCGGCAATTCCTCGCCCTCTCAGTCGATGCGCGCCGCGCCCTGGCGGGTGCCGCGCGCGCCGGCAGCCAGGCGCATACGGCGGCGATGGAGCACGCCATTACGGACGTCAATGCCGACAGTGTTGCCACGGCGCTGCGCGCCGCGGGAACGTACACGCTATTGCACGGCCATACCCATCGCCCCGCCATTCACGCGCTGGAAGTCGACGGCAGGCCGCGCACCCGCATCGTTCTGGGGGATTGGTACGATCAAGGCAGTGTGCTGCGCTGGAACCAGGACGGTCCTGAGCTGCAAACGCTGTCGCGCGGCTAGTTATTGCTTCGAGCGGGGCCTTGCCGCGCTACGGCGTCTTGGACGGCGGACCCGAGTGAAAGCGAAACACGGGATCGTCGCTCGTGATCAGCTGCGCCTCGAGCGCCGCGAATGCCGCAATTCTTTGCTCCAGATTCACGCCCGCCCGCGCTGCCGCCCGTCCCGCCAACCCCAGATAAACCTGGTAATGCCGGGCCTCAGCCCGGTGCAAGCCGCGA
>DATHFB010000115.1:0-13963 GCA_035318305.1 Steroidobacteraceae bacterium | reverse complement strand
TGATATATTAAGCGTGCCCGGAGTTTCCAAAGGATGGCGACGTCTCCGGATTTTTTGCGCCTCGCTACGAATGCGACGCGTGTGCTGGCGGATACGGCCTTGGACAGCCTGCGAGATGCAGTGCTGGTGGTCGATGCCCGTCATAAGCACTTACCCCTGGTGCTCGCGAATGCGACCGCTCGCCGCTATTTGACCGGCGACGCCGACACGCCCGACTTCATTGAAACGCCGCTGGTGCGCCTTTTGGGCGTTGCTTCCGCAGCGAAAATCGGCGCCGTACTGGCGTCCGTGTCGGATCCGAAGACGCCGACCAATCGTGTCCTGGTCTGGCGCTTCATTCACGGCGAGCAGTCCGCCATGACGGACATCAAACCGCTGCAGTCGCCCGGGGCTCAGCGTCTGGTCATGCTGACGTTTCCGCCGCCGTCGCCGCAGCCCGATCTGGTGGCCGCCTTCGACCAGCTGCCGTTCGACATGCTCATTTTGGATGCGGATTTAAAAGTGACCTACGCCAATGCGGGGGCGATTCGCTCCGCGGGCCCGATACCGGGAGGGCTGCTGGGTTGTTCTGCCGTGATGCTGACCCCCACGCGGTTGCTGCCGGCGAATGTTTTTGCGCGCGCCTTGCAGGGCCGCCCCTTCCATGACGAAGCGCTGATCTTCGAGGAACCGGGGCGGCCGACGCGCCGGTTCGAGGTCGATGTGAAGCCTTTCAACGGCGCCTCCGGAATCGCCGGCCTGATCATTTTGTGCCTCGAGGTGACCGAGCGTCGCGCGAATCCTCGCGCCCAGGGCAGCGGGGAGCGCCGTTTGCTCGCCCTGACCGAGCATGCGCAGGACATCATCACCATTGCCGACGCGGACGGCAGATTGCTGTACGTCAGTGGTGGTATGCAAAATTCTCTCGGCTATACCTCGGAAGAACGCGAGTCGAATATTGTGTTCGAACATGCGCATCCGGACGACCACGCAGAGCTCGTTGCCAAGTATCAACAATTGGTAGCCGGCGAGATCAAGGCTTTTTCGCGGGAATTTCGCATCCGCCACAAGGACGGCTCGTACCGCTGGCTGGAATCGCGCTGCGTATCCGCGCTCGCCAATCCGCTGATCGGCGGGGTGGTCATCAACTCGCGCGACATCACCGAACGCAAGCACGCGGAATTCAGGCTCGCGCAACGCGAGGAGGTGTTCCGGCTCGCCGCTGACGCCGTGGACGGCATGATTTTCGAGTGGGATGTCGCCCGCGATGTGGTGCATCGTTCGCGCGCCGTCCGGGATATGCTGGGGATTGACCCCGACGACCTCGAATCTTCAACCGCCGCGTGGATGGAGCGAATACATCCGCGCGATTTCATCGCCGCCAAAAAAGCAATGAGCGTGGGGCTCATCAGCGGCCGCGGTTGGACCACGACTTACCGGATTCGCGACGCCAAAGGCCGCTACAAATCCATACTCGATCGAGCGCTGGTTCAGCGCAATGCCGCCGGCGATCCGGTGCGGGTGATCGGCTGTTGCGTCGATATCTCGGAAATCAAGCGCCTCACCGACATTCTGGGCGAAACCCAGCGCACCGCCAAGATCGGCGGCTGGGAATTCAGCTACGCGACGCAAGAACTCATCTGGACCGAAGAGATGTTTCGCATCTACGGCACCAACGCCAAGGAATTCGCTCTGTCGTGGGAATCGATGCTGGCGCAGTGCGTGCCTGAGTCCCGCGAACTGTTCAAGAAAGCCTGCCGCCGCGCGGAGGCGGGCGAAGGCCACATCGATCTCGAGCTCGAGATCAATACGCTCAAGCATCAGCGGATCTGGGTGCGGGTCATTGGACATCTCGAAATGCTGGGCGGCCTGCCGTTTCGTTCCTTCGGTTCGGTGCAAAATATCCAGGCAAAAAAGCTGGCGCAAATTGCTCTGGAGAACAGCACCGGGTGGCTGAAACTGTCCATGAACATGGCGAACATGCATGCATGGCGCTGGGACCGAACGCAAAACTCGTTCGAGTTCGCCGATCTTGAGAATCCCCAGGTACACCTACCCAGCGTGTATCCCGACATGGAAGCCATGCTGACCCGGGTGCATCCGAAGGACCAGAGTGCGGTAAGGCGGGCCATCGAGAGCGCGTTTTCGGGTCAGGTCGAGGTCCGCCAGGAATTTGAGCTCCTCGGGATCGACGGCCGCTATCGCTCCTATGCGACAACGGCCAGGCCCTTGTTCGAGGGGGCGGTGCCTCGAGGACTGGTGGGGGTCATTCAGGACGTCACCGCCCGGCGGGATTCGGAGCGGCGCATGCGGCGCTCGGAAGAATTGTTGCGCGCGACCACCACGAATACGGCCGACACGCTGTTTCTGCTCGATACGGCGCTGCATGTGCGTTTCGTGAACAAGAGCGTCAATGGCGTCACGATGGAGCACATCATCGGCTGCGATATCGCCACGCTGTTGCCGGCGGCCGCCCGCGCGGCCGTAGTGCAGAAGCTCACGCATATTCTCGAGACCGGCGAGACGGCGACGTTTGAATTCGAATCCGCGCATGAAGGACGGGCGCAGTATTTTGAGAATCGCGCGGTGTTGGTGCGCGACGGCGGTGTCGCCACCGGTATTTCGATTTCAATGCGGGATATCACGGAGCGCAAACGCCTGGAGCAGGAAATCCTCGACGTCTCGGGTCGCGAACGCCAGAGCATCGGCCGAGATCTGCATGACGGCCTGGGCCAGGAGTTGACCGGGGTGGCGCTCATGTTGCGCGGACTGGCGAGCCGCATTCAGGAGCGTTGTCCCGACGTCGTCGACAACGTGAATGAAATCGTCGGTCACGTCAATCAATCGATCGAGACCGCGCGCTCGTTGGCAAGCGGATTATTGCCGGTACGGACCGAAACCGGTGGTCTGACCTCGGCGTTGCGGGCGCTCGCGGCGCGAAGCCGCGATTTGTACGGGCTGGAAGTGAATTTCGGCGCGGAAGTCTGGCCCGGATTTGCGCTCACCGAAACCAACGCGAGCCACCTCTACCGCATCACCCAAGAGGCGCTCACGAATGCCGCCCGGCACGGACGTGCCACCCTGGTGGAGATCTCGCTGCAGGCGAAGGAAAGCGGATTCTCGTTGCGGATCACCGACAATGGCGTCGGCCTGATGCCGGCCTTGCCCTCGTCCGCGGGGATGGGCCTGAAAATCATGAAATATCGGGCCGACATGATCGGTGCCAAGTTCGAAATAACGGCCAACCAGCCCCACGGCGCCGTGGTTACGGTCACGGGTTAGCGGGCCGTGCTAGGTAAGATACAATACGACCACGCCATTCCAGGAGTATGCAGACATGGCAGCCAGCGGTGCATGGATTCGATCTTCGATGTCACAGTCGGGAATTAATGCGGGCAAACGCCGGGTACGGCGGGTGTTGATCGTCGATGATCATCCCATCGTGCGCCAGGGCTTACGGCGCATCATGGAAAATGAAGAGGATTTGATCGTCTGCGGCGAGGCCGAAACGGCGCGCGATGCGCGTACGGCGATCAAAGAGCTCAATCCCGACGTGATGATCGCGGATATTAGCTTGAAGCAAAGCGATGGCATCGAATTGGTGCGCGATGTGCGTGCCCACTATCCGCAATTGCCGATATTGGTCTTGTCGATGCACGATGAAACGATCTATGCGGAACGCATGCTCTCGGCCGGCGCCAACGGCTACATCATGAAGCAGGCGGCCAGCGAGCAATTTCTAATCTCGTTGCGCCGGGTGTTGGACGGCGGGATCTACGTCTCCGAGGCCGTCGGCAACAACATGATTCAGAAGTTCGCCGCCGGCGGAGCATATATCTCGGCCAATCCCATCGATCGCTTGAGCAATCGCGAATTGCAGATTCTGCACATGATCGGCAAGGGCATGAGTACCCGGGAAACCGCCGAGTCCTTGAACTTGAGCATCAAGACGGTCGAATCCCACCGTCAGCGCATCAAGCGCAAACTCAATCTGAACACCGGCACGCAGTTGGTGCAGTACGCGGTCAATTGGTTTACCGGCCGCGAAGCCAGCACCGGGACACCGGCACCCAGCGACACGCCCGGTCCTTAACCTGGGTTGGGGTGCGCGCGCATTTTGCGCAGCAGCATATCCCAGGTTTCGGGCGACACGATCGGCCGCAAGTCATTGAACGCGGAGCCGTCTGCCAGATCCAATTCCCAAAATCCGTCGCCGCTGGCCCGCATGGCCAGCGCGCCGGGGGCGGGTAAGTTGCGGCTGTAGGGACGCGAATCGCACATTCCTCGATATCGGGGCAAGTTCTCGAATTGAGTGGAAATCAAGGCACTCATCTGGCACCAGTGAGTGCTAGTGCCGAGACTTGTAACATGGTTGTCACCCATGATTCAGTCATTACGAATTGCGCCGATATCTCGAAGCAGGCATGCGGGGTTGGAAAAGTGTCTGAGACGGAATCTGTGACGCCGATCACGGTCGAAGCATCACCGGCGATTTTGCTGGCCGAGGATGACCCGGTCACGCGCATGCTCATGACCCGCTTTCTCAAGAATGCCGGCTACGAAGTCGACGCCGTGGCCAATGGTTCCGAAGCGCTCGACAAGATGACGAAGCGCTACTACCCCATGCTGGTCACCGACTGGGAGATGCCCGAGATGGACGGCATTGCCCTATGCAAGGCCGTGCGCAACATGCAGCTCGATGGCTACGTGTATGCACTGTTGCTCACGGCGCGCGACGCCAAGGAGCACATCATCGCCGGCCTCGAGGCGGGTGCCGATGACTATCTGGTCAAGCCCGTGCATGAGGCCGAACTGATTGCACGCTTGAGTGCCGGCCGCCGCATCCTGGCGCTCGAACACTCGCTGCGCGTCGCGAATCAACGCAATCGGATTCTATCGATCACCGACGCCTTGACGGGCGCCTACAATCGCCGCTACCTGATGGAGCAGTTGCCGCGCGAGTTCGAGCGTTGCCGCCGCTACGCCTATCCGTTGTCGGTGCTGATGTGCGACCTCGATCATTTCAAGCAGGTCAATGACCAGCGCGGCCACGCAGCCGGCGATGACGTGCTCCAGCAATTCGCATGCCGGGCGCAGAAGTTCATACGCACCAACAGCGATTGGATGGCGCGCTATGGCGGTGAGGAATTTCTCATCGTATTGCCCGAAACCACGCACGACCAGGGTGTCATCGTCGCCGAGAAAATTCGCGATCTCGTCGCGGCGACGCCGTTCGCGACCCGCGCAGGCGATGCCGCCGTGACGGCAAGCTTTGGGGTGGCCTCAACCGGACTGAACGGCCCGGATCTGACTCTCAATGTCGAGGCCCTGATCCGGGCGGCGGATGAGAGTTTGTACAAGAGCAAATTGTCGGGGCGAAATTGCTCGACCGGCCAAGAAATGGGCGCGGCGCTCGCGGCACTCGCGTAGATCGAAGCGTTCGATCAGCCGGCTTGGCGCAGTTCCGCGTTGACGGCCGCGAGTTTCTCGCTCAGGTCCGCCACCAAGCCGCCGATGGCAGGAATGGAATTATCGCGCACTGCGTTCTCCAAGCTCGAGGCTGCGTGGCTCAAATCCAGTGCGTGAATGTTGGCGCTGGCTCCTTTCAATGAATGCGCGCGTTTGCGCACTGTGTCGAAGTCGCTGATTTGAAGCGCCGCCATGATCTCCGCGAGGCATTGATCACCGCTGCTGACGAAGGTTTCCGCGAGCTCCCGCTCAAACTCGGCATCGCCGCCCGTCAGCTCGCGCAGCGCTTTGCGGTCGATCGCCGGCGCGGCCGCCCGCGCCATCAAGAATCGGCTCAAGGCCTCGATCAACTGTGCGGGCTCGATCGGCTTGCCCAGATGCGCGTCCATGCCGGCCGCAATGCAGTTTTCGCGATCTTCACTCATCACATTGGCCGTGAGGGCAATGATCGGCAGGCGCTTGATGCCGCGGCTTGACTCCAATTCGCGAATGCGCCGTGTTGCCGTGAACCCGTCCATCACGGGCATTTGGCAGTCCATCAAGACCGCGTCGAAGGCGGCGGCGGCGATTCGTTCCAAGGCCTCAGCCCCGTTGTTGGCAATCGTCACCTCCGCCGCCAGGTTCTGCAGGGTTCTCTGCGCCACGCGCTGGTTGACCGGATTGTCTTCCACCAAAAGGATCTTGTTGCCGCGAAACGTTGCCTTCGCTTCCGGCGAAGTCTTGAGATTCGGCGCGTGCGGCATCTTGCCGGTCAAAACCTGATCGATGAGGGTGGCCAGGTGGATGGCCCGAATGGGCTTCAAGCCAATGGCATTCGGCCGATGCTCACGGTCGATGGCGCCATGTTCGGCGCCGAACAAGGACAACAGAATGAACGGCAGGCGCGCGAAGCGGCCGTCGCCGCGCAGCAGGGCCAGCAGATCGAGTCCGCCTCGCATCGGCATGAGTTCATCGGCCAAAACCAGATCGAAGGACGAATTCTTGGCCAGTTGTTCCAAGGCCTCATCAACGCTGCCCACCGACACGGTGTCGTAGCTATACAGCTTGAGCTTCAAGGCCAGGCTGTCGCGGGCGGCGGGTATGTCGTCCACGATGAGAATCTTGCGGCCGAGCCCGATTGGAATGCGAGGCGGCTGTTCCTTGACCACGTCGACCTGGACGCGTACCCAGAAAGTCGAGCCGTTGCCGACCTCGCTGCGCACACCGACTTCACCGCCCATCAATTCGGCCAGGCGTTTGACGATGGATAGACCTAAGCCCGTGCCGCCGTAGTGGCGGGTGGTGGAGGAGTCGACCTGCGAAAATGACTTGAACAGCCGGTCCAATCGATCGGCCGGAATCCCGATGCCCGTATCGGTCACAGCAATGGTCAGGAAGGTCCGCTGGTTCTCATCGACCTGCGTTGCGAGGTGAACCGCGATGTATCCCTCGTGCGTGAATTTGACCGCATTGCCCAGCAGGTTCAAGACCACCTGGCGCAACCGGCCGGGATCGGCGCGGATCAGCACCGGCACCTCGGCCTCGATGCTGACGACTAGTTCGATGCCCTTGGCGGCGGTTTGCAAGGCCGTGGCAGCGACCGTCTCGTACAGCATATGAATCAGATCGAACTCGACGTTCTCGAGCTCCAGCCGGTCAGCCTCGATCTTCGATAAATCGAGCACGCCGTTGATCAATGACAGCAGGGCCTTGGCGCTGCCGCGAATGATGTCCAGGTACTCGCGCTGGGTGTTGTCGAGCGGCGTCTCTGCCAGGATCTGCGACATGCCGATCACGCCATTCATGGGTGTGCGGATTTCGTGGCTCAAGTTCGCGAGGAAGCTGCTCTTCGCTCGATTGGCCGCCTCCGCGTTGAGCTTGGCATCGAGGGAGGCTTGTTCGGCGTGCTTGCGATCGGTGATGAGCTGCATGGCGCCCGCCAGTCGCAGCGGTGTGCCATCGGCGGCACGTTCGGCGTGGCCGCGCGCCCGCATCCACTCGTAGTGCCCGGCTTTGTGACGCACCCGGAATTCGAGGTCGTGAACGGCGCGATGTTCGAGGTGATTGTCGAGACTCACGGCGACGCGCTCGCGGTCTTCGGGGTGGATCAGGCCCATGAACTGCTCGTGCGAGGTTCCGAGCTCCTCCACGCTGTAACCCAGCAGCTCGCCAAAACGCAGACCATACCAAGAGACATTGGTGAGAAGATCAATCTCCCACAGGCCGTCTTGCGTGCCCCGCAGCGCCCGCTCCAGCCGAATCTCCACCGAGCCCAATGCAGCCTTGGTGTGCTTCAGATCGCTGATGTCGACGAGTGCGCCGGTGATGCGCTCGACCTCGCCGGATGGGCCGCGCGTCACCTTCGCCTTCTCACCGATCCAGCGTTCGCCGCCGCCGTCCGGCAGTACCCGATACTCGCAGCGGTAGTAAGGATCCGCCGGCTTGGTTTCCAAGGGTGCGCTGCGCACCTGCGCGAAGTCGTCCGGATGAACGCGCGACAGTGCGCGATTCAGATCATCGAGGGGAGTGGCGGACGGGATACCGAGCAGCTCGCGGAAATTGTCGGAGCAGATGCGGCTATTGCGCCGGAAGTCGAAATCGAAGGTGGCGACGCCGGCCGCCGTCTGGGCGATATTCAGCGACTCGGTGGCGTATTGCAGCCTGTCCTCCAGCGCCTTGCGTTCGGTGATATCCGCAATGGTGCCGATTGCCCGCGAATCGTAGCCCTCGCCGCCGAGCAACACCTGCCCTCGGCCGGCCAGCCAGCGAATCTCGCCGGTTGCCGTCAAGGTGCGGTATTCAGCTTCGTAGCCGCCGCCCGAGGCCACGGCGTCGCTCAAGGCATGAACGACGCTTTCCAAGTCTTCGGGATGAATGGATGCCAGCCATTCTTCGCGCGAGAGGGACATGTCACGGCATTCCAAACCGATCAGCTCGAAGAAGAGCGAGGTCCCTTTTATTTGGCCGCTCACCAAGTTCAGTTCGAAGACGCCGAATCCGCCGGCCGCCTGGGCAAACTCCAAAAACTCCGCCGAACGGCTCGAAGAGGTGTCCGATTCCTGAAGCGCGCTTGACTCGTCGCGCACGCTCGCGGCCGCCGGATCCGCAGCCTGGCTGCCGGACCGTGTCCGCATCTGGGTGAGCAATTTATTCTGATTCGGCCAGCTTCGCATGCGGATCCCGTAACCGGTGGGTCTTGCACCCAACATCTTAAGGGTATCGGCGGGAGCAGGCACCGCTTGAGCTATGATCGACCTCTCAATCCCGAGTGAAAGGCATGCGTAACTTCAAAGTTTTGGGCGGTTTGGCGGCGGGAATCGTCGTACTTTTGGGCGCCGCGCTGCTCGGCGTGTGGCTGCTCGTCAACCCGAACCAGTTCAAGGGCAGAATCGCCGCGGCCGTCAAGGAATCCACCGGGCGAGAGTTGCAGCTGACCGGCGATATCAAGCTGTCGGTGTTCCCCTGGATCGCCCTGGAATTGGGGCCCGCCACCTTGGGAAATCCCCCGGGGTTCAGCGAGGAGCCATTTCTGTCCTTGGCGCATGCCTCGGTGCGGGTCAAGCTGCTGCCGCTGCTGCGCGAACGGCTGGAAGTCGCCCGCGTGGATGTCGACGGTCTGAATGTGCGCTTGCGCAAGAACGCCGAGGGCCGGGGCAACTGGCAGGAAGCGGAGCTCAGCCCGACCGTCACGGCGGACGCGGATCATGCCGCGGCACGCGCAGCACGCCCTGGGGCGCCGCTCGCCCGCCTGCATGTGCAGCATGGACGGGTGAGCTATGAAGGCATGACGTTCGAGAACATCACCCTGGAAACCGGTGCGGCCGCAGCCGCTCAGGTGGTTCCCGTGAGGGCGAGCTTTGACGCCAATCGCGGCATTCCGGGTGAGCAGATCTCGATGACTGCCCAATTCGACTTGAGCGAGGATGCGCAGGCTTTGCAGTGGCAGCTGGCCGCCGTGAATTTCAGCGGCACGCTGACTCGTGCGCGCGCGGATCGGCCGACCCATTGGGATCTGTCGGCCCCGATACTGCAAGTGAATCTAGCGCAGCAGACGCTGGCGGTGCCCGCATTCGCGCTGAGCTACGCGGGCGCGCACGTGAATGGCCAGGTTTCCGCCACTCGCATTCTCGATGACTTGAGCCTGACGGGCAGCGCCATCTTGCCGCCGTTGGTGCTGCGCGAGTTTGCCCCGCGGCTGGGGATTACACTGCCCACGACCCGGGATGCCAAGGCGCTGTCGGCATTGTCGGCAAGCACGGATTTTTCCTACCGCGCCAACGCGGTGAGCTTGAGCAACATGAACGTGCGGCTCGATGACACGGCGCTGCAGGGACATATCCAATTCCATCCGGGAGGGAAGGGTGCGATCGAGTTCGACCTGACGGCAGACCGGATCGATCTCGATCGGTATCGCGCTCCGCAGGGAGCCACGGCTGACCCACATTCTGCCGCCGATGAAGCCGGACGAAGCGCGACCTCCCTTGATGCGCGCGGTACCTTCAAGCTCAACGCGGCGCACGTGGCTCGCATGGACTTGAGCAGCCTGCGCATCAATCTCGTTGCTGAAGGCAACGTGATTCATCTGTTTCCCATCGAAGCGCAAATCGATGGCGGCCGCTACTCGGGCGACATCACGTTGGACAGGCGCGGCGCCGTACCCACACTGACCGTCGATGAGCATCTGACCGGCGTCGATATGGCGCGATTGCTGGCAGGTACTGCTCAAAAAGGACGCTTGTCGGGTCGGGCGACTCTGAACCTCAAAGCAACAGCGCGGGGCGCCACCTTGGATGCCTTCCTCAAGACCTTGAGCGGACATCTTGACGCGAATCTCGCACAGGGCGCCTTGGAAGGCATCGATGTCGCCTACGAGATGGGCCTTGCGCGGGCCCTGATCGATAAATCGGCTGCGCCGCCGCGCGAAAACACCGGGCATACCCCGTTCGAAGTCTTCCAGACATCGGCGCAGATCGCCAACGGCGTGGCCGAAACGCATGATCTGACGATCGCGTCATCGGTGCTCAAGGTCAGTGGCCAAGGCCGCGCCAATCTATCGTCGAAGGCGATCGACTTTAAGTTGCTGGCCGCGGTGGCGACGGCGCCCGCGAGGACCACGGATATTCCGCTCAAAGTCACCGGGACCTACACCGATCCCACGGTGAGGCCCGACATCGAAGCGGCGGCCAAGGACCAGCTCAAGCAGAAACTTCAGGATGTTTTGAAGAAAAACGGGCTGGAAAAGCTGTTCAGCAAATGAGCTGGGAGCCTCGGCAATTCGCGCAGCGCCTGCTCGATTGGTTCGCGCTGCATGGTCGGCACGCGCTGCCGTGGCAAAGCAATCCCACGCCGTACCGGGTGTGGGTGTCGGAAGTGATGCTGCAGCAAACGCAAGTGGCCACGGTGATTCCGTACTATGCGCGCTTCATCTCGCGCTTTCCCGATGCGGCATCGCTGGCATCGGCGCCTCTCGATGAGGTGCTGCATCTGTGGACCGGTCTGGGATACTACGCACGCGCGCGCAATCTGCAGGCGTGCGCGCAAGTGCTGGTCGCGCAACACGGCGGCGAGTTTCCGCAAACGCTGGAGGCCATGATGGATCTGCCCGGGATTGGCCGGTCCACCGCCGGAGCAATCCTGGCCCTGTCGGGCGGTCAGCGTCAGTCCATTCTCGATGGCAACGCCAAGCGTGTGTTGGCGCGTGTTTTCGGCATCGCCGGAGATCCGACGTCAGCCGCGGTCCTGGCAGCCTTATGGGCGCAGGCCGATGCGTGTACGCTGACTCAAAACGTTGCCGCCTACACGCAAGCCATCATGGATTTAGGCGCCACGGTGTGCACTCGCTCAACACCCGCCTGCACCGCGTGTCCGCTGAGCACCGGGTGTGTTGCCGCACTCGAAGGACGCCAGACGGAATTGCCGGGCAGAAAACACCGGCGCGCCCGGCCTTCGCGCGAGGCCACGATTTTGATTGCCGAGATTGCGCACGACGGCTCGACTGCCGTGCTGGTGCAGCGGCGCCCGCCTTCAGGCGTGTGGGGCGGATTGTGGTCGCCTCCGCAATTTGAAAATGAAAGAGAGGCGCTGGCGTGGTGCCTGCAAGAATTCGGCGGCACGGCAGAATCGCAACTGCTGCCGCCGATCGATCATGCATTTACGCACTTCGACTTGCGCTTGCATCCGCTGCGGGTTCGATGCGACCGAAAACCCGGTGTACAAGATGCCGACAATCACCGCTGGTACTCGCTCGAATCGCCGCCCCGCATCGGCCTGCCTCAACCCATCCGCCGGCTATTCGAGCGCCTGCGCACCGATGGGAACGATTAGCGTAAGATTCGCTGCATGGCACGCAAAGTTCACTGTGTATTGCTGAAGCGAGAGGCGGAGGGCCTCGACTACTTGCCGTACCCCGGCGAGCTGGGAAAGCGGATTTATGACACCGTTTCCAAAGAAGCGTGGGCGCAATGGGTGGCGCATCAGACCATGCTGATCAACGAGAATCGGTTGACGCCGATCGAGCCGAAGGCTCGGGCCTTCTTGGTCGCCGAAATGGAGAAATTTCTGTTCGGAGGCGGCTCCTCGAAGCCCCCGGATTTCGTGCCGAAGTAGCGCGGAGGAAATTCCCGTGAAGTCGCCGCTCTGCGAGACGCTCGGCATCGAATTTCCGCTGTTCGCATTCAGCCATTGCCGAGATGTGGTCGCCGCCGTCAGCCGCGCCGGCGGGTTCGGTGTGCTGGGTGCGACGCGCCACAGCCCCGAGAGCATCCAGATCGAACTGAAATGGATCGACGATCACGTCAACGGCAAGCCCTACGGGCTCGACGTACTGATCCCGGAGAATCTCGTGACGCGCGGCGAGAGCGGGCTGACCGCTGCCGCACTCGCGGCCCGCATACCGCAGGAGCACCGCGATTTCGTCGCCCAACTCCTGAAGCGCAACCATGTGCCGGCGTCTAACGATCAGGTTCGCGACGGCGCACCGCCCTACGATCCTGGCCAGGCGCTCAAGACGCTCGAAGCCGCCTTTCGTCACCCGATCAAGCTCATCGCCAACGCGCTCGGCGTACCACCGCCATCGATGATCGAACTGGGCAAGCGCCACGGCGTGCCGGTCGCCGCACTGGTGGGCGCGAAAGAGCATGCGATCCGCCAGGTGAAGGCGGGGGTCGATATTCTTGTCGTTCAGGGTGGAGAGGCGGGCGGGCACTGCGGTGAGGTGTCCACGCTCGTGCTGGTCCCCGAGGTGCTGAAGGCGATCAAGCCTTTGGGCGATATTCCGGTGCTCGCCGCCGGCGGCATCGTGACTGGCCGCCAAATGGCCGGCTGCATGGCGCTGGGCGCCGCCGGAGTTTGGACCGGCTCGGTCTGGCTGGCCACGACGGAATCAGAAACCTCGGAGATCTTTCGGGAAAAGATGGTCGCAGCGACCTCGCGCGACACGGTGCGCTCGCGGGGACGAACCGGCAAGCCGTCCCGGCAGCTACGCTCGGGCTGGACCGACGCGTGGGATCTGCCCGACAGTCCCAGCCCTCTGCCAATGCCGCTGCAGTCCTTGATCAGTGAGGGCGCGTTGCGTGCGATTGAGCGCTCCGCCGCCGCCGGCAACCCTGCAGCGCGCAATCTCGTAACTTACTTTGTGGGACAAGGCGTGGGCCTCATCGACAGCATCAAATCGGCGCGACAGGTGGTCGAGGAGTTCAAACTGGATTTCGCCGATGCCGTGGAAGAGCTGCAAAATCTTTCACAGCAGTGAGCGGTCGCGCAACGCCTACCCATGGTCATCGGCGACCGCCCACCTCGATCGACAGTGCATTGACGACGCGTGCGCCACCGGCCGCCTTATTCGCGATGCGGATGGCTTGTATCAGATCCCAATCGCTGAACACAAATCCCTCCAAAACGACCACGCCTTTTTTCAGCAACACGTTGACATGCGCGTCATAGAAATACGGATCGAGCCGCAGCGCGGTCTCGACGCGCAGTCTAGCCTCATCCGCCGACTCGGCGGCCGCCGATGCTGAGACGGCACCGCGAGCCGGGCGTTCGCTCGAGGGCAGCGTGCTTTGCGCACCTGCCTGCGACGCCAAACAACTTGCGAGGACGGTGATGATGCCGAGACGAATGCAGCCGAAGCGGAAAATGAACATTCAGAATGACTCCTGTATTGCTTCGGTTGCGCGAGTTCGCATCGGGTTCGGCTTTGACGCCCTAAGAGGGCTTGCACTCTAGAGGACTTCCAACGCGGCCTGTTTATTCCTCATCGAGCCCGTGCGCATCGTTGTCGACGCTAGCGTGCGCCCTGACCTGCGCTAGCGCCGGCCGCCGACCTCATCGAGATGACTGAGCAAATCGGCCGGATCGTCGTAGACGCGATAGGCGCCGGCGCGCTCCAGTTCATCAGCTCCGTAGCCTCCTGACAGCAACCCGACTCCCAGTGCCTGGCAACGCCGGGCTGCAAGCACATCCCAGATGCTGTCGCCGACAACGACGGCGCTGGCGATCGGGCTGCCGAGCCGATTGGCGGCGGCGACGAATAAAT
>DATHFB010000114.1:0-5956 GCA_035318305.1 Steroidobacteraceae bacterium | reverse complement strand
GCGCGTTCTCGACGCAGAGATTGAATACTTTTGCTTGAACCTCGATACCGGCAAGCCCTCCCGATTTCCGGGCGACTTCGTTGCGCACTACACGGTGAGGCCCGAAGTGACGGCGGCCTACGCGAAGTTGCCGGATCCTTTGCGTCATGTTGGCTATTCTCGCGGTACGTCTTGATTCCGCGATCATCGCGAAACTCACTTTAGCGCGCCAAATACCTTTGAAACGATCGCGCTACCCGCCGCCAGCGGATTTTGACGAATGGCGCGTTCTTCCTCGCCGATCATGACGTACAACCCATCCAAGGCCTTACTGGTGACGTACTGCTCGATGGTTGCCGCGTCACCTTTGATGAGGCCGAGCTGAGCGGCTTGCGCTGCAAACTGATTATACTTCTGTGCCAAGCCAACCCGGTCAGTGGACTTCTTGACAACGGGTAGAAATTTCTCTGCCAGAGGAGCTGCAGTCTTTTCGCGAAAAAATTCCGTCACCGACTCGTCGCCGCCGGTCAGAATTTTCTTGGCATCCGCGATGGACATTGACTTGATCGCACTCGTCAGCAAAACCCTCGCCTCAGGCACCGCTTGTTCCGCCGCCCGATTCATCGCAGCCACGAGGTCATCGGCATCTTTGCCGCGCCCCAGCATGCGCATGCCCTTCGCGATCTCGTCCAGCGCAGGCGGCAAGGGGATCTTGACCTTGGGGTTGTTGGAGAATCCGCCGGAAACCCCGAGCTTCCCTATCGCGGCAGAGGCGCCCGCGGTGAGTGCTCCTTTGATACCTCGAGCTGCATCCTGATTGGTCAGATCGGAGAGTCCGCCTGACAGAGCCGGCCCCGCCAACGCGCAACCCAGAATCAACAAGCTCAACCGGCGCAATGTGTTTTTGTCCACAGGGCTATCTCCCGATTGTCAACCGCTGAACCGGTGTCTGTGTTTCGTGCCCTGCGGCGATGGCACGACGGGCATGCAATCGAGTTTAATCGAACCAACAATTGGTGGCGACGGTGATACGCGTATCGCTGCCGTAAAAGGGCGCAACCTCATGAAACACATAGGACGGGAAAATCACCATCTGGCCGGCTTCGAGCTTGAATTCCACGGGTGCGAGCGCGAAGGCGCGATGCAACAACGCATTTGCGGGATCCAAATAAGCATTGGCGCCCTGCCTTACGTCGAGGAATCGCAAGACGCCGCTGTCCGGATGCTGCGGAACGCTTTCGCCGGCGCGAACGCAGTACACGGCGGACCACGATGCCAGCGGGTGGTTGTGCGCGACGAATGATCCGGCATACCTTGATATGTGAAACCAGGTGAGGTTTTGAAACGTGAGCCGTGCAAGATCCTCGGCTTTCAAGGACGTGGTCGCCATCACCATTTGGGCTACCGCATTCAACATGAAGCCGCGCAGTTCCTGCACGCAGGCATCGGTCCAGCGAAACAGATTGAAACGGCTCTCAAAGGTTTCCGCTTGCGGCACATGACTGGGTGTCGGGTTTCGATGTTCTTCCGTTTCACGCTGTAGAAACAGCGCCGCGAGCTCGCGGTTCAGGCGTTCGCAGGCGGGTAGCCGCACCTCGGCGAATGGCGTCGCAAACAGTGGATGCACCTTTATCGCGCTGCCTACCACCGTCCCAATCCTCGTTGCCCGGGCGCGGTGAAGCGAATTCGCGCCGTGACCAGCGTCAACTCGCCGCTAGCGCGCAACAGCGCGATTTCGTGCGTGACGGATGCCGGGAAGATAACCATTTCCCCCGCCACAGGGCGCCATACGTAGTGCGACTGGGTATACGGAACGCGCATCGCGGAGTTGGTCGCGTCTTGGAACATTGTGCCGAGGCGCGACTCGTACAGGCGCACCACCCCGCTATCGGCGCGATCTTCGCTGAGCGGCGGCGCGGTCACGCAATAAATCGCGCACCACGACGTCAACGGATAGCTGGCGGCGGGCACGCTGCCATTGGTTCGGACAACCGTGAACCACGCGCGCGCTTCCAATTTGAACGAGCGCAGTTGCGCCTCCGTGAACTCGTTCAGGCTGCCGACCATGGAGTAAACAGCACCCACCATTGCATGCGCCAGTTGCCGCACCGGCGGTTGCGGCCACTCCATCAGATCATCGGCGCTGGAAAAGCGCAGCGGATTTCGCTGCGGCCGGTTGTCGGCGGCAATTCGCTGCGCAAACAGCGCGCGCAAGGCGGGATTGATCTGCTCAGAATCCGGAATTGAGGCGATACCGAGTGGAGTCGCCAGGATGGGAATTATTTTCGATGACGATAGGGTCATGGCAGGCCCGCGAGTTCGTCACGCAATTCGGTGAGCTGGTCCGCGTAATGTTGCGCGCGCCCGGATGATGTTTTGTACAGAGGTTCGCGTACTTGCCACACGCTGGCGGTCTTGACGGCAGCACTGCGCGCGGCGACCGTCGGCACCTGGCCTGACCACGGGAGCCCCAAGAAATCGCAAAGTGCCTTGAGCTCGCGCTGCGGATCCTTTATCAAAGCGTCGTAATCGAAATCGAAGATATCGCCCGCAAACCGGCTCTTCCAGTGCGCCATCAAGCGTCGGTACTCGCGATAGTAGTGGCCGATATCCTTGAGATTCAAGGCATAGCTCATCTGCTGATCGAGATGCAGAAAGAAAATGGACAAGCAATTATCCAGAGGATCCCGCGTCGTATGTATGATTTTGGCGTCCGGAAACAGCCGCTTGATCAGACCTATGTACAGAAAATTATCGGGGCGCTTGTCAGTGACGTAGGCTGCACTGGCCGATACACGCAGAAGTTCCGCCGTGTAACGGGCCGCGATCGCGTCCAGTTGCTCGCGCGCCAATCCTGCAGACGCCGAAAAAAACGGCGTCAATTCCGTGTTGATCAAACGCGGCAGGAAATCCATTTCCCCGCCGCCGGCAACGCCTGGGACAGCGGCAAGGAGCTGCTCCGCCAAAGTGGACCCGGAGCGAAACATCCCGACGATGAAAATAGGCCGTGGCGAACTGCCGCTGGTGTTGGCTCGCTGACCGGACAATCCGCCGCCGATCAGGCGGTCGATAAACGCCTGCTGCCGAGCGCGATCATAGGGAACCATATGGGCGCCGGCGCTGGCGCGGCTCGCCTGATTGGCTGCCGTATACGCCAGGAATGCGTCACGGTAGTCGCCCGCCGCATCGAGCAGGCGGCCGAGGGCAAACCCAAGACTGGCGCGAACGCTCATCGAGGTCGCCGTGATGAGCGCTTCTCGCAGGCGCTTGACGAGAGAGTCATCAACGCTGCCCGCCGGCTGAAGGTTCGCAAAGCGCGCCAGCGCCTCGAAGGCCTGCGGCTCAAGGGTGAGAATCCGCGCGTACAGCGAGCTGGCTTCCGCCCGCTTGCCAAAATCCTCATAGAGGTTGGCCAGGTTCAGCAGCGCCGGCGTGTAGGCAGGCTTGAGGGTCAGGGCTTGCTGCAGTTCTGCAGCCGCGCTTTCGTGATCGCGCAGAAAATCGCTGAAAATCACACCGCGATTCAGGTGCACTTCCTCCGGGCGCGCCACGCCTAACCTAAGCGCCTTTTGATAACAGGCGAGCGCGTCGTCAAATTGAAAGGTTTGTCGCTGCAGTATCGCGAGGTTGTACCAGGCATCCGCCAGCTTCGGCCAGCGCGCGAGAATCTCGCGATATGCTGCGATGGCCTCCGCGACCTGGTTTTGGCGACGCAACTGCGCCGCCTTGCCCATCAATTCATCGGAAGCCTCGCTCAAGATCACCCCGGCCGCAGCGTTGCCAGAGACGATTTTCCCATATCCCGCCGATTCCGGTAGCCTTGAGAACAACAAATCTGCGATCCCCTATGACCCGAAATCTTGAAACTGACATGGAGACGCTGCGCACGGTGCTTCGGCTCGCGGAGAGCCGTGATTTTGTCGGCGCGTCAGCCTTGGCTGAGCAGACGCTCGCCGGCGGATTTGAGCATCCCATGCTGCTCAATGTCATCGCGACGCGCCTCGAACAAGAAGGCAAGTACGATGAGTCGTTGAAATTGCTCAAACGCGCGGTCGCCATGGCCCCCAATGACGTGGGTGCACGCCACGCGTTGGGATTGTGTCTGCAGCGTCTCGACCGGCCGGCCGAGGCTCTGGGCTATATCGACGAACTCATAAAACAACACGCAGACCTGCCGTTTGCACATGCCAGCAAGGGCAACGCACTCATGGCATTGGGCTCGCTGGGCCGCGCCAAGCAGAGCCACCAACGCGCCCTCGAGCTCGAGCCCGGCAATTTCTCGGCCACGACGGCGCTGGCCTCAATCGCCACTCATCGCGGCCAGCACCAGGAAGCGCGGGACTGGGCGCAACGCGCGCTCAAGATCGTTCCTGGCTACCCGGATGCCATCTTGTGCCTCGCCGCCGCGGAATTGGCGGGTGGTGACCTGGGCTCGGCCGAGAAACTGTTGCGGCAAGTGATCATTGATTCTCGGGCTGGACCCTCCGATCGGGCGCGCGCCTCGGGACTGCTGGCGGACGTGCTCGACGCCGCCGGCCGCTACGATGAGGCATTCGAGGCTTACAACGCCTGCAACCTGGCGCTCCGGCAAATTCACCGGCGTTTTGCCGGCTCGAACGTGTTGGGATATACGCGCGCGTTGACGGCAGCCATGCAGAAGATCGACGCCAATCGATGGACCGTCGTCCCCGAGACGTCCGCCGCCGCGACGGGCCATGTCTTCTTGCTCGGTTTTCCACGCACCGGCACCACTTTGGTGGAGGTTGTTCTCGACGGTAATCCGCGCGTCGTCAGCCTCGAGGAACACGAGCTGCTGGCCGACGGCGTGCTCGCCTTCATGCGCGAACCCTTGAACTTCGAGGCGCTGGCAAGTGCGGATGAGCGGGCAGTGAATGCGTTGCGCGAGGCTTATTGGCGCCGCGTGCGCAGTGCCGGCGTCGATGTCGCGGGCAAAGTGTTCGTCGATAAACATCCGCTGAACAGCCTGAAGTTACCGCTGATCGTCAAACTCTTTCCCCGCGCAAAAATCCTGTTCGCAGTCCGCGACCCGCGCGATGTGATCTTGAGTTGCTTCAGACGCCGCTTCCAAATGAATCCGTCGATGTATGAATTGCTGACCGTATCCGGGGCAGCCGCCTTCTACGCTGCCGCCATGGACTTCGCGTACGCGGTCAAGCGTTCACTGGCGCTCGACTGGCACGAGATTCGCTACGAGAGATTGGTAGCCGGTTTCGAGCAAGAGATGCGCGGCATTTGCGCATACCTCGGCCTCGATTGGATGGCGGGCATGGGCGAGTTTGCGCAACGCGTTCAGGCCCGCGAACATGCCACGCCGAGCACCGCGCAGTTATCGCGCGGTCTCGTAACCTCTGCGACGGCGCAATGGCGCAACTACGAATCGCAGTTGGCGCCGGCGATGCCGCTGCTCAAGCCTTGGATAGAACAATTCGGCGGGTAGGAGGCTCCTGGATTATTACCGCGTTCGCCGCACCGAATAGGAATGATTCGAGGGCGTAAACATCAGATACGATCCCAGCGTCGCCCGCTTGATCCTCACTGCATCGCCGGCTGAAATTCGCCCATCGTCGTCCAATACCGTCCATGTTTGACCGCTGTCGAGAACGACGGTGGTATGACCCAATTTATCGGAGCTGACAACGGCAATATGCGCCGCAATTGCTTTCGGACCTGCGTCAACGGGATGCTGTTGCGCCGGCGTTAACCCGAAGTTTTTTGGATCCGCGGCAATCGCGGGGGCTGACACCGGTGCCCCCGCCGCGGCCGCGGCGGGCGCGGCCGCTGCTGCAGGCGCGGGTACGGGTGCCGGTGCAGGCGCCGGGGTGGTCTTGGCGGCGGCGCTCGACATTTTATCCGCCGGCCGATGCGCGAGCGCGTCGTAACAGGCGAGGCGCGAGTCCGGCGCGGGGATGACCGCGCAGCGCGCCATGTCATCGTTGCTGGGCGCGGCCGCCGTTGC
>DATHFB010000113.1:0-3283 GCA_035318305.1 Steroidobacteraceae bacterium | reverse complement strand
ATCGGCGAACTCGAGAAGCGCATCAAAGCGGCCGGCATGCCGAAAGAGGCGCGCGAGAAGGCGAATTCGGAACTCGCCAAACTGAAATTGATGTCGCCGATGTCGGCGGAAGCCACGGTGGTGCGCAACTACATCGACTGGTTGGTCAAGTCGCCGTGGAAGAAGCGCAGCAAGGTGCACCTGGACATCGCGGCTGCGGAGAAGGTGCTCGAGGCCGATCACTACGGGCTGGAAAAGGTCAAAGAGCGCATCGTCGAATACTTGGCGGTGCAGCAGCGCGTCAAGAATTTGCGCGGCCCGATTCTGTGCCTGGTCGGTCCTCCCGGTGTCGGCAAGACCTCCTTAGGCCAGAGCGTTGCCCGCTCGACCAATCGCAAGTTCGTGCGCATGTCGCTGGGCGGCGTTCGCGACGAGGCGGAAATCCGCGGCCACCGTCGCACCTACATCGGATCGATGCCCGGCAAGATCATTCAAAATCTCGCCAAGTGCGGCGTTCGCAATCCCTTGTTCCTGCTCGACGAAGTCGACAAGATGTCCACCGATTTTCGCGGTGATCCTTCCTCGGCACTGCTCGAAGTGCTCGATCCGGAACAGAACAGCACCTTCAACGATCATTACTTAGAGGTCGATTTCGATCTCTCCGAAGTGATGTTCGTCTGCACCGCCAATAGCCTGAATATTCCGGCGCCGCTGCTCGATCGCATGGAAGTGATCCGGATCCCCGGCTACACCGAGGATGAAAAGAGCAACATCGCGCGGCGCTACCTGCTTCCCAAGCAGGTCAAGCAAAACGGCTTGAAACCCGACGAACTCGTGGTGGACGACACCGCGATCCAGGACATGATTCGCTACTACACCCGCGAAGCGGGGGTACGCAACCTCGAGCGCGAGATCTCGAAAATCGGCCGCAAAGCCGTGAAGCAGCTGCTGCTGGCGCCGGCGGAAAAAACCGTCACCGTCGATACCAACAATCTCGACAAGTACCTGGGCGTGCGCCGTTTCCGCTACGGCAAGGCGGAGGAGAGCAACCGCGTCGGTCAAGTGACCGGCTTGGCGTGGACGGAAGTCGGCGGCGAACTGCTGACCATCGAAGCTGCGGTCGT
This sequence comes from Steroidobacteraceae bacterium, assembly GCA_035318305.1. Lineage (GTDB taxonomy): Bacteria > Pseudomonadota > Gammaproteobacteria > Steroidobacterales > Steroidobacteraceae > Bog-1198. Next base: position 2,180 of record DATHFB010000113.1, on the reverse strand, counting down.
CAACGGCAAGGGCAAGTTGACCCATACCGGCCAGCTCGGCGAGGTCATGCAGGAATCCATTCAAGCCGCCATGACGGTGGTGCGCAGCCGCTCGGCGGTGCTGGGATTGGATGTGGATTTTTATCAAAAGGCCGATGTGCACATTCACGTGCCCGAAGGCGCGACCCCGAAGGATGGCCCGAGCGCCGGCGTCGGCATGGCCACCGCGCTCATTTCCGCGCTCACCAAGATTCCGGTGCGCTCCGACGTCGCGATGACCGGCGAGATCACGCTGCGCGGCGAAGTGCTGCCGATTGGCGGACTGAAAGAGAAACTGCTGGCGGCGCACCGCGGCGGCATCACCACGGTCTTGATACCGGATGACAACACCAAGGACTTGGCCGAAATCCCTGACAACATCAAGGAAAAACTCGACATCCGCTCGGTGAAATGGATCGACGAAGTATTGCAGGTCGCACTGACCCACATGCCCGTGCCGCTGCCGGTGCCGGCCGATCCGGTCAAGCCCGCTGAAGTGATCGCGGGCGAGAAGCCCGCCCGCAAGCCGGCTCGAGCGAAAGGGCAGGTCCGGGCGCACTAGCCCCGCCGCCCAACGGGGCTTGGCGCAAGGGGGGTTTTGAGCCTTGTGTTCGCCCCGCTACCGACCTATAGTGTACAAGTTACTTGTACACTATAGACGGATGGCTATGGCACCGCCAATCTTCACGATTTCCACCGCCCGCCAGAAATTCTTTGCCCTCTTTGAGGCAGTCACGGCCCATTGTGGGCGGAAGATCGTCATCACCAGTCGCGGTGCCGTCAATCGTGCCGTGCTCGTTGGTGAAGACTATCTCAGCGGTCTCGAGGTCGCGGCTAAGAAGCTGCGCGACATCGAATCCGGCAACGCCACACCGGCCTCCGACTTCAAACTCATCGGCAGTGGGAGTATCGCAGAAGGAGTGACAGATCCCCTGGCGGACATTCGCGCTGAGCAGCTGCTGCTGTGGGAAAAAAAGCTCGCTTCATTCGGAAGATGAAGGTATGGGCTTCGAGGAGACACCTGTCGCCGTCACGGATACGCATGCGCTCATCTGGGCAATCGATGGCAAGCGCAAACGCTTGGGCAAGCACGCGCTGCGGCTCTTCGATAGAGCCGATGAGGGAACGTGTGCGATCTATATTCCGGCGCAAGCATTGGCCGAACTCGGTGAAGCCTGTCACAGTGGTCGGGTCATGCTCGCGTTGCCCTTCGAAGATTGGGCGCGCGCCGCTTTTGCGAGCGGCAAATATCATGAAGCTGAATTGACGGCGGAAATCGTGTATGCAGCCCAACGACTATACTCGATTCCCGAGCGCGGGGACCGGCTCATAGCGGCCACGGCGGTGGTGCTGGATTTGCCTCTGATTACGCGCGATCCCGAGATTCAGAAAGCTGCGGGCGTCGAATGTATTTGGTCATGAGCGATTCTGACACCGCCTTCAAACAGTTCGAGCGTTGAAGCCAAAGCATGAAACCATTCAAGGCATGAAAGTATTTAATCTCGCCGTGTTGTTCGCTTTGGCGTCGATCATGGCTTCCCAAGCCCAGGCGGCGGGCGTGAGCGCGTACCTACCGCTGAATCTCGAGCCCGAGATGGAGCGCCAGATCGAGCGGGTGCTGATCCTCGCGGACGAGCCGATACTCAAGCGGCCCTTCCCGGTGGCGCTGGTGGAACTGGCGTTGCCGGCGGCGTGCAAGAAGGATGCAGCGCTCTGCGCGAAGGTAAAAAAATATCTGGAGCGTTATTCCCGCGACTATGCGCTGACACATGCGAGCATCACCGGTTCGGCTGCGCATGGCGGCGGCGCCGATGTGGTTCCCAACAATCATGGCCTTCCCGTGGACAGCAAGTGGGAAGTATCCGCTCAAGGCTTTGTGCAGCCCAACGACTACATGCTGGCGAGCGCCGGCGTCATTGCCTACGATGGTCGAACCCGGCCGACCGGTTCGATGTTGAGTTTCGGCTTCAACTGGGCGCAACTCGACATCGGCTATCGCGATCATTGGTTCTCGCCCGCGACCGACAGCACCATGATGATCGGCACGGAAGCGCCGACCATGCCTTCCGTGACGCTGTCGAACTATGAGCCGCTGACGCGCCTCGGATTTCAGTACGAATTGTTTTGGGCTCAAATGGCTCCGTCCGATCGCATCTTGGGCG
>DATHFB010000112.1:0-3439 GCA_035318305.1 Steroidobacteraceae bacterium | reverse complement strand
ACGCTTTTGGTCGCGGTGGGCGGCGGCGGGCTCATCGCGGGACTCGCCGCCTGGTACGACGGAAGGATCAAGATCGTCGCCGTCGAGCCGACGCAGGCACCGACGCTCACGCGCGCGCTCGAGGCGGGCCGACCGGTCGATGCCGAGGCCGGCGGCATCGCCGCGGAGTCCCTGGCGCCGCGCCGCGTCGGCGAGTTGGTATTTCCCGTGATTCAACGGCATATCGACAAGACCATATTGGTGTCGGACGACGCTATCCTGGACGCCCAGCGGCAGCTGTGGACGGTGCTGCGGGTCGTTGCGGAACCCGGCGGCGCCGCCGCACTCGCCGCATTGACCTCTCGCCAATATGTACCCGCACCGCACGAACGCGTCGGCGTGCTGATCTGCGGCGGCAACACCGCCGTCGATTTCAAGACGCGGTAATGACGCGGTATTCGCGCGGTATTCGCGCGGTATTCGCGAGCTGGGCTTGTATTGAGCCCGGCCGGACGTAGAATCGAGCCATCACCCGCGGAGTTCACGATGCCCACCACTTTCGTTCTCAACGGCCAGTCGGCCACATTGGATGCCGATCCCGCCATGCCCCTGCTCTGGGCCCTGCGCGAAGTCGCCGGTCTGCACGGAACCAAGTTCGGCTGCGGCATGGCGATGTGCGGTGCCTGCACGGTTCATCTCGACGGGCAAGCGGTTCGCTCCTGCGTCATGCCGCTGTCGGCGGTGGCCGGCCGCGAGATCACCACCATCGAAGGCTTGAAGAGCAAGCAAGCGAAGGCGGTGCAAGCAGCCTGGGTGGAATTGCAGGTCCCGCAATGCGGCTACTGTCAATCAGGCCAGGTCATGTCCGCGACGGCCCTCCTTGAAAAGAATAACGCACCGACCGATGCGGACATTGATGGCGCCATGAGCGGCAACATTTGCCGCTGCGCCACGTACCAGCGCATCCGCGCCGCGATCCATTCGGCCGCGCAATCCATCAAGGCGTAAACCATGATCAACAAAACACTTCGCTCGCCGCTGCCGACGCGCCGCGATTTTCTCAAAACCGCGGGCGCCGCCTCGGTCGCCCTCACCATTGGGTTTGAATGGGCCGCGACGGGCCGGCGCGCAGTCGCTGCGGTACCGGCGCCCGGCGCTCCTTTCGCCCCCAACGCATTTCTGCGCATCGGGTCGGACAACAGCGTCACGGTGATCGCGAAGCATTTGGAAATGGGCCAGGGGTCGTACACCGGCATCGCGACGATCGTTGCGGAAGAACTCGATGCGGATTGGTCGAAGGTGACCGTCGAAAGCGCGCCCGCCGATGCGAAGCGCTATGCCAATCTTGTCTTCGGCACGATTCAAGGCACCGGCGGCAGCTCGGCGATGGCCAACTCCTGGGCGCAGCTGCGCGATGCGGGAGCCAAGGCGCGCGCGGTGCTGCTCGCGGCGGCTGCGAAAGACTGGCATGTTCCGGTCGCAGATCTGACCACTGACAAAGGGGTGGTGTACCACGCCGCCAGCAAACGCCAGGCGCCCTACGGTTCGCTGGTGAAAACTGCCATCACGCTGCCGGTCCCCGACACCGTGGTGCTCAAGGACCCGAAAAACTTCAAACTGATCGGCGGCCGTCCGCCGCGCGTCGATGCGGCGGCAAAGAGCGATGGTACGGCGCAATTCACTTTGGATTTCGTGCTGCCGGGCATGCTGGTTGCGCTGCTCAAGCGCCCGCCGCTGTTCGGCGCGACGGTAAAATCCTTCGACGGCACCGCGGCCGGCGCCGTGCCCGGCGTGGTCAAGGTGGTGCAGGTGCCGGGCGGCGTTGCCGTCGTGGCGAAGAGCTTCTGGGCGGCCAAACAGGGGCGCGATGCGCTAAAAATCGAGTGGGATGATTCGAAGGCCGAGAAGCGCAGCTCCGCGGCATTGATGGACGAATACCGGCGCCTCGCCGATCAACCCGCCCTATCCGCGCGCAAAGAGGGCGACGCCAAGAAAGCCATCGGCGATGCTGCCCGCAAAGTGTCCGCCAGCTACGAGTTCCCCTATCTGGCGCACGCGCCGATGGAACCGCTCGATGCGGTGGTCAAGCTCGACGCGAACAGCTGCGAGATCTGGGCGGGCGATCAATTCCAGACCATCGATCAGGCGAATGCCGCGCACACGGCGGGCCTTGATCCGAAACAAGTCAGCATTCATACCCTGTATGCCGGCGGCAGCTTCGGCCGCCGCGCCAACACGATCTCGGATTACATCGTGGAAGCCGTGTCCATCGCCAAGGCGTATGGCGCCGACGGCACGCCGATCAAATTGCAGTGGACGCGCGAGGATGACATTCACGGCGGCCTGTATCGCCCCATGTACTTTCACAAGATGGAAGCGGGACTGACCGCACAGGGCGAGCTCACCGGCTGGCATCACGTCATCGTCGGCCAGTCGATCATGGCCGGTACCCCGTTTGCCGCGGGAATGAAGAACGGCATTGATGGAACTTCGGTGGAAGGCGCGGCGAATATTGCCTACGCGATACCCAACATCGCGGTGGACCTGTCGACCACCAAGACCGGCGTACCGGTGCTGTGGTGGCGCGTCGTGGGCAGCTCGCATACGACCTTCGCCGTCGAAGCTTTCATCGACGAAGCGGCGCATGCCGCCGGGGTGGATGGATTTACCTTCAGACGCAAGCTGCTGGAACACGAGCCGCGCATGAAGGCCGTGCTGGAACTCGCCGCCGAGAAGGCGGGCTGGAACAGCGGACCGATGCCGGCCGGAAAAGGGCGCGGCATTGCGGTGGCCGAAGCATTCAAAACCTTTGTCGCCCAGGTCGCCGAAGTGACGGTCGACAGCCACGGGAATATCAAAGTCGATCGCGTGGTGTGCGCCGTGGACTGCGGAACGCCCATCAATCCGGACATCATTGCCGCACAAATGGAAGGCGGCATCGGATTCGGACTCGGCGCTGCGGTCGGCATGGGGTTCAAAGCGCTTGTCGGAATTGAAGAGAACCGACCACATGCTCATGAGGGCGCGTTGGTTGAATGGAAATGCCAGGGTGTTTTTCAGCGCCGGCGCATGCACGGGCTTGATCGAGAACAAATAGGCTTTGATGGCGAGCGCATCGGCGTCGGACATATACGTATAACTGGCATACGGCATCGCGGGATACAGCTTGGTGTTGCCGCGGCCGATGCCTTTGTGCACGGCATTGAGGAAATCCGCGTCGCTGTAGCTGCCGATCCCGGTTTCCGCATCCGGGGTTATATTGGTCGAATAAATCGTTCCAAACGGCAGAACGAAGGCGAGACCGCCGGCGAACGGAGTGCCGTCTTTGGCCGTATGGCACACCACGCAATCCGCCGCGCGCGTCAGATATTCTCCGCGCTCGGCGAGGCTCGCCGATTTGAGCTCGGCGGGGGCGCCGGTGGGATCTTGGGCCTGGTACGCGCCCAGCGAAACCGTCTTG
>DATHFB010000111.1:0-22895 GCA_035318305.1 Steroidobacteraceae bacterium | reverse complement strand
CGCGTCGATTTCCAGCGTGCGTGCGGCCTCGACATCCTGCAGCATCGACGTTTTATGGTGACCCACCTTCTCCGCTCCTGCGATGCGTTTTTCCAGCGAGACTCGGAATTTGACCCCCAATCGACCGGCCACGCTTTGCGCTTCGGTCATCATCGCCGCCGCGATCGCGCGGCTCGGCGGGTACTGACAGATGCCGGCGAGCGTTGCCCGCGACAGCGCGCTGATGGGATTGAAAGTCAGATTGCCCCACAGTTTCAACCAAATTTCCGATCGTATGTCGCTCAAGATCGGCGCCTGCATTCCGCCATTGACGAAGCATCGCGCAACCTGCGATACGCGCTCGCTGGTGGTGCCGTCGGGTTCGCCCACCGGGAAGCGGTTTCCCTCGACATGCTTGACCACGCCGGGCGCAACCAATTCGGCTGCCGGATACACCACGCAGCCGATGACGCGTTCGCACGGGATATTTTCGTAAATCGCTCCGCTGGGGTCGACGCTCTGCACGCGTGCGCCGGCAAGTTCGCCCTGGTAGCCGTGAAAGTACCAGTACGGTATGCCGTTCTGCATGGGAATCACGACCGTTTTGGGACCGAACAGCTTGGGCACTTCGCCGCTCACCGCTGCGACTTGATGCGCTTTCATCGCCAGCACGACCATGTCCTGAGGTCCCGCTTCCGCATAGTTATCGGTCGCATTGACCCGCGGCACGGCTTCTTCGGAGCCGTCCGCGTTGATCATCCGGATGCCCTGGGTGCGCAGCGCCTCGAGATTCGCCCCGCGCGCAATGAAGGTAACGTCCTCTCCTGCCAGCGCAAGCCGAATCCCCACGTAGCCGCCAATTGCGCCGACACCAATAATCGCTATCTTCATGAACAGCCGCCGCTTGGACAGAACAAAGGTCAGTTTGCACTGGATCACTGTATGGCGCACGTCGCGGCCGCCATTCAGGCGGCCGCTTCCTACACGGCAATTGCAACCGGCGGGCTATTCGTTCGGGATCAGTCCCGCGCCTCGCGCCCACTTATACTTCGCGCCGAGAACCGCTACCGGGATCTCAGTGGAGTAGGCATAGGCCGGGATACCGTGCTGATACAAATATTCCGCTGCTTCTTCCACCTCGACGTCGCCCGCCAGAGAGGCCACCACGGGCTTCTCGAAGCCTTTCGCGCGCATTTCATCGACAACTTCCACCATCAGTTTCGCAAATACCATGGGCGGCGTGATGATGGTATGCCAATAGCCCAAAATGAGTGCATGGATGCGCGGATCTTGCAGCCCCAGGCGTACCGTATTCTGATAGGTGCTCGGCGGTTCGCCGCCCGTGATATCCACGGGGTTCCCGGCCGCACCGAACGGCGGAATGAACTTGCGGAATGCCGCATCGAGATCGGCAGGCATCGCCATCAACGACAGCCCATTATCCACGCAGGCATCCGATAGCAGCACGCCGGAACCGCCGGCTCCGGTGATGATGACCACATTGTTGCCCTTGGGCGTCGGCAGAACCGGAATGCCCCGCGCGAATTCGAGCAGGTCGCGCAAGCTGCGCGCGCGAATGACGCCCGACTGCTTGAACACGTCTTCATAGATCTTATCGTTGCCGGCCAACGCACCGGTGTGCGAACTTGCCGCGCGCGCCCCCATGCTGGTGCGGCCCGCCTTCAACACGACAATGGGCTTCTTCTTCGACACCCGCTTCGCCACTTCGGCAAATGAGCGGCCGTCCTTCAAGTCCTCGCAGTGCTGCGCAATGATGGTGGTGTTGTCGTCCTGCTCGAAGAACGTCAGCAAGTCATCTTCGTCGATGTCGGACTTGTTGCCGAGACCGACAATGGCGGAGACACCCATTTTGGCCGAGCGCGAGAAGCCGATGATCGCCATGCCGATGCCGCCCGACTGCGAGGACAGTGCGGCGTGGCCCTTGACGTCGTACGCCGTGCAGAAGGTCGCGCACAAGTTGCTGGGCGTGTAGTAGAAGCCGTAAATATTCGGCCCCATGAGGCGCACGCCGTACTTGCGGCCGATTTCCGCCAATTCATTCTGTCCCGCAACGTTGCCGGTCTCGGCAAAGCCGGACGGAATCAAGATGGCGCCGGCGATCTTCTTTTCGCCCACTTCGACCAATGCCTGCGCGACAAATTTCGCCGGTATGGCGAACACCGCCACATCGATGACGCCGGATACGTCTTTGACGCTCTTGTAGGCCTTCTTGCCCATGATTTCGGCCGCGCTGGGATGGATCGGATAGATCTCTCCCTTGTAGCCGCCGTTGATCAAATTTTTCATCACGGAGTTGCCGATCTTGCCGTTCTCGTTTGATGCGCCGATCACCGCGACCGCCTTGGGCTTCATGATGCGGTTCATCTTTTCGACGATGGCTGCCTGACTCGGCCGCTCGCGCGCCGGCGCAGGATTGAAATTGAGGACGATGCGCACGTCCGCCGCGGTGGCGCCGCGGTCGGTGGCGAACACCGGATTCAAATCCATCTCCGAAATTTCAGGGAAGTCGGATACCAATGATGAGACGCGCTCGATCATGCTCGACAGCGCCGCGCGATCCACGGGCTTTGCACCGCGGACGCCGCGCAAGATCTCCGCCGCTTGGATGCCGTCCAGCATCGAAAGCGCGTCCGCGTTGGACGCCGGCGCCAGCCGAAAAGTAATGTCTTTGAGAACCTCCACGAGGATGCCGCCGAGCCCAAAGGCCACCAGCTTGCCGAATGCCGGGTCGGTCACGGCGCCAATGATGACTTCCTGACCGCCCATCAGCATCTGTTGGATTTGCACACCCAGTATTTCCGCCTTGGCGTCGTACTTGCGGGCGTTGGCGACGATGCTGGCGTAGGCCTCCTTGGCCTGTTCCGCCGACTTGACGCCGACGATGACGCCACCCGCTTCGGTCTTGTGCAAGATCTGCGGTGAGACGATTTTCATGACCACCGGAAAGCCGATGCCGGAGGCAAGCTTGACTGCTTCCTCGGCCGAGGTTGCGACGCCCTCTTTCGGAATGGTGATGCCGTACGCCTCGCAAACACCTCGCGCCTCAGGCGCGGTCAATGCCTCGCGGCCCGCGACCTTGGCTTGATCGAGAATTTTACGAACGGCATTTTTATCGTGTGACATGTCTTGAATTTCCTCGGAAGCTTGAGCGCGGGCGCGCGGCGTTGCGCCGTGCGGTCCCCGCGTATTAAATGACTTTCTTCAATCGCAGCGCGGCGACATCCGCGGGCGCGAACCCCAACTCCGCCAGCACTTCGTCGGTATGCTCACCGAGCAGCGGCGATCGAGTGACGTGGGTAGGGCTGTCGCTCATCTTGATGGGGTTTCCCACGGTCAGATACTTGCCGCGTTTCGGATGATCCACCTCGACGATGGTGCCGGTTTTGCGCAGCGAAGGCTCGTGCGCCAGCTCTTCCATCGACAGGATCGGGCCGCACGGGATGTCATGCTCGTTGAGCAATGCCATCGCTTCGAATTTGGTCTTGGTCGACGTCCATGCCTCGACGGTCGCGAATACTTCCTTGAGCCTCGGCAACCGCGCGTTCGGCGTGGCGAAGTCCGGATCGGTAATCCACGACTCCTTGCCGATCACCTGGCAGATCGCCTTCCATACCGGAGCCTGAGCGATGAAGTACAGGTACGCATTGGGATCGGTTTCCCAGCCCTTGCACTTCACGATGGTTCCCGGCTGCCCGCCGCCCGAAGCATTGGCCGCGCGCGGCACCGCACTGCCGAACTGGCCGTTCGGGTACTGCGGATACTCCTTCATGACATGCGTGCGCTCGAGGCGCTGCTGATCGCGGAGTTTGACGCGGCACAGGTTGAGCACGCCGTCCTGCATGGCCGCCAACACCTTCTGTCCGCGCCCGGTGGTGTTGCGCTGATAAAGCGCCGCCACGATCCCCAGTGCCAGGTGCAATCCGGTGCCGCTGTCGCCGATTTGCGCGCCCGTCACCAACGGCGGGCCGTCATCGAAGCCGGTGGTCGACGCAGCTCCGCCGGCGCATTGCGCGACGTTCTCGTAAACCTTGCACTCCTCGTACGGACCGGGACCGAATCCCTTGACCGAGGCCACGATCATGCGCGGATTCAGCTCCTGGATGCGGGCCCAGGTGAAGCCCATGCGATCGAGCGCGCCGGGTGCGAAATTCTCCACCAGCACGTCGCAATGCTTGACCAGCTTCTCCAGAACCTGCTTGCCCTGCTCGCTCTTGGTATCGAGCGTCACCGAGCGCTTGTTGTGGTTGAGCATCGTGAAGTACAGGCTGTCCACGTCCGGTACATCGCGCAGCTGTTCGCGCGTGATGTCGCCTGCGCCCGCTTTCTCGACCTTGATGACATCGGCACCGAACCACGCCAGCAGCTGCGTGCAGGTAGGACCCGATTGCACGTGCGTGAAATCGAGAATTTTGACTCCGTCTAACGCCTTACCCATGAAAACTCCCGGGGCCTATCACTTGTACATCGTTTGATTTTTGGTACCCGGAGCGTATTCGCGCGGATCGACCCAAATATTGATCACTGCCGATTTGCGCAGCTTGTGCACCGACTCGCGGGCGCGCTTCAGCGCCGGCGCAATCTGCGCCGGGTCGCGAACTTCCTCGCCGTAGCCGCCCAGCATTTCGGCGAACTTGCCGAAGGGCACGTCGCCCAACAGATTGCCGACACTGCCGCGCTGCTCGCCATATTTCGCAAGCTGTCCATAGCGAATCTGATTCATCGCCGAATTGTTGCCGATCACGGCAATGTAGGGGACGCCGAACCGATTGGCCGTCTCCATATCGAAAGCGGTCATGCCGAAGGATCCGTCGCCGTAGTAGCACAGAACCTCTTTCGACGGATTCGCAAGACCGGCCGCGATCGCAAATCCCGTGCCCACGCCGAGGGAGCCCAACGCACCCGGATCCATCCACTGGCCCGGACCGCGCGGCCGGACTGCTTGGGCGGAGATGGTGACCACGTCGCCGCCGTCGCCGATATAAATGGTGTTGTCGGCGAGAAACTCATTCAGTTCCCACGCGACCCTATACGGATGGATCGGCACGCTGTTCGACTTGAACAAGGGCATGAGCTTCTCGCCCGCCACCACCTCGGCATCGCTGAGCTGTTTCAGCCACTGCTGACGCGCCTGCCGCTTGTCGCCCTTGATGCGGCCGCCGGCGGCCGCCAATACCGCGCCGAGAATGGCGCCCGGATCACCCACCAATCCTAAATCGATGTCGCGATTCTTGCCGACGGTGCGGTAGTCCATGTCGATCTGCACCAGCTTCAGATCCTTGTTGATCCGCTTGCCGTAGCCCATGCGAAAGTCGAACGGCGTTCCGACGATCACCAGTACATCGGCGCTGGCGAAGGCTTGCGTTCGCGTGCGGTCGAAATGATGCGGATCGCCGGGAGGCAAAAGTCCGCGGCTGGCGCCATTGAAATAACCGGGAATATCGAGCCCGCGCAGCAGCGCAATCGCTTCCTTGTGGCCGCGCGCGGTCCACACTTGCTGCCCGTACAGAATGGCGGGCCGCTCGGCATTGACGAGCAGATCCGCCAATTTCTCGATGTCGCGCGGATCGCCGACCGACTTGGTCGACGCGCGATACTTGCCGGGCTGAGGAATCACGGCCTTGGTGATATCCACTTCGCGATCGAGGACATCGCGCGGAATCTCCAAGTACACCGGTCCGGTCGCGCCATTGAACGCCTCGCGCGCCGCCATCGATATCATGTCCGCGACACGTTCGGTGCTGGAGACGGATGCCGCGAATTTGGTGATCGGCGTCATCAACTCCACATGCGGCAGATCCTGCAGCGATCCCATCTTGTGCTGCGTCAATGCCCCCTGGCCGCCGATGTGAAGAATCGGGCTCTCCGATCGGAACGCCGTGGCAACGCCGGTGACGGCGTTGGTGCATCCCGGACCCGCGGTGGTGACGACGCAGCCCAGCTTGCCCGTTTGCCGTGCATAACCATCGGCCGCATGTGCGGCGACTTGCTCGTGGCGCACGTCGATGATGCGAATGCCTTCATCGACGCAACCGTCGTAGATGTCGATGATGTGCCCGCCGCAGAGCGTGAAGATGGTATCCACACCTTCATTCTTCAATGCCTTCGCGACCAAATGGCCGCCGGAGATCACGCTCGCGTCGCGGCTCTTCCGCTGCAGCGTATCTTCGGCGGTCGTGGCCTTGGGCGGACTCGATGTGGGATTTACAGTTGCCATTGTCTCTCCAGATTCGTGATTTGTTTGAACCTTCAGGTGGTTCGTGTTCCGGCCGCGCTCGGCGCCCCTGAGGGGAAGTCGACGCGGCTCTTGGCGAAGTGCTTGACGCGCATCGGTTTCAGCACAAACAGCGCCAGCAGCGCCGCAATGATGTTGAAGGTCACGCCAATGGTGAACACCGCGCCCCAGCCCTGATTCTTCGCAATGATCGCGGCAACCGGCACCAACAGCGAGCCGGCGCCCTTTGCCGTGTACAGCATGCCGGCATTGGCCGCCGCGTATTTCGCGCCGAACGTATCGCCTTGCGTGGCGGGGAATAAACTGAAGATTTCCCCATACACGCCGAAATACAGCGCCGTGACCAGCACGAATACCACCGGGCTCGATGAAGTTTGTTGGCTCAAGGTGAACAGCGCCACCGCACCAATGAAGAAGGCCAACGCCATGGTGTACTCACGGCCGATTTGATCGGACAGCCAGCCGAAGAAAGGCCTGCCCACGCCGTCGAAGATGCGATTCAAGAAGAGCGCGAAACCCAACGCCGGCATCACCATGCCGAATAGGTCCACTGGGATCTTGCTGATCTTCATGTCCTCGGCAATCGGCGCCATGGAGGCCGCCATGGTCAGTCCGCCCGAGGCAATCAGCACGAACATCAGATACATCACGTAGAACACCGGGCTTTTTAAGACCTCGGTTGGCGTATATCCGTGCGCGGTCTGCGTCGGTTTCACTACTGCGTTCGCCAATTGCGCCGGCGGTACCAACAGCAGCCACGCCATGACAAACACGATGCCGCCCTGGATCAGACCAAAGGTTAAAAACGCGTGTTCATAGCCTGAGGACTCAATCATGGTCCGAATCGGCCCGATCGTGAGGGCCGCTCCGGCCCCGAACCCTGAGGCTGTGATGCCTGCCGCCAAGCCGCGCCGCCCAGGAAACCACTTCAATGCATTGCCGACACACGTGCCGTACACACACCCGGTGCCAATGCCGCCCAGCGCCGCCCCGAAATACAGCATCGGCAAGGAGCTCGCCATCGAGTTCAGTATCCACGCCGCCGCCACTAATACCCCACCGCTCAGCACCACCCAACGCGGACCGAAGCGGTCGACTAAATAACCTTCAACGGGAATCAGCCAGGTCTCGATGAGCACAAACAAAGTAAAGGCGATCTGAATTGACGCGCGTCCCCAGTGATACTTGGCATCGATGGGATTGACGAACAGCGTCCAGCCATACTGCAGGTTCGCCACGCAGGCCATGCAGATGACGCCGATAGTTAGTTGAATCCAAGGATTCGCGAACGGCGATTTCGAAGTTTGTGTCTCGGTCATTTTGTAGTTCTCCTGTTAGCGCCGAATAGACGCACCGTTTTGACGCATCGACTTGTCGCACACGTTCGCGTTTTACTTAAGCGAAAATGAGCCGCGAAGAGATTAATCCACCTCTTTCAAATTCCCAATAACGACGCTCGAATCATTAAATTCGAGCACATGCCAGCCCTGACGTCGATATCGTGGTATACCATATATGAAGGACTTTCAGAGTGTCAAGCAAGGAGCGGCGCCATGAAAACTTTGCGTGTGGCAAACGTCGCTGCAGTGCAATTCCACTGTGCAGCAACAGGCCGGCGTGGACTCTCTATTCGAATATATTCGATGGGAAATCCTCGCCTGCAATGTAATATATCTGGCGCGGAACCCAAATCAGTCAGCACAACCTGCCGCTACGGCAAACATCTTTAAAGGGAAGTAATGAACTCCATCGTGACGCTCGTTCAACGGACCACTGCCGCCACGCCGCTGGCCCTCGCGCCATTGAACGCGACCAGCCTGCGCGACCAAGCCTACACACTTCTTAAAAATGCCATCGCCGACACCGATATCTACGATCCGCAGCAAGAATTGCGGCTCGATGAGCGCCAGTTGACGACGGCCCTCGGCGTGAGTCGAACGCCGATCCGCGAGGCGCTGTCGCTGTTGGAGCAGGAAGGATTTATTCGCACCGTGCCGCGTCGCGGTATCTATATCATCCGCAAATCCAAGCGCGAAATGATCGAAATGATTCAAATGTGGGCGGCGCTCGAATCCATGGCGGCCCGGCTCGCGACCTTGAACGCGAGCGATGCAGAGATAGCCAAGCTGCGCCACCTGTTCGATGAGTTCCAGAACTCGCCGCCTTCTGAGCACCTGTGCGAATACTCGGATGCGAACATCGCCTTTCACACCGCGGTGATTGCTCTTGGCGGCTCGCAAATGATCATGGAGGCGACCAAGAATCTCATGCTTCATGTGCGCGCCATTCGCCGCGCGACGATTTCGCAAAGCGATCGGGCGGCGCGTTCCATCATCGATCATTTGAAGATCATCGAGGCGCTGGAGCGGCGCGACACCGAGTTGGCGGAACGCCTCACCCGCCAGCACACGCTCGATTTGGCCGCGCACGTCGACCTGCACTGCGGCTTTTTAGGCTAGGAGCCTGTCTCAGACAGGCTCCTAGGCCGCCCCGCCCCACCGGCCAAGAGACGGCAGCGGGCCAGCGCCGTCTTGCGCGCGAAGGTATTCCGCTCGCTGCGCATCCGGCACCTTACCCGCGAGTGCCTCCGGGGCAACTGCCCGAATCCCCGCCAACGTATCCGGGATGCGCGACGCCAGGTCGAAAGCAGCGGCATCCTTTGCTATCGGCATGCCGCGCTCAATGCGCAAATAAACCCGCCCGCTTGCCTGGTCGGCGAAGTTGACCCAGCGAAAGGTTTCGACGCAGCGCCTCAAGAAATCCATGTTCTTGTCGGGGCTCAACAGTGCGCGGTCGGAATACAAACACTCTGCGGCTGCGGCCTCGACGTCGATGCGCGCATAGCGCTCTATGTCCAGGGTGGCCTTGACGTCCAGCACATTGAATGTCTCGTTGTCGCCGAAGGCCACCGTCCGGGGCCGCTCCCCCAAGCGCACGGTGTTATCCAAGAATTCGAATCGGATGCGCTTGTCGCTGCGGCGTACCCAGGTAAAGAATACGTCCGGAATCCCGGAGTACGCCTCCACCGCATGGGCCAGCGTGTCATCGACCGCCTTGTAACGGCCGACCTCCAGCCCGCGCTTCCACGCACGCTCGACCAGCATCTCCGGCGGCGTAATCATGAAAAACAAATAAACGGACTCGCCAAATCGCGTCAGCAAATTACTGCCCGCCTCGGCCGAATCGGCTGCGAAGCTGTCGAATCGAAATCGATCGATCAACAAATGCGACATCTCGCCGCGCTGATGCTTGTTCGCCATGTATCGATCAAGTTTCTGATCGACGATTTGCAGCTCGTCCGAGGTGAACGCACCCGCGTATTTGTACGCGGCTCCGAGCGAGGCATAGTCGAGCAGCTGCTTGCGCCAGATGTCGGGGCTGATCAGCGCAAAATCACTCCATTGAACGCCAATGTCGCCGGCGAGCTTTTTCAGCAAGGGCCGCAATGTACTCTTGCCGGAGGCGGAGGGCCCCTTGGTGTTGATGACAACCGGATGCTCCTGCCTGGGCAGGAGTTTGTAACCCTGCTCATGGGCCGCGTCTCGCAACAAGGGAGCGATCGTGCGGCCGATGCAGTCGCTCCCAAAGTCATTGCAGGCCAAGTCAGCAGCCATGGATGCGATGAGTTCATTCGTGCCCCATGCGTGACCTTGCGTCGCAAACAGCGCGCACATCGTACGCGCGAGCGACTTGTAGGCGGCCGCCTCGGCCGAATCGCCGGCTGAAACGGCAAGACGTTCGAACTCGGCAATGTGCTCCGGACCCCAGCCGCGGCTCAAGCGTGCCACCGCGGCATCGATGATGCCCTTCGCGTTCCGACGCTCGCGATCGTAAGCGCCGATGATGGCGTGCATCTGCGGCAGCAGATACTGCGAGAGCAGAAGCCGCGCCATTTCGCGAAAATTCAATCCCAAATCTTCAATCCGGGTTCCGTCCGGCACGGCGAAATCCGCGGTGATCCGTACCAAGAGTTCGTGCAGTGCCAGTCTTTCCGGGCGAAATACCACCAGCTCGCTCAATCCGAAGCCCGTCAGGCCGCGCAGCTCAACGGCCGAGGCCATGCTGGTAAATACATTGTCGGTGCGGAAGATCGTGGCCAGGTGCAGCAACTCCTTGGGCACTTGCGACTGGATGCCCGGATTCCAAGGCCCGAATTCGTTACTGGGCGGCATCGAGATCGAGCTTGGTACTGTCCGGATACATTCGCAGGCCCGGCACCTCGCCGCGCTGCAGCTTTTGCTGTACGTCCAACCAATAATCGACGGTGAGCAAATCGGCATTTTCCTGCCGAAAACAGCGGCGCGCAAAGTCGTTCTTGAACTGCATGCCGTGTTCGAGCTCTTCAGGAAGAAAGATCACACCCTCCTCGAAGAACCAGCTGGGCGCGCTGTCCTCGCCCGGCTCCCGATCCGAATTGGTGCGAATCTTCACGTCCGTCAATTTCTCGACGGCGTCATAGTCGAATAGAAATACGCGGCCATAGCGGCCGACGCCGTAATTCCTGGAATCCAAATCCTTGTTGAAGATGTTGGTGGCGGCATTGTTGCGAATGCAATGACCCAGGCGCGCAATCACGGTGCGCGTCTCGCTCTCACTGGCGTGCGCCAAGTACACCGGCAACGGGATTATTTTCAGCTGCACGATCAATGAACGCAGAAACACGCCCTCATCCACCACCTGCACGCTGCCGGAGGCCTCACGGCTGATTTCATCCAGCAGCACAGGATCGAACATGTGCCGATCCAACCTCAGATTGAAGTACATGACATTGTCCAGCATGCTGCCTGCCCGATTGATCTCATGCACGACCCGGTACTTCTCTGTGACCGCGGTCACGCCCGGGAAGGCGCCCCACTTATAAGACTGCGTCGGCTGATCGCGAATGACCTTCAGATGATATGAACATGTGTCGAAGGTGAAGCCAAGAGCCACCGTGCCGGGAACCCCGGGCGAACGCTGAAATCTATTCTCATTGCGCAGATGCGCGGTGATTTCGTTGAGAATGGCGACCTTGCCCACGTGGTTGTAGCCGATGGTCGAGTAATGCTCGCCCAACGGACGTCGCGGCATCAGGCTAAAAAGAAAAACGCAGGTCTGATAGTAAAGCTCGGTGGTCACATGCAGGTTTGCCAACGTCGAACTGAACAAATCGTGAATGTCGGCGATTCGATGCATCACCGCATCGGCGTATATGCCTTGCGCGCCGTTGAGGAACGCGACGACGAGCGGCACGACTTGCTCATCCGCGAACACCCAGCGCGCGACCAGGAACGCACTACGATCCCGGAAAAATCCGGCCTCGACGACCTCCAGGGCCACGGGAATGAGTGCTCCAGGCTTGTCGTACAGCAAGCGCTCCACCCGTTGCCGAATCTTTTGCGCGTCGCCCTGGAGATCTTTGAAAGGCACGGAGAAATCCGGTATCTGCAGCGCCGTGCGCAGCAAGTCATCGTCAATGCAGCCTTGCACCGGCAGCCGCCGATGCACCGATGCCATCGACAGAGAACGCAGCTTGCTCGGCGGTGGAAATGAATAGGCAACCGGCTTCCACAGCCCGCGGTTGATGTTGCGCCGCACCGAGTGGGCAAAGCTAAAAGCGATATCCGCCTCATAGCGATCGACGATCATCGCCGCGTACAAGCGATCCAGGTCGTCCCACAGGGTCGAGTCGACCGACAAGGCCGGGAAGCAGCGGCCGATCCTGGGTCCGTGTTCCGCGATGTAGCGGGTGTAGAGCCCCAAGCGCTCTTTGCTGATATTGATCGAGGAGTGCGGGTCGCTGGATTCGAAGGCGCGCTTGGCCCGATAAGCGTACTCGCAGAATCTGGCGTAGAAATCATCGAAAATCTTCAGTATGAGCAGCGCAGCCGCCATGATTCGGTCGGCATCATCGGCCGCCGCAGCGAGCCGGGAATACGCCCGCTCCACCTCCGATTCCCTCTGTTGGGCGATCACTTCAGCCGCTGTTGCGCAGCGCGGTGGCGATGGCGTTGATTGAAAGCTGTATGCCTTCGCGGACGCGAGGATCGCTTTCGCCGGCTCTGTGGCGCTTGAGCAATTCCACCTGCAGCAGGTTCAACGGCTCGATGTAAGGGAGCCGCAAACGAATCGAGGCATCGAGCACGGGGTGCTTTTCCAGCAATCGTGTCTGGCCGGTGATCAGCAGCAGGCTATCCTGGGTCGCCAACCACATGTCGCGAATGCGGCCGAATAGCGCATCGCCCAGCGCTTGATCTTCGACCAGCGTGAGATAGCGCGCCGCGATTCCCATATCCGACTTGGACAGCACCATTTCCAAATTATCGACCGTGGCGCGGAAAAACGGCCAGGCGTCCAGCATTTCCCGCAGCAATCCGCTGTCGGCGGAACGCAGCGCCTGTCCCACGCCATACCAGCCGGGCAACATCACGCGG
The DNA here is from genome assembly GCA_035318305.1 of Steroidobacteraceae bacterium. GTDB lineage: Bacteria > Pseudomonadota > Gammaproteobacteria > Steroidobacterales > Steroidobacteraceae > Bog-1198. The sequence goes on along the minus strand of DATHFB010000111.1, from coordinate 10,250 downwards.
GCCTGTGCCCAACTGAAAACCCACGGTATCGCCCGCAAATCCTCGATTCGCTGGGAGTTGCTTCGAGAGGCGGGACGGGAACCGATTTTGAGTTCGGAGATTTCCAACAACGGCGTCATTTGCCGGAAGAACGTCGCGAAACCTTCAGTCTCGTACACCAATGCGCGATACGCGCGAAACGCCTCATGGGAAAGATTTTCCATGGCGGACGCGAAGCGGCGGGCGCTATCGCCCGACAGCGCGGCATTTTCCAGCGACGCCAGCAAGGTTGCCGCCGCGATCGATTCGAGATTCGTCGCGGCGCTTTCACAGGTGCCGTACTTCGCAGCGATAATCTCCCCCTGCTCGGTAATGCGAATCCGCCCTCGCACCGTGCCGTGGGGTTGCGCGCGAATCGCGGCGAACGATGAACCGCCGCCGCGGCCGACCGCACCGCCGCGGCCGTGGAATACTTGCATGGACGTGGAATGGCTTTCGAAAACCGCAGCCAGCTTGCGAGTGGCTTGATGCAGGCTCCACACAGAGGTGAGGTAGCCGCCGTCCTTGTTCGAATCCGAATAACCCACCATGACTTCTTGAAAGCCGAAAGCCCGGGTGATTGCCGCGGTTTCAGGCAGGTCCAACCACGCCTGCATCACGTCGGCGGATCGCTCCAAATCGGCGATGGTTTCGAACAACGGTACCGCCATGATCGAGGCCGACGGGTTTCCGTGCCCACGGTAAAGTCCGGCTTCTTTGAGAAGGATGTTGACCTCGAGCAGGTCGGACACGCTCTCGCACTTGGATATCACATAGAAGGTGATGCATTCGGCGCCATAACGCCGGTGAGCCTCGGCGGCCGCGCGAACGATGCTGAGCTCAGACAGGGTTTCCGGGGAATAGCCGGCATACGGGCTCGCCAGCAACCGCTCGCTGGCCAGCTCTCCACGCAGCAGCGCGATGCGCGCAGGTTCGGTGAGCGCCTGGTAATCCGCCGAGACTCCCGCCACCTTCAGCAGTTCTGCAACAACGCGGCCATGCACGTCGGCGTTTTGCCGAAGATCCAACGTCGCCAAATGAAAGCCGAAAGTTTCGACGGCGCGATTGAGGCGCGCCAGTGAACCGCCGCCACTTAGGCGCAGCTGGCTCTTCGACTTCAACGAATCCTCCAGCACTTCCAGATCCGCGCGCAGGCTCGCCGCATCGGGATAGGGCGGCGCCTCGACGGTGGCAGGCCTCGGCGGCGTTCGGCCGGTCAGGCTTTGATAGGTAGCGGCCAGCCGCGCATACATGCCCGTGATTGCGCGCCGATAGGGCTCATCGGCACGAGCAGGATTCACATCCCCGCCCCGCTGCGCCAATTTGGCGAGAGGCTCTGAGACCGATGCGAGTTCGCTCGACAGCGACAGCTCCGCACCCAGCGCATTGAGCTGTTCCAGATAGTCGGCCAGGAGTGCCTGACTGGCGCGGCCCAATGCCAAGCGCAGGGAATCCGCAGTGACATGCGGATTTCCGTCGCGGTCGCCGCCGATCCAACTGCCGAGCCGCAGAAAACTCGTCGGGCGCTTCCCGAGCAGGCGCTCCCAGCGGGCGTACAGCGCCGGCATGACGGGCAGAAAAATATCTCTCAGATAAGTCAGCGCCGTGTCGACCTCGTCGGCAACGTACAGCCGTTCGTGCCTGAGCGCACGCGTCTGCCACAGCAGGCCAATTTGCGCGGCGATCGCCTCTTCGATCACTTCCCCGGCAGTGGTCTCTCGAGAACCCAGGTCCCGCTGCGCCATCAGCGCCGCAATGCGGTTGCGATGATCCAGCATGCTCTTGCGCATCACCTCGGTGGGATGGGCGGTCAGCACCGGCGTAATGAGCGCACGGTCGAGCAAGCCGGCGGCATCGGCCCGCTCGACGCCCTGTGCCTCCAAAAAATCCAGGGCCGACGCCAACGTGCTGTCCTTTTCGGCCGCTGCACCCTGCCGATCCTCGGCAAGATTCGCCAGCATCGAGAACAGCATGAAGCTGCGCACGAAAGCCACGGTCTCATCGAGCGACAGGCTCTCCCAGCCGGCGGCGAGCCCCCGCGGATTGGCGATGCCGCGGTAACGATCGACGGACGCCGCCCGAATGGCTTCGATTCGATCAAGCAGCGCATCGCCGCCGTAGCTGCGGATCACATCGCCCAGCAGCTTTCCAAGGAATCGAACATCCGCGTTTTGGGTGATTGCAGGGGCGGCGCGTGTCATAAGTCTAACCATATAATAAATAAGGAGTAGGCATACCCGGATGGCACGCTATAAGCCATATCCTACAGGCGCGCCCGCAACGCGCTGATTAAGACATCCGGCCGTCTTCGATATAGTGACGCTTACAATTACTTCCGCGGCAACGCGATTTCCTATTCGCTCGGAGAAAATCATGCTTTCCAAGACCTGGATTCGCTCCATCGTACCGGCGCTCATCCTGGCCCTCTCGCCCGTGCTCGTCATGGCGCAGGGAATCAGTGTTTCCGTGAATATTGCCCCGCCGGAACTACCGGTCTATGACCAACCGCCGATTCCCGGCGATGGGTATCTGTGGACTCCTGGCTATTGGGCTTGGGACGACGAGATCCAAGATTACTACTGGGTGCCGGGCGCATGGGTCGAGGCGCCGCAACCGAATTATCTGTGGACTCCCGGCTACTGGGGCTTCGCGGACGGTGTGTATCTTTGGCGCGCCGGCTACTGGGGCCCGACCGTCGGATTCTATGGTGGAGTCAATTACGGCTACGGCTACGGCGGCCGAGGTTACGAAGGCGGCTACTGGCAAGGAGGCCGCCTGTTCTACAATCGCGCCGTCGTCAACGTGGGCTCGGTGCATGTCACCAACGTCTATAATAAGACTGTCATCAACAATGTCACCGTCAACCGCGTGAGTTTCAACGGCGGCAACGGCGTTCGCGCCCAGCCCACGTCGCGGGAATTGGCCGCGGCTCGCGATCGCCACATCGAGTACACTTCCGCGCAGCGGCAGCAAGAACAGACTGCACGCAGGAATCCGGAATTGCGTGCGGCCGCCAATCATGGCCGCCCGCCGATTGCCGCGACTCCGCGGGCGGGAAACTTCTCGAATCCCGTACCTGCGCACAATGCAGGGCCCGTGAGCACGGGCCGCGAGAATCCGCAGTCTCGCCAGAACACGCAGCGTCCGACGCAAGAAGTGACGCCGAATAGAGAGGCCACGCCTAATCGGGAGGGTCGACAGGTTGCGCCGGACCGGGGCGCCGCTACGCCGGGTCGAGACTCGCGCCCCGCTACGCCAAATCGCGATACTCCCCCGCGACAACCGGCGGCGCCGCAACAGCTGAATCCGCCCGAGCATGTAAATCCCCCGGCGCGCGCGAATCCGCCGCCAGAGCGAGCGGTTCAGCCTCGTCAACCCGCGCAAACCCGGGAAGCCGCGCCGGTTCGTCAACCTCCGCCGGCCCGGGAAGCTGCGCCGGTTCGTCAACCTCCGCCGGCACAGGTTCGTCAAGCTCCGCCGGCCCGGGCAGCCGCACCAGTTGAGCAGCGCCGTCAACCGGAGCAAACTCAACCAGCGCGACCCGCGGCGCCGCAGCCCAGAGCGCAGCCGCAGGCTCGCGCGGCTCCGCAGCCCGCGGAGCGCCCGAAACAAGCGGAGCATCCACAGGACCATGAGCACCATTAGCCATGACCAGAAAGCGAGTCAGTTCGCCACCGAGATTGACGGACATCGCGCAGAATTAGACTACGCCGCAGCTGACGGCGTAATGACCATTACCCATACGCGCGTTCCCCAAGCCATTGGGGGACGCGGCATCGCGGCGGAGTTGATGCGGGAAGCGGTGAAGCTGGCCGGGGAACGCGGATGGTCCATTAATCCGGCCTGTTCGTATGCGGCTGCATACATGCGCAAGCACGCGCAAGCGCGCGATAAACGCCATATCGATGAACTACTCGATGAGGCGCTGGAGGAATCGTTCCCGGCCAGCGACTCACCCTCGGTGGGCGGAAGCAGCTAGGAGCCTGTCTGAGTATTCCGCGTGAGCCGCGTTGGCTCTGCAAGGGAGCGGATGCAAGGCGCGCGGCGCAGGCCGTGGTTGATTCCACGGGCAAGCCGCGCAACACCGCAGACGCCCCTTCCAGAGCCAACCCCTTGGGAGCGGACGGATTTGCCTTCATTCATCGTTGTCGCCTCCTCATTGGGAGCATACCCAACTTCGTCGGCTCCGCCTCGACTGAAGGCAAATCCGTCACGCTCGCGGCCACGGGGAATACTCAGACAGGCTCCTGGGAATTTTCAGCCGTCAGCCGGGAAGCATGGGGCGGCCCTCGTGCGCCACCAGCAAGTCATGCATGTCGTTCGCATGCTCCTCTTCCACGACCAAAATATGCTGCAACATGGTCCGGGTCCCCGGATCATCCTCGCCGAAATAGCGGATCAATTCGCGGTAATGATCGATCGCGATTCTTTCCGCGATCAAGTTCTCTTTGATCATTTCGACCAGATTGTCAGCCGTGCCATATTCGGACGCGGCGCGCGTCGCCAAGCCGGTGGGATTGAAATCCGGCTTCCCGCCCAACTGGTTGATGCGCTCAGCCACCTGGTTCATGTGCTCCGCCTCTTCCTTGGCGTGTTGCGCGAATTCGGCCTTCACTCCTTCGCTGGAGATCCCCTGTGCGGCGACGGCATGCATGGTGTATCGCAAAACACAGACAATTTCCGTGGCCAAAACGGATTGCAGAATCTCGATGGTTTTCTTGACATCACCTTGGTACGTGAATGTCACGCCGCCGCTGGCGATATTTTTTCGCGCCCGCTCGCGCAATGTCTTGATGTCCGTTAGAAACGGCTTTGGTTCGGTTTTTTGCTTATCCACGTTAATCTTGCTCCTGAGAGGGTGCGACCGCGATCGTATTTATACACCTGCCGCCTATTTTCAGGTGACATCGATTTTGCCCGCGTCAGACGGCTGGCCGAGCGCCTGTCGGGCTTGCGCCGACAGCGGGAGAGCTACGCAGCGCTCAACGCCACGTCCAGCGCCGACAGCAGCGGCCCCAGTTTCGGCGGATCGGCTTCCAAAGTCGGCGTGACGCCGTAGTCTCGCAGCGTGCGCGAGCAGACTGGGCCTATGGATGCAACGACGGATCGATTCAGATGACCGGCCAAGTGCGTCGCGTTGCCGGCCTGCTGCGCAACCGCGTAAAGATTGTGCATTTGTACCGCGCTCGTAAAAACGACCGCATCGACGCGGCCCTGCCGCAATGCGTCGAGCAATTCCACGAGGGGTTGCGTATTGGCAGGCAAAGCCCATCGGTATGTCGCAATTTCATATACCGTCGCGCCGCGGGCCTCGAGTGCCGCCGCCAGTGCTTGGTTTTTCGCGCCGTATCGCTGCACCAGGATAGAGCAGTCCCGGACCTCGATACCCGCGAGGGCGGTTAAAACCGTGTCGGTGGTAAAGGGAGAGGCAGCCCGAATGTCGATACGAATGCCGCGTGCATTCAATTCACCGACCGGTTTCGGTCCCCGCACTACAATGATCGATGCGGCCAACAATTCCTTCAGCTGCGGCGTCAGGTTGGCAGAGTCTGTCGCGGAAAACAGTGCTCGAGTACCGACGCCGGTCTGAAAGATGCAGATTTTGAAGGGCTCGATCCGCCATCGCTCGAGCATGGAGAGCACGGCTTGGGGATCGACATCCGGCACCTCTTCGAGCGCCGGCGCAAGCATCGGCACGCCGCCACGACGCGCAACCAATTCAGCAAGATGGGCCCCGGTGCGAGTTTCCAGTATTGCAATGACTTTAGATTTCATCCGAAGGGCATTCAACCACCATAATGTCGGCATGTCGACTTGGATCAAAATGCTTTTCAGCGCGATCGTGCTCCTTGCCTGCGCCCCCCTGCTCTCCGAGCAGCCGGCGGCGGACGCCGAGGGTGTCCGCCAGGAATTCGTCGCCGCCATGCAGCGCATCCGTCAGCACCAACCGGACCTGCCGGATTCACCGGCGCTGCAGAGCTACGCCATACACGACTACCTGGTTGCGGCGAGATGGCGTCGCGACCTCAACCTCAGGCCGGATGAAGACCTTGATGCCGCGATTGATGCGTTCCTGCATACCCATGCGGGGCAACCCGTGGCGCGTGCGCTGCGGCGGGATTGGCTCACCAGCCTCGCGCAGCGGCGCCGCTGGGATTGGTTCCTGCCTCGCTCCGTGGATGTCAGTGATCCGGCCTTGATCTGCGACAGGCTGGAGGCGCGCCTATCCGGCAATGACACGCAAGGACTCGCCGCGGCCGCGCTGCTGCGCTGGATGTCGCCGCAGAAGCCGCCCGCAGAATGCGCGGGGGTGTTTGCATGGCTGCGGCAACAAGGGTTTCTCACGCCGGCCTTGGCGGAGGGACGCACGCGCGCAGCACTCGCGGCGGATACGCCGCGCCTTGCGCGCGAATTTGCGGCCGACGTTCCATTGGGACGCAGGGCGGCGCTCCTGCAGTGGTCGGATCTCTTGGATTCACCTCGCTCGGCATTGAATGTGCTGGCCACGCATCCATCATTGCCCGTCGAAGCGGAGGCGTTGGCGTCGGGGTTCGACAAGCTTTCGCGTACTGAACCCGCTTTTGCATTGGACCTGCTTCCGCGCCTGCTCGCTCGCGATGGCCTGGCGCCGCCGCTGCAGGATCGGCTGAAGCGTTCTGCGGCATTGGGCGCAGCGTACGACCGTGATCCGCGCGCGATGACGGCATTCGACGAGCTGCCGGCGGCGGCCGTCGACAGCCAGGTTCAGGAATGGCGGGCACGCGCGGCACTGTGGAAAGGCGACTACGCCCGGGCGCTCGCATGGATGGAGCAGATGCCTCCAAGCCTTTCCGCAACGCCCCGTTGGCGGTATTGGCACGCTCGCGCCGTGGCGGCAACCATGGGCGATGATGCCGCCGCGCCGCTGTTTGCTGAAATCGCAGGCCTTCGTGACTACTACGGCTATCTCGCGGCGGACCGCCTGAAGCAGCCCTACAATCTGAACGTGCGGCCCTCGCCGCCCGACGCTGCGGCGCAGACCGCGCTCAGCAATCAAGCGGGGATGATTCGCGCGCACGAACTGTTCGACTGCGACATGACGGACGATGCCATCTCGGAGTGGACCGCGGTTCTCGACGGCGCCGATACCGCGCTGAAAGTTCAAGCTGCACTCCTTGCGTCGCGTTGGGGCTGGTACTCTCAAGCGATTACCACCTTGGCACAGACCGGCGCATTCGACGATGTAACGCTGCGCTACCCACGGCCTTATCTGGATGCCGTGAGTCAGGGCGGCAAGCTGGCGCAGTTGCCGCAGGATTGGATACTGGCCGTCATGCGCCAAGAGAGTTTGTTTCGCAAAGATGCGGTATCCCGCGCTGATGCGCGCGGCGTGATGCAATTGGTGCCCTCCACCGCCTCTGCGATCGCCCGCCGCTGGCACTTGTCCCCGCCCGGTCGCGACGGCCTGTTCGATCCGGCGATCGCGGTTCCGCTCGGGGCCGCTTACTTGCGCGAATTGCTGGATCGATATGGGGAGCAACTCGCTTTGAGTCTCGCGGCCTACAACGCAGGCCCGGCAGCCATATCGCGCTGGCTGCCGCCGAGACCCATGGACGCCGATATTTGGATTGAAAACATCCCCTACAACGAAACTCGGGGCTATGTGCAGCACATCCTCGAGCATATTGTGGCCTTTGCCTCGGTGCGCGGTGCTGAAACGCCGCGACTCGACATCCTGCTATCGCAGGCGCAACCGGCAACGCCGTCCTTGTGATAGCGTTGCGAACAATTGGGAGTTGATCAAAAAGATGAAATCGAAATTATTGCTCTGCGCCGCCATCGTTGCCGGGGCGGCACTGACCGATGCTGCAGTGACGGCTGCTTTTGCCGACACCGTCGTGGTAAGCGCCGACCGCATGATCGACGTGCTGACCGGGCGAGTCGTAGAGCACCCGCAAATCACCATTACGGATGGCCGCATCGCCGCCGTCGGCGTTCAAGGATCTGCCCTGCCGGCGGGAGCGCGCCGCGTGGATCTTCCGGGTATGACGTTGCTGCCTGGATTAATTGACATGCATACGCATCTGACTTCGGATCCGCATTTCAGCGGCTATCGCCACCTGCAATTTACGGATAATTTCTGGACGGTCGTCGGCGTCGCAAATGCCAAAAAGACGCTCGAGGCCGGTTTCACCACGGTCCGCAATGTGGGATCCGCCAATTACGATGACGTCGCGATCAAGCAAGGCATTGAGCAAGGGATGGTTCCTGGACCGCGCATCGTTCCTGCAACCTATGCCATCGGCGCCACCGGCGGGCACTGCGATGCGACGCAATTTCCGCCATCGGTTTCGGTGCCGAGGCCGGCAGTGGCAAACGGTCCGGAGCAGATCCGCGAAACAGTTCGCAAACTGCGAAAGTACGGCGCCGAAGTCATCAAGTTCTGCGGTACCGGCGGCGTGCTGTCCAAGACCGACAGCGTGGGCGGCCAGCAGTACGACCTGGCGGAAATGAAAGCGCTGGTGGATGAAGCGCACATGCTGGGGTTGCGCGTAGCGGTACACGCCCATGGAACCGCGGGGATCAAGGACGCCATACGCGCCGGCGTCGACACGATCGAACACGCCAGTCTCGCCGACGCGGAAGCCTTCGCACTGGCCAAGCAGCACGGCACCTGGTTTTCAATGGACGTCTACAATGATGATTACATTCTCGCTGAGGGCGAGAAGAACGGCCTATATAAAGAGTCGCTTGAAAAGGAACGCATGATCGGCTTGCAGCAGCGCCAGACCTTTCAAGCCGCGGTGAAAGCCGGCGTAAAGATGATTTTTGGAACGGATGCGGGGGTGTATCCGAACGGCTTCAACGCGCGCCAGTTCGTCACCATGACCAAATGGGGCATGACCCCGATGCAGGCCATTCAAGCTGCAACGGCCAACGCCGCCGAGGCGCTGGGCCGACCGGGCGATGTCGGCGCCATCGCCGTTGGCCGATATGGAGATCTCATCGCCGTTGCCGGGGACCCGATTGCCGATATCGCGCTGCTGCAATCCGTAGGTTTTGTCATGAAGGGCGGCGACATCATCAAAAAGCCGTAAATTTCAATTGAAACGCTGCTGCCGTGTGCAGTCGGTAATAAGGCGGCCAGGGCGACGGTCTTCATCATTGAATTCACCCTTCAATTTTGGAGTTAGTCGTGCTCAACCGAAGATCGTTTACCGGACTGCTCAGCGCCATCGCAGCAACGTCAGTCATGTCTGGAACAGTCCATGCCCAGGATGTCCCCGTAGCCAAGGATGTCCCAGTAGCCAAGAATGTCGTTCTGGTGCATGGTTTATATGCCGACGGATCGTCTTGGATCGATGTCATTCCTTACCTGCAGCGCGCGGGTTTGCAGGTAACAGTGGTGCAGAATCCGTTGACCTCACTGGCGGATGACGTTGCCGCAACTCGCCGAATCCTTGCGTTGCAGGATGGGCCGACGGTGTTGGTGGGCCACTCCTTTGCGGGAACGATCATCAGCGAAGCGGGCAATGATCCGAAGGTTTCGGCGCTGGTGTACGTGGCCGCCCGGGCGCCGGATGCGGGCGAGGACTTCGGCGCACTCGCGGCGAAATATCCAAAGCCGCCGGCGAGCGCAGGAGTGATAAAGAAGGACGGATTTTTCTGGCTGAGCGAGGAAGCTTTTCTCAGAGATTTCGCCGGCGATGTTGAACCATCCAGAGCGCGCGCTCTATACGCAGTTCAAGGGCGGGGCGCCGACTCGCTGCCGGCCACGAAGACCACGACTGCTGCATGGAGAGTCAAACCTACGTGGTATCAAGTATCGACCGCGGACCGCACGATCAATCCGGATCTCGAGCGATTTCTGGCCAAGCGGATGAACGCGACGACCATCGAACTTGATTCGAGTCACGTGTCGCTGGTATCTCACCCGAAGGAAATCGCGGATTTGATTCTGCGTGCAGCGGGCCGCAAACAATCCCAATGAGGGGGATCTCTAGCTCCCGCCGATCAAGCCGGCCGTGACATTGATCGCAAACCCCAGGATCGATGCGTTGAAAAGGAATGAGACCAACGTGTGCCCGAGCACTATCTTGCGCATCTCTGCATGCTCGGTGGAGACGTCCGAGGTCTGGCAGGCCGCCGCGATCGTGAAGGAAAAGTATGCGAAGTCCCAAAACACCGGCATGGGCGTATTCGGGAAGCGCAGCGGCCGGTTGTCTTCCTTGGCGCTATAAAACATGTCTGCG
>DATHFB010000110.1:0-3036 GCA_035318305.1 Steroidobacteraceae bacterium | reverse complement strand
GAGCCGCACCCAAGAGACTCAGGCGAAGCTCGACGAACTGCGCCTCAAGTACACCGACAAGCACCCGGATGTCATCGCGATGCGCGCAACCCTCGATGAACTGAAAAAGCGCCGGGTCACGGAATTGGAAAGCCTGCGGCGCGGCGATTCGAGCGCCGTCGCCTCCAGCGGTGCCGGGAATAATCCGGTCTATCAGAGTATGCAGCTCGAACTGAACAAGGTGGACGTCGAAATCGCGGCGTTGCGCCGGGAGTTCGCGCAGCATCAAGGCAGCGTTGCGGAGCTGCGCCAGCGGGTCAACAGCGCCCCGCAAGTCGAGGCCGAGTATCAGCAGCTGAACCGCGACTACGATGTGAACAAGGCGCAGTACAGCGCATTGCTCGCAAGCTATCAAAAGGCGCGACTGGGTGAACGGGCCGATAACGCAGGTTCGGTTCGCTTCGAAGTGGCCCTTCCGCCCACCTCGCCGGTCACACCCGTATGGCCAAGACGCACAGTCTGGCTTGCTGAAATTTGGCTTGCTGCACTCGCAGCGGGCGCCGGCGTCGCCTACGGGCTGCACACCTTGAGACCGATCGTGAGTTCGGCGCGCGCCATCAATGAATTGACCAGTTTTCCGGTACTCGGTGTGGTGAGTGCCGCGTTTCCGCGGCGCGAGCGCAGGGAATTTTGGCGCCATTTATTGAGTTTCTCGGCGGCAACTTCGAGCCTGCTGGTGTTGCTTGTGATCGTTTTGGTGCTGAACTGGTCGGGCGCGAGATTGAGCGTGGCGGCGATTCAGGCCCTGGTGAAGACATGAGCTTGGTTGAACAGGCCATTGCCCGCCTGAAAAAGCAGCAGGGCGGCGCGAAAATCGCATCATCCGAGAGCACGATCAAGTCAGTCTCGCGCTTCGCCGTCATCGAGCCGGAAGACCCGGCCGCGTTGGCGAAGCGTCTCCCGGTTGACCTGAACGCGTTGCGCGCTTCCGGCTATTTGCCGGATAAAGAAAGGGAGCGCCAGTTCACCGATCAATATCGGCGAATCAAGCGTCCCTTGATCGACAAGGCCCTGTCCGATGACGCCGCCGCGGGTGAGCCTCGAATCATCATGGTCGCGAGTGCCGTGCCGGGCGATGGCAAGACTTTCACCAGTATCAATCTCGCCTTAAGCATGGCGCTCGAGCGGGACATATCCGTGTTGCTCGTGGACTCGGACGTGACCAAGCAGCACATCAGCGGGATATTTGGCCTGCGCGACCAAAAAGGCTTATTGGACGCGCTGGTGGATGAAAGCTTGGACGCGGAGACGCTGGTGATACCGACCAACGTGCGGGGCTTGGCGATCCTGCCTGCCGGCAGGCGGGTGGAGGGCACGGCGGAACTCATCAGCAGCAATCGGATGCGCCAGATCGCGGCGAGTTTGTGCGCACGCAATCCGCGCCGGATTTTGTTGTTGGATTCGCCGCCGCTGCTGATAACCAATGAGGGACGAGCGCTCATCAAAATCGCCGGCCAATTGGTTCTGGTGGTGCGTGCCGGTGTGACGCCGCGCCATGCCGTGCAGGCTGCGATCGAACTATTCGAGCCCGGCCAGGCGGGCGGGCTGATCCTGAATCAAGTCAAGGTCGGCCTGACGGAAGGCTATTATGGTTATGGCACGTACGGTTCGTATGGGAACAATGCCGATGAAACCTAGGCTGAGCGCCTGGCGATTCTCGATCGCGTGCACTTCGGCTTTGGGGTTCGCGTCGGCAGCCCAGGCAGTGACGGTGGATTACGGCGTCGATGTGGGAATCGGCGAGACAGATAACGTCAACCTGGCGCCGACGGACAAGGTCAACCAGACCATGGCGATCACCGATATCGATTTTGCGATCAAGCAGCAGAGTCGGCGGCTCGAGGTGGATGCCAAGGGCGATTTCAGTTACCTCGATTATTTGCAGAATGCCTACAGCGCGCAGCTCATCGGGCGCTTCGATGGCCAGGCGCAACTGGCATTGATTCCCGAGCGCTTGACCTGGACATTTCAGGATAGTTTTGGACAAGTCCAGATCGATCCGTTCACTGCGGTGACGCCAACCAATCAGGAACACGTCAATTACGCCAGCACCGGTCCCAACCTATTCTTGCGGCTGGGGCCGCTCGGATTTGTCGACGTGACGGCGCGATATGCTCGAACGGACTACCAGACAAGCCCATTTGACAGCAATCGCTTCTCTGGAAGTTTGGCCATCGGGCGCCAGCTCTCGGCGAGTTCCAGCGTTTCCATCAATGCCAGCTCGGAGCGCGTGTTGTTCGCTGACACCGTGCTCAACACCGATTTCAATCGCAGCAGCGGGTACGTGCATTACGAGGTTCAAGGGGCGAGAACGAGCCTGTCGGCGAATTTGGGTGTCACCAAAGCCGACCAGGGCGGCGCCTCCGTCACCGGCCCGATGGCAAAACTCGAACTCTCGCGTCAACTGTCATCGGCCGCGAAGCTGATATTCACGGCGGGACGCGACCTGACGGATGCCAGCACCAGTTTCAACGGTACCGGGGGCGTTGGCGGCGCGGGTGGTATTGGAATCACGCCGGGGGGCTCTCTCGGCGGCAACAATACTGCGCCGGGTGGGGCCTTGAGCGGAATCGGCACCACGCCCGCCGCGGTGACCTCGGCCAATTACACCGTGACGTACGCGAGCGTCGGATGGGACTACGTGCGCAATCGTACGACATTTGGTCTGACGGGCAGATGGGAGAAAGACTCTTACGATGGTCTGCCGCAGCTCGACCTCTCGCGCGGTGACGCAGAATTTCGCGTCGAACGAAAGCTGAATCGCGCCTTTTCAGCGCAGCTTTCCGGCAGCATTTACCGCACCGAGTACGCCCAGGCCAATTTCGCGGAAACCGACGGTAGAGTAGGGGGAGCGCTGACGTACAGACAGGGACGGGGGTTGGAAGTGCGGCTTCGCTACGATCACACGTCGAGGATCGCTTCAGGGATTGCCAGCGGCAGTGGTTATTCCGAGAATCGCGCGTTCTTGACGATTGGCTATCGACCCGAACCCAAAGG
>DATHFB010000109.1:0-10241 GCA_035318305.1 Steroidobacteraceae bacterium | reverse complement strand
CAGCAGGCCATCCGCGCCGATCCGGCAATTGTCGAAGGTGATGGCACAGGTGTCGGAAGCGCGGATGCCGAGTTTGTGCTCGGGACGCCCCACGAGAAAACCCGGCGTATCCGTCGGCACGATGAAAGCAGACAGACCTTTCTTGCCCAACTCCGGATCCGTGACCGCAAACACGATTGCGACCTTCGCGCGTTTGCCGTTGGTGATGAATTGCTTGGTGCCGTTGAGCACCCAGGCATCGCCGTCCGGGATGGCGCGCGTTTTCAAATTATGCGCCTCCGATCCAGCCTGCGGTTCCGTCAGGCAAAAGCAGCCGATGATGCGGCCCTGCGCCATATCGGCGAGATAGCGCTGTTTCTGTTCGACATCGCCGTACTTGAGGATGGGCCCGCAACCGACGGAGCTATGCACGCTCACCAGCGCCGCGGTGGCGCCGTCGCCGGCGGCGATTTCTTCGATCGCCAGCGCGTAGGCGATGTAGTCGGTGTATGAACCGCCCCATTCATCCGGGACCATCATTCCGAGAAGCCCCAGCTCCCCGAGTTTGGCGACCGCCGAATCGCCGATCCAACCGTCCTTCTCCCATTGGGCGGCGTGGGGTTTGAGTTCTTGGAGCGCAAAATCCCTCGCGGAATCGCGGATCATGCGTTGTTCGTCGGTATAGAAATCCATGTGATGCCCAAGCGCGTCGGCGGTGGCCGTATCGCGTAAACTATAAGGCGGAGTTGTCATTGCGGCGTGCCCAAACCGTTCAAAATGCGTGAGCGAAAATGCAACAGTTGCTTAGGCAGGCTCCTATGGGCGTGAGCCGTGCGAACGGCGCCGAAGCGGCGAAGTCCGAACCGGGGACCATTGCGATTTGCTTCGTCGCAGCAGCGCTGGAGAGCGTGCGCGCCCGAGGGCTGGATGCGGACGGATTGCTCAGGCAGATCGGACTCTCGCCGGGGCTGTTGCAGTCATCGCAGACGCGCGTGTCGGCCAAGCATTACGGTGCGCTGTGGCGCTTGGTCGCGCAGACCCTGGACGATGAATTTTTCGGTCAAGATTCGCGCCGCATGAAGGCGGGGAGTTTTGCGATGATTTGCCACTCGGTGCTCAACTGCAAAACCCTGGGATCGGCGATTGATCGCAGTCTGCGCTTCTATGCGCTGATTCTTGACGACATTTACGGCAAGCTGAATCGGGATGGCGCTGAGGCCAGCATCACGCTGCATGCGGACGGCGCCGAGCCGCAGCGCGTGTTCGCGCACGAAGTGCTCCTGATGCTGTTGCACGGCGTGGCTTGTTGGCTGGTCGGCCGCCGGATCCCGATCAAGCGTGCTCAGTTCAGCTACGACGAGCCGGCGCACAGCGGCGAGTATCGCCTGATGTACAGCACCAGCATCGGCTTCCGAGCGCCGCATACCGCCATCATCTTCGATGCCGCCTATCTCGAGCTGCCGATCGTCCAAAATGAACGAACGGTGAAGGAATTTTTGCGCAACGCGCCGGAAAATATTTTACTGAAGTACAAGAACGGCAGCAGCTTGGGCGCGAGGATCCGGCGGCGTTTGCGTCAGTCGCTGCCCGGAGACTTGCCTGAGTTCGAAGCGCTGGCCGAGGAAATGAATATGACCCCTGCAACGTTGCGCCGGCGGCTGCACGAGGAGGGCACGTTTTATCAATCCATCAAGGATCAATTGCGCAGAGACCTGGCCATCGGGTACTTGAGCCACTCGAAGCGCAGCGCCATGGACATCGGTCTGGAGCTCGGCTTTTCTGAGCGCAGCGCCTTTCATCGCGCATTCAAGAAATGGACCGGTGCATCGCCGGGTGAATTTCGGCGCCGCTTGCAGCCTTGAGGCTCCCGGAGCTTGCGCGCCAACCCTACGCGTGTTGCAATTTCGCGCACTCGTTTTGAGCGTTTTTGTCACGGGGCTTGAACCGGCTTCCCTCTATAGTTTTGGGTCACCCAGAAGGACCATGAAGTGAGCAGCATCCAGGTCGATTTTTCCGGAAAGGTGATTGCGGTCACCGGCGCGTTCGGCGCCTTGGGCTCGGCGGTTGCTGCGACACTCGCCGGTTTTGGCGCGCAGGTGGTGCGGCTCGATCACGCCGCCGTGCCGCCGGGAGCACCTTCGGGCTCGCTGTCGTACGGCGGCCTGGACTTGGCGGACGATGCGGTCGCGGCTTCAACCATACTGAAGGTTGTTCAAGAGACCGGCCGGCTGGACGGTCTGGTCAATATTGCCGGCGGCTTTCGCTTCGAGAAGCTCGAGCAAGGCGCGCTGGAAACATGGGATTCACAGTACCGGATGAACCTACGTACCGCGATCGCCTGCTGCAAGGCCGCGCTGCCGCATCTCTTGAAGTCCGGGCACGGCCGCATCATCAACATCGGCGCGCTCGCCGCCGTCAAGGCCGGGGCCGGCATGGGCGCCTATGCAGCTTCGAAGGCCGGCGTCGCGAAATTAACGGAGGCACTCGCTGATGAACTCAAAGATCGAGGCGTTACTGTGAACGCATTGCTGCCGAGCACGCTGGACACGCCCCGCAACCGTCTCGACATGCCCACCGCGGATTTCAGCCGCTGGGTCGCGCCTGCCGCGATCGGCGAGGTCGTTGCCTTCCTGATTTCGGATTCCGCCGGCGCGGTCACGGGTGCTCTGATACCCGTTGCGGGGCGTGTATGAGCCCGTCGAATGAGCAGTCCGCCGGTGTGCGCCTGCGCGCCGCCGTATCCGAGGAAAGCCCGCTGCAAATGGTCGGCGCCATCAATGCGTTTACCGCACGGATGGCGGCTGCGTGCGGCTTCAAGGCGCTGTACTTGGCCGGCAGCGGCGTCGCCGCCAATTCGTTGGGAGTTCCGGATTTAGGCATCAGCACCATGGATGACGTGCTGGTCGATATCCGCAGAATCACCGACGCCTGCCCATTGCCGATGCTGGTCGATGCGGATACCGGCTGGGGCGGGGCGTTCAACATTGCGCGCACGGTAAGATCCTTCACGAAGTTCGGCGCAGGCGGCATGCACATCGAGGATCAGGTGCAATCGAAGCGCTGCGGCCATCGCCCCGGCAAGGAAATCGTTTCCAAACCAGAAATGGTCGATCGCATCAAAGCTGCGGTGGATGCTCGAACCGACGATAAATTCGTGATCATGGCGCGCACCGACGCGTTGGCCGTTGAGGGCATGGATAAAGCCCTCGACCGCGCGGTCGCCTGCGTCGAGGCGGGCGCCGACATGATTTTCCCGGAAGCCATCACGGAACTCGCGATGTACCGGCGCTTCAAGGATGCGGTCAAAGTGCCGATTCTTGCAAACATCACGGAATTCGGCCAGACCCCGTTGTACACGCGAGATGAACTGGCGACGGTGGGAGTCGACATCGTATTGCACTGCTGTTCCGCCTACCGCGCGATGAACGCCGCGGCGCTCAACACCTACCAAGCGATTCGCCGCGACGGAACGCAGAAGCATGTGCTCGCCACCATGCAGACGCGCGCCGATCTGTACAAGTATCTCGACTACTATGCCTACGAAGCGAAGCTGGATGAACTATTTGCTGAAGGAAAGGAAAAGTGACATCTAATTCCGAAGCGGGGGCCGCCGCCGGCTTCAAACCGAAAAAATCCGTGGCCTTGTCCGGCGTCACCGCGGGCAATACGGCGTTGTGCACCGTCGGCAGAACCGGCAACGATTTGCACTACCGCGGCTACGATATTCTGGATATCGCCACGCAATGCGAGTTCGAAGAAATAGCGCACTTGCTGGTGCACGAGAAATTGCCCAACAAGCCGCAACTCGCGGCTTACAAAGCCAAGCTGAAGGGCCTGCGCGTGCTGCCGGCTGCCGTCACGACCGTCCTCGAGCAACTCCCGGCGGCCAGCCATCCCATGGATGTGTTGCGCACCGGCGTGTCGGCGCTGGGCTGTTGCGTGCCGGAAGCGAACGATCATGCTTCCACAGGAGCGCGCGACCTGGCCGATCGGTTATTGGCCTGCTTAGGCTCGATGCTGTGCTACTGGCACCACTACGCGAAGAGCGGCCGGCGCATCGATGTGCAAACCGACGATGACTCGATCGGCGCGCATTTCTTGCACTTGTTGCACGGCCGCAAGCCCTCGGCAAGCTGGGTGCGAGCCATGCACACATCGCTCAATTTGTATGCCGAGCATGAGTTCAACGCCTCCACGTTCACGGCCAGGGTGATTGCCGGTACGGGTTCAGATCTCTACTCCTGCATTACCGGCGCGATCGGCGCGCTGCGCGGACCCAAGCATGGCGGCGCAAATGAAGTCGCTTTCGAGATCCAGAAGCGCTATCCAACGCCGGATGCGGCCGAAGCGGATATCCGCAAGCGCGTGGCATCCAAGGAAGTGATCATTGGCTTCGGCCATCCGGTGTATACCGTGTCGGACCCGCGCAATCAGGTAATCAAAGAAGTATCGCGAGCACTCGCGCGCGAGGCGAACGACATGCTGGGATTCGAAGTGGCCGAGCGGATCGAATCGGTCATGTGGGACATCAAGAAAATGTTTCCGAACCTCGATTGGTTCTCCGCCGTGTCGTATCACCTGATGGGCGTGCCGACCGCGATGTTCACGCCGTTGTTCGTCATCAGCCGCACCTCCGGCTGGGCGGCGCATGTCATCGAGCAGCGCGAGGATGGAAAAATCATCCGCCCGAGCGCCAACTACATCGGACCCGAAAACTTGAAATTCATACCCCTTGCGGAGCGCCCTTAAATTTATGTCATCCCTCGATATCAAGTCCGCCGAAAGACCGGCTCCCGATCAGGTTCTCACCGCCATCGCGGATTACGCGCTGAGTTACGACATCACCAGCACGCTGGCGTACGAGACCGCGGCGTATTGCTTGATGGATACGCTGGCCTGCGGTTTTCAGGCGCTGAAGTATCCGGCCTGCACCAAGTTGATGGGACCGGTGGTTCCCGGCGCCACGCTCAATGGAGGCGCGCGGGTTCCCGGCACGGCTTACGAACTCGATCCGATCACGGCGGCATTCAACATCGGCGCCATGATTCGCTGGTTGGATTTCAACGATACGTGGCTGGCGGCCGAGTGGGGACACCCTTCCGACAATTTGGGCGGGATTCTCGCCGTGGCCGACTACCTGTCGCGCTCGGGCAAGCGGGTCGCGGTGCGCGATGTGCTCACAGGCATGATCAAGGCGCATGAAATTCAAGGAGTCCTCGCCTTGGAGAACAGCTTCAATCGGGTCGGACTGGACCATGTGCTGCTGGTTCGTGTGGCTTCGACCGCTGTCGTCACAGCGATGCTGGGCGGTTCTCGCGAGCAGATCGTCAACGCGGTGTCGAATGCCTGGATCGACGGCGGGGCGCTGCGCACCTACCGGCATGCGCCGAATACCGGCTCACGCAAGAGCTGGGCCGCCGGCGATGCCACCAGCCGTGCCGTGCGCCATGCGCTGTTCGCCCTCAAAGGCGAGATGGGATATCCGTCGGCGCTGTCTGCAAAAACCTGGGGCTTTCAAGATGTGCTGTTCAAGGGCAAGACCGTGGTGCTGCCCCAGCCCCTGGGCAGCTACGTGATGGAAAATGTGCTGTTCAAGATTTCGTTTCCCGCGGAGTTTCATGCGCAGACGGCCGTGGAAGCGGCCATGACGCTGCATCCGCAAATCTTGGCGAAGCTCGACCAGATCGATCGAGTGGTCATCGAAACCCAGGAACCCGGTGTGCGCATCATCGACAAGACGGGCCCGCTCGCCAACCCCGCCGATCGCGATCACTGCATTCAATACATGGTCGCCATACCGCTGCTGTTCGGCAGGCTCGAAGCGTCCGACTATGAAGACAAAGTCGCGAGCGATCCTCGGGTCGATGATCTGCGCGCGAAGATGCAGGTCAAGGAGAATCCGGCCTTCACACGCGATTACTACGCGGCGGACAAACGCTACATCGGCAACGCCGTGCAAGTGTTCTTCAAGGACGGCACGTCGAGTCAGAGAGTTGCCGTGGACTTCCCCATCGGACACCGCAAGCGCCGCGCCGAAGGCATGCCGGTGCTGGTGAAGAAGTTCGAGTCCAGCGTTGCGGGCTGCTTCCAGCCCAAGCAGACCGAATCGATCAAGGCGATGTTTGCGGATCAACGCCTGGCGGCCATGCCGGTCAGCGACTTCATGGCCAAGCTGGTGACCGCCTCTTAAAAAATAATCGCCCGGCGGCACAGATTATGACTCATCGGGCTTGCCTAAGATGGCGGCAAGTCCGGATAGTGGTGCGGATGAACGATGCGAGCCGCGCGCGGCGAATAAACGACTGGGGTTCCGAGCGCCGTGAGAGAACGGATCGCCGGCGCCGAGCGTGGTGGTCAGTTCTATATGGCAGCTTCAACCCGCGCCGCAGGCGACCGGCGCGGCGCCTCGACGATTCTCGCTTTCACCCTGTGGATTGGTATTCGGCGCGCTTGCTGGCCGTATCCATGGGCATCTTGTTGCTGAGCGCGACGGACGCATTTCTGACGGCCATCCTGCTGCTGCAGGGCGCCGACGAGATGAATCCCGTCATGGCGGTGCTCGTGTACCGCAGCGTGGCCACGTTTGCGGCCTTCAAGATGGCCATGACCGGCGCGGGCATCGTGGTGATGGTGTTTCTCGCCCGCTACCGATTCATGCGCATGATTCGCGTCGAATTCGTCTTGTATGCCGTGTTGACCGTCTATGCGTCGCTCATCGGCTACGAAATTTGGATGCTGAAAGGCTCAGGCGAACTGCCCCTCTTGTAAATTCTCCGCGCGCCGTCACATTCCATATTATGGCGCCTTCGGCTAAACTAGGCCCGCTGCTCAAGATCTACTTCTTCCCCCATCATGCTGATGTACTTGAGGTTTTTCACTGCCTGCTGCGCTCATGAGCCAATCACTTGCTGACCAACTAGCCACCACGGCGCTGTCCGGTGGAAACGCCGGTTTCATTGAAGATCTCTACGAACAGTTCTTGCGGGACCCGAGCGGAGTAGATCCCGCCTGGCGCGAGTATTTCAAAGGCTTGGCCGGCAGCGGCGGCGATATCGCCCATGGTCCCATTCGCGAGCGCTTATTGGCGCGCGTTCAACAGCCGCCGGCGCCTGCCGCCGCTGCAGGCAGCCAATCCGCGGGCGCCAGCGCCAAACAGGGCGCGGTGTCGCGCCTCATTCAGGTTTATGCGAATCGCGGTCATTTGATCGCCAACCTGGATCCTTTGGGTCTGCAGAAGCGCGCCAACCCTTATGTGCTCGACCTGCAATATTTCGGCTTGTCCGATGCGGATCTTGAAACCGAATTCTTCACCGGCAGCCGCAATCACGCGATTCCGGAGCGTGCGACGCTGCGGAAAATTCTTGCCGACCTCAAGTTCATTTACACCGATACCATCGGCGCGGAATTCGCGCATGTATCGGATACCGAAGAGCGCTTGTGGCTGCAGGATCGGTTTCAAGTTGCGCGCATGCAGCGGCGCTTCAGCGTCGATGAGAAGAAAAACATTCTCTGGCAGCTGACCGCGGCGGAAGGGCTGGAACGCTACCTGCACACCAAGTACGTGGGTCAGAAGCGTTTCTCCTTGGAGGGCGGCGACAGTTTGATTCCGTTGCTGGACGACTTGGTGCAGCAGGGCGGCAAAAGCGGCGTGGAGGAGACCATCATCGGCATGGCGCATCGCGGCCGCCTCAATGTGCTGGTGAATTTGCTGGGCAAGTCGCCGAAGGATTTGTTCAGTGAATTCGAAGGTCAGTACGACCTCGCCAAGCTGCGCGGTTCGGGCGACGTCAAATATCACAAGGGATTTTCCGCCGACCTGAAGGCCGAACCGGGCAACGTGCACGTTGCGCTGGCATTCAACCCCTCGCATTTGGAGGTGGTGAACCCCGTCGTCGAGGGTTCCGCCCGCGCCCGCCAGGAACGGCGCGGCGATGCGCTCGGCGACAAGGTGTTGCCGGTGCAAATCCACGGCGATGCTGCCTTTGCCGGGCAGGGCGTGAACATGGAGACCCTGCAGCTATCGCAGACGCGCGGCTTCTATACCGGCGGCACGGTCCACATCATCATCAACAACCAGGTCGGTTTCACCACCAGCGAGCCGCGCGATGCGCGCTCCACGCTGTACTGTTCCGATGTCGCGAAGATGGTCGAAGCGCCCATTCTGCACGTGAATGCAGATGATCCTGAGGCCGTGTGCTTCGTTACGCGCTTTGCGCTCGAATATCGGATGAAATTTCACAAGGATGTGGTGATCGACCTGGTGTGCTATCGGCGCCATGGGCACAACGAAGCGGACGAGCCGGCGGCCACGCAGCCGCTCATGTATCAAATAATTCGCAAGAAGCCGACGGTGCGGCAACTGTATACCGACAAGCTGGTCGCCGAGGGCGTCCTGAGCGCGGCTGACGCGGCCGCCATGATGGAGCAGTATCGCAGTGGTTTGGACGAGGGCAAACCTCAGGCGCGCGCAGCCTTGGGATTGATCGGCAACCCCTACACCGTCGACTGGAGCGAGTACCTGGGTGGAGACTGGGAAGCGGTGAAGACCGGTGTGGACATGGCGCGCCTGCGGGTCTTGGGAAAGGCCATTACGACCTATCCCACCGATTGGGTTTTGCATCCCCGCGTCCTTGCCATCATGCAGTCCCGCGAGAAGATGGTGAACGGCGACCTTGCTATGGATTGGGGCTGTGCGGAGAATTTGGCGTACGCCAGTCTGGTGCAGGAGGGGTATCCGATCCGTCTGACGGGGCAGGATAGCGGCCGCGGCACCTTCTTCCATCGCCATGCCGTACTGCACGACCAAGCCAGCGGACGCGCTTACGTGCCGCTGCAGCATGTGGCCAGCAATCAACCGAAGTTCACGGTGACCGATTCGGTGCTGTCGGAAGAAGCGGTCATGGGTTTCGAGTACGGTTTCTCCACCACCGAACCTCGCTGCCTGACGATCTGGGAAGGACAGTTCGGCGACTTCTGCAATGGCGCGCAAGTCATCATCGATCAGTTCATCAGTTCGGGCGAGGCAAAATGGGGCCGCCTCTCCGGCATCACGCTGTTCCTGCCGCATGGCTACGAGGGTCAGGGACCGGAACACTCCTCCGCGCGCCTGGAGCGGTTTTTGCAGCTCTGCGCCGAGTTCAACATGCAGGTGTGCGTGCCCTCGACGCCGGCGCAAATGTTTCACATGCTGCGCAGGCAGATGCTGCGCCCGTTGCGCAAGCCGCTCATCATCATGACGCCCAAGAGTTTGCTGCGTCATCCCCTGTCCGTGTCGCGTCTCGAAGAGCTTTCCGGCAGCGGATTCCAAAACGTCATCGATGAGATCGATGACATCAAACCATCCGCGGTGACGCGCGTGGTATTGTGCAGCGGCAAGGTGTATTTCGACCTGCTGAAAGCGCGCCGCGAGGCCAAGACCGATACGGTGGCCATCGTTCGAATCGAGCAGCTCTATCCATTTCCGTCCGATGAATATGAGGCTGTCGTGCGCAAGTACTCGAATGCGCGGGAAATCATCTGGTGCCAGGAAGAGCCGCAGAATCAGGGCAGCTGGTATCAGATTCGCCATCGCCTGCAGTCGAAACTCGGCGATCAGCACGAGCTGCTGTATGCCGGCCGCGCGGGCGCTGCCGCGCCCGCAACCGGCATCGCGGCGCTGCACGAGCAGCAGCAAAAGAATTTGGTCACCGCGGCCCTGCAGGGTGTGCCGCCGGAAGAGACCTCCCGACAAACGATGCGCATTCCGCCCGCTCAAACTAGGACAGGCTCATGACTATCGAAGTTCGCGTGCCGCAGCTGCCCGAGTCGGTGGCTGACGCCACGCTGGTCTCCTGGCATAAAAAGCCCGGCGACAGCGTGGTGCGAGATGAAAATCTCGTCGATCTGGAAACCGACAAGGTGGTGCTCGAGGTGCCTGCGCCGGTGGCCGGGGTGCTCAAGGAAATCAGGTTGAGCGACGGCACGACGGTCACCAGCGGTCAAATTTTGGCCATCATCGAGGAAGGGGCTGCAGCCGTGCCGGGCGCGAGCGCGCCCGCCATTCTCGCCGCCTCGAGCGGCGCAACGGCCGCGGCGAAGGACACGGTTGCCAAGGGCGCCGTGGCGAAGGACAGCAAGCCGGACGCCGTCAAGCAGGACACGGCGGGCGGTAAGCTAAGTCCTGCGGCGAAGCGGGTGGCCGAGGAAAACAAAGTCGATCCGAAAACGGTCGCAGGTTCCGGCCGGGACGGCCGCGTCTCGAAGTCCGATGTCGTGAATTATCT
>DATHFB010000108.1:0-17320 GCA_035318305.1 Steroidobacteraceae bacterium | reverse complement strand
CCCGCTTTTCGTGACACACACCCCGGTGCATCAATGGGTGCGTTTCATAGTTATAAAAATGTAGAACCATAAGTCCCAATTTTCAAGAAGCGGCCAGATCTCGCGCATTCCGCTACATGAGGGATGATAAATACGCTTTAGCGAACCAATCGAGGATACATCTTAGAGAGCGAACGGGCTCAAAAGCGTATGCCGAATCGGACGGGTACGAGTTGCACGTCGCTGTCACGGGACGAAATGCGCTGATAGCGCGCTTCGACGAAGAACGAAGTGCCTCCCGGCATGGCGAACTCGCCGCCGAAGCCGGCATTCCAAGAGCTTCGCCATCCCGTCGTGGTGCTCGACCGCTCACCCCCATAGAACGGACCGCAATAATAAAAACTGCAACCGGGCGCGAACTGCTCGAGAACGGACTGCTCGCGATACCAGCCCGCCCCACCCAGCAAGTAGAACTGATAGCGAGAGGAGGGACGTGCCAAGTTGAATTGCAGGTCCACATCGCCGCCATAGATGTTCTCGTGGCTGTGCAAGTAGGTGCCAGTGCCGGTATCGAAAAAGGCGTGGCTTGCATCGAACTGGCTCCAGCTGCCGTCGATGCGAAGTCCGACGGGCAACGAGCGAGAAGGAAAGAAACTAATCCCTACACCGATGTTGCCGCCATTGTTCAAATTGTCGCCGGTCGATCCGGCGGGCGCGCTAAAACCGCCTTCGATGGCGAAATGAACAGGGCGGTATACGAGTTCAGGCGACTCCCACCAGTACTGCCTCATATACATCGGCTGCGCCGGTGGCGGCGGAGCGACGGGCGGGGAGGAACTGGGGGGTGGTGTGCCGCCGCTCACCGTGTACCCGCGACCGCTCATACAGGCCGAAAAGGCCCGCCGATAATTTTCCTGGCTCATGCGATTCCCCGGTTGGGAAGGATCGTAGCCGCTCTGTCCTTTCGCCCAGCCGTAGCATTCGTACCGGTCGAACTGCTGCTGATTTTGGTCCTGTCCGCGGTTCGGCAAAATCGTTGGCTCGCCCGTCTGGGCTGTGGGCTGTGCGACGGCCGATACGGACATGAACAGCAAAGATGCGCATAAGAATTTGGACGGCATTGATGAGTCCTCCAAAGTTGCCCTATCGACTAACGCGGCTCATTAAACGAAGTTGACAGCGCCCAGTGACGTTTGTTCATTTGCCGAAAAACGCTGCAACAATCGAGACCTTTGTAAGAACTTCTTTGCACTCCTCATATATTAAGTCTCTACCCTTCTGCCCGCAGGGATAGTCTCGTCGGGGTAAGGGACGAACTCGATACGTTGACTGCCATGCGCGTATTGGGATCGGGGATCATCGCGTCAATAGAATGCAGATCGCCATCGGCACGCCGAAAGCTCAGGCAATCAAGCCGTAGCCCGTCCCGACTGCTGATCGTGCCACAGAGCGCGATCCGGGAAAAACCTCGGCTCGACCCGGGGAGCCATTAACCACACCCGAAGTTCGGGATTAAAGATCTTCGCCCATCCCGACAAATAGGAAGCTGTCTTCAATAAAAACCCACACCGTGACAGCAATAGACAGGTTATCAAGGCCTCCCGGCCAATCGCCAGGCCGGGATGGCCGCTGAAATGCACGGGACGATCCCCCACCGGCAGATATTCTGCGGGAGCCGCAATTACCGGAAGCTCGAACGGCCATTTGCGAAAATAATCGGCAAATTCGATCTCGTCAGTCGCCAACATGATTTCTTTTAGCCAGGGCTTGCTGCGCGCAATCTGCGCCGCGTGTTCGCAAACTGTGGACCACGGTACAAGTCCAGCTTCATGCACTTTATCGGTACCGCGATAGTGCACCGCCAGCGTCGTCGCCGAAACGCCGATTCTTCTCATGATTGAGTCGACCTCGGCGCTTACTGCGGCCGCAGGTCGGTAGTGTGCATTGAACAATTCGCTGGCCTCAGCCAAAGATACTCGTTTGTCATACTGCGATTTAAATCCCAGATCCCACTCATTTCGGACTGTCGAGGTTCGAATATCTGTGCGATCGGCAAGCCGAGCAGCGATCGTGGCGGACGGCTTTTGAGTAGCTTCAAAAAGCTCGAGAAACCAATCTATCGTTCCGGTCTCTTCACCATAATTGCCGCCTTTGGCGCTGATGTCGGGATGGAGTCCATTTTTCCGACAATGGACGAGTATCAACAAAATCATTTGCATGATTGCAAAAAAACCCAAGTTCGAATGGATCTCTACCGAGAATATTCCTCTGTTCAAACGCTGTTGAACTCTAACGGTAAGCCGCTTAGGGGCGGCAACCACGTTCTTAAATGCTGTACTGCGTCTGATTGTTCTCGCGAGACTGATTAGATTGGAGTCCATTGCACGCATTGTTGGCCCTGATCTTCGCCGTAGTATTTGCACTGGACTTTGCAGCGCAAAGAAAGTTCACGCGAACGTATCATGGTCTATTGCCGGACTCAACAAAAACCAATTGCACGGCATCACCGCCGGCTCTCGACCTCACTCGCTTCCTGATTGCGGCCCTGCGTGCGCAGCGCATCGGCCAATAGATGACCGGCGCCGCTGAGCGTACGTTGATCGCTGCTGGCGAGCGCAAGAGCCTTGCGGCCGCAAACTTCCGCCTGATGCGCGTCGCCCTCCACCAAGCGAATTCTCCCCAACTCGATCCACAGCAAGGGATTACTGGGCTCGATGCGCAGCGCCCGGTCGAGCGTCGATGAGGCGCCGAGCAGGTCGCCGCGTCCCTGGAGGGTGTGAGCCTGCGCCACCAACGACTGGGTGGCCGGCGAGAGCCTGAATTCGCGCGGCGCCGGTGCCGGACGCGGCACTTCCGGATGCAGCTCAGGGGTCGGCGCGTTGGGTGAGGCGGACGGCGGGCGCGTGGAGACTTCGGGGCTAGGTGAAGTGCGCAACGAAGCGGCACAGCCCGCCAGCATCAAGGCGGCGAGCGGCGCCATGAGGCCGGTCAGTGAACGATACGGTCGAACCATGACTTGATCTTGTCACCGACGCTGGGCGGTTGCGAGGGATTGCAGCGAGGATTGCCGGGCAGCACGGTATTTTTGGGCACACCGATGACCACGGCGGAGGGGCTGCAGGCAGGCGTGGTCTCGAGTCCATCATCGAAGCCGATCCATCGGTCCTCCGCGGAATCCGGGGCGATGGGCTCGAACGAGACCGGTTTGAGACTGGCCATGGTGTCGGCCCACACCGGCAGCGCACCGGCGGCGCCCGTCAATCCCGTGACTCGGTTGTCGTCGTAGCCCACCCAGACCACGGACAGGTAGCTCCCGGTAAACCCGGCGAACCAGCTGTCTCGGGTGTCGGAGGAGGTGCCGGTCTTGCCGGCGATCACCAACCCTCTCGGCAAACGGGCCGCGGCATCGCGCGCCGTGCCGCGGGTGGGTACCAACATCAGCATGCGAACCAACTGGTATACCGCAGCCGGCGGTGCCGCCGGTTCGACTTGGACCTTGAACTGCCTGAGCGGCCGCCCCTGCTCGTCCAGTACGGCACGCACCGCGCGCAGCCGGGCGCGAAAGCCGCCATTCGCCAGCGAGGTATACACCTGCACCACCTCGAGCGGCGTCATCTCCACGGTACCGAGCAGCAGCGACGGATTGAGCGCCGTTGCGGATTCGAGCCCCAAGCTTTGCAGCGTGTCCATCACCTTGGACAAACCCAAATCCATGCCGAGTTTGACGGTGGCCAGATTCAGCGACTCCGCCAGCGCCTTGGCCAAAGTGACGGAGCCGTTCACATTGTGCTCGAAATTCTGCGGCGCCCAGATGCTGCCGTCCGGCAGCTTCATTTCGATGGGCGCATCCTCGATCAGGCTGGCCGCGGTGTAGCGGCCGCTCTCGAGCGCCGTCAAGTACACCGCCGGTTTCACCAGTGAACCGATGGGCCGGCGCGCATCGAGGGCCCGGTTGAAGGTGCCGGCGGTGTCGGTCTCGCGCCCGCCGACCACCGCGACGACATCGCCGCTATTGGGCTCGGCCACGATCACCGCACCTTGCAAGTGCCCGCCGCGAGCCGCCGCCTTCGCATCCAGGCGCTGCAGATCGCGCGTCAGCGCGCGCTCCGCGGCAGCTTGGGCGCGCGGATCGAGGCTGGTGTACACCGACAATCCGGCCGCCGCCAGATCAGCCTCGGCGTAGTCGCGCTTCAAATGCCGCCGCACCAGATCGATGTAGGCCGGCACGTAGCTGCCTCCTCCCGGACGCACACCCAGCGGCGCCGCGGCCGCGCGCTGCGCGGCGTTGGCCTCGATCAGGTGCGCGTCGGCAAATTCCTTGAGCACCAGGTTGCGCCGCGCGAGCGCGCGATCGGGATGTCTGCGCGGATCGTAGTACGAGGGACCCTTGACCAGGCCGATCAACAGCGCCAGTTCGCCGGCGTCGAGTTCGCCCAAGGGCTTGGCGAAATAAAATTCACTGCCGAGCCCAAAGCCGTGGATGGCGCGTTCGCCATCCTGGCCCAGGAAGACCTCATTGAGGTAGGCCACCAGGATCTCGTCCTTGGAATAGTGCGCTTCGAGCCGCAGCGCCATGACCGCCTCGGTGGCCTTGCGGTCGAATGTCTGCGCGTCGGTGAGGAAATAATTCTTCACCAGTTGCTGCGTGAGCGTGCTGCCGCCCTGCACCACCCGGCCTGCGCGCAGGTTGACCCAGACGGCACGCAGCACGCCGAGCGTGTCGACGCCGTAATGTTCATCGAAACGCCGATCCTCGATCAGCTTGATGCCTTTGCGCAGCAACGTAGGAACTTCTTCCGGCGATACGACCAGGCGATCTTCACCGTGAATGGGAAAGACGCTGCCGATCACCGGGGGGTCCAGGCGGAACACCGGCAGGTCCGCACCGTTTATTTGACGCATGCTGGTGATCGAGGATGCGTCGGCGTGGATGGACACCAGCTGGGCATCGCGTTGTTCGTCGATGAAGCGCACCCGCCGGGTCTGAATGTCGAAGGCATTGCCGACCCGACGATACAGACCGGGGCCGCCGGCCGGATCGCCGCGCCGATAGTGCACGCGGCGCAATTCCTCTTCGAGATCGTCCGCCGAGATGGGCGCACCGGCATACAGCTCGAGCGGTGCCGCGTAGACATGCGCCGGCACCGACCAATGGCGACCCTGGAATTGTCGAGTCACCACGCGATCCAAATGCATGATCCACGCCGCCGCAACCACCGCAACGGTGGCGAGGACCACGAAGATCACAATAAAGATTTTGCGCCAGAGGCGCCGGCGGGATCGGGCCACTAGCCTGAACTATTCATGACGATCGGAATATGCGCAAGGTTGGATTGGACGGCCTTCTTCATTCGAACAGCGGCTCGACTCCCGGATCCCGCGCAATTCCGCCGTACAAATTGAACCCGCGCTCGAGCCAATCGCGCAATGCGTCGTCGCGCTCCAACAGCGGCAAGGTGCCGGCGCTGGCGGCCCAATAAAATCCGCCGAGCGCTACGTAATCGGCGAAATTGGGCGTGCTGCCCCCGAGGAACGGGTATTTCTGCAAGTGCGTGCGCAGCGGCTGCAGGGAGGCGCGAATCGCCGGCAAGTACGATGCGCGATCTACCGTGAAGCTCTCCAGTGTCTTGCCCTTCATGTTCTTCTCGCGGCTCTCGCGAAAGTAGGGCCGATCCTGCGGGCGCGCGGCGTCGTGCACGTCCTTCACATACACCCGGAACATTTTTCTCAACACCTCGTTCATGAACCATGCGTCGGTGAGCCGTATCACGGCAAGTTCGCCCGGACTGGCGAACAACGGCGGGCGGTCGGGAAAGGCGCGGTCCAAGTACTCGGCGATGTCCCAGCTCTCCGCCAGGACCGTGTCGCCGTGCTCGAGTATGGGAACGGTCTTGAATTTGCCGCCGAACACCGTCGGAATCTCGGTAAACCCCAAGTACACGGTTTCGAATGCAATACCCTTGTGCGCCAGCGCATAGCGGATCCGCCAAACGAAGGGACTGGCTGAACGGCCATTCTCGAGGGCGAGTTCGTAGAGGCGAATTTTGTTTCCGGCAGATTTTGTCATGACTTAAGATTCCATCAACTGCCGAGCCAGCGCTTCATCCACGTTTCGACGGTTGAATACCATTGCACGGAGTTTTGCGGCTTGAGCACCCAGTGATTCTCATCGGGAAAATACAGGAGTTGACTGGGAATGTGGCGAAGCTGCGCCGCACCGTAGGCGCCCATGCCCTGATCGAGCGGCACGCGATCGTCGCGCCCGCCGTGCACCACCAACATGGGCACGCTCCAGTCGGCGACATGATCGATGGGGTTGAAACGCTCCACGGCCTCCGGTTTATCCCAGGTCGGCGCGTCATTTTGCGACTGCTGGAATCCCGGGATGTCCGTGGAGTAGGACATTAAGCGAATATCGAATACACCGTCGTGATTGACCAGACATTTCCACGGCTTGGTCCAGTTCCCGGCGATCCACGCCACCATGTATCCGCCGTAGGACCCGCCTAACGCACAAGCCCGGTCTGCATCCAGAAAGCTGTAGTGCGACAGCGCGTAGCTCCAGCCTTTTTGCAAATCCGTGAGCGGTCGATCGCCCCAGTGGCCGACGATCGATTTGGCGAATGCCTCGCCGTAACCGCTCGAACCGTGAAAATCCACCATGACCACGGCATAGCCCATGCCTGCCCATACCTGAGGATTCCAGCGATAGCTCCACGCATTGCCAAACGATCCATGCGGGCCGCCATGGATCAAAAACGCGACCGGGTATTTTTGGCCGGGATGATAATTGGCGGGTTGCACGACATAACCGTGCACCGTCTCGTCATTCCATCCGCTGAAACTGAATGCCTCAAAGGAGGTGAAAGGCGTTTGCGCCACCACCTGTTTCCCCACATGGGTCAGCGCGCGCGGCGCTTCGCCGAATTTCATGTCGTAAATCTGCGCCGGTGAATCGAGCGCGTCGCGGCTATAGGCGATCACGCCCTTCGCCAGGTCGAAGCTCCCCACGTGACCGTCGCCGGTCAGCGGTTTGACAGCGCCGGTCGCTGCACTGATCGCAAAAATACGTTCCTGCCCCGTGTCCTCGGCGCCGGCGTACAGAGTCTTGGAGTCGCTCGACCACTTGAGCGAGTCGGGAGAGCGATCGAAGCTTTCGGCAAGCGGGCGCGCGCTGCCGCTTTTAAGATCGCGAATCATGATCTGCGCGCGCGGGGCTGTGAACGTCGAGCCTTTGCGCGCCAGGTAGGCCAATTTTGCGCCGTCCGGAGAAACGGCCGGCGTGCTGTCGGAGGTGGCGGCCGCCGGGTCGAGCCGCTGAGGGGCTTTGCTGCCGTCCAGCGGTACGGTGTAGAGGCTGCTCGGATCTCCCAATCCTTGGGCGGATCCTGAAGGGCGTGCGGAGAAGATCACCGCACTGCCGTCTTCGGCGACCACGAACGACGAGTCGTCGCCGTCAGGCCGGCCGACGATGTCGGCCTGATAGTTTCGCGTGAGTGGGACGGCATCGGTCGGCGCGTTGTCGCCGCTCAAGCGAACCGCAAACAGACCGATGTAGCGGCCGTCAAGGTACGTGTCCCAGAATCGCGGCGTGGCGGTGTCGTATACCGTGCCGCTGGTTTTCTCCTTTGCCTTGGCCTCGTCTTTGGCCTTGCTGCACGCCAGGGTATCGCATTCGGCATGCACGTTAATCGCCGCGACCAAAGTATGGCCATCGGGCGCGAGGCGATACTGGCTCACATCGAGCGGCAGCTTGGTGACCTGCCAGCTCTCGCCGCCCTGCGCAGCGGTGCGCCAAACTTGAGTCGAGCCGGAGCGCGACGAGAGAAAATACAGCCACTGGCCGTCAGCCGACCAGCGCGGCGCGGTGGAGGACTTTTCCTGGTCTCTCACCAGGCGCGGTGCCGAGTTCGCGGCGCTGCGGTCGATGACCCACAGCGCATTGACTCCGTGGTTACCATCCCAGTCGGTCGAGCGTAGGTTGTAGGCAACGAAACGGGCATCGGGCGAGATGCGCGGATCCGAGACTCGTTCCAAAAGCGCAAGATCCTTGGCCGTGAAGGGACGCGCTTGCGTCAGCCCCGCCGCCATCAACATCAGCGCCATGCAAACCGCGATTGATTTGAACATCCCCGCTATCCTCTGGCCAGTGCAGCGCGCAAGCCTAAACCGCCCGGTATCTTCGTTACAAGCGCATTCCTTGGAAAGGATGCGCATTGCGCTGCTAACATCCCGCTATTCATGTCATTTGCCTCCGACGAAGAAATTGCCGCCATCGGCCGTGGGCTGATCAGTCGCACACTTCCCAAGCCTCAGTGGACGCATGAGGCGCACTTTGCCGCCGCGCTGTGGTTGATTTCATGCCGCAAGGACTTGGACGCCTCACGCGACATGCCGGGCTTTATCCGCGCGTACAACGAGGCGACCGGCGTTGCCAACACCGACACCGACGGCTATCACGAAACCATCACTCAGGCGTCGCTGCGCGCGGCTCGAAGTTTTCTTGGGCAGGACCCGGGATGCAGCCTGTTCGCCACCTGCAATGCATTGATGGCATCGCCGTTGGGCAGGTCCGATTGGCTGCTTGCGTATTGGACCCGTGAGCGGTTGTTTTCCGTCGACGCGCGCCGCAGATGGGTGGAGCCTGATTTACGACCGCTGCCGTTCTAGGAGCGAATGGTGATGGTGGATGAGTACGCCCACGATTTAATCAGTTCCTTATTTCGGGGCTTGGCACGAAACCTGCTCCGTTCAGCACGAGCAGAACGAATGAGGTCTCCCGAAGTACAGGAAAAGCAGCATTCGCACGATTCGAACGAACCCCCCGCCGGTTTGCCGGTCGAGCAGGCGGCAACACTTCGCCGCCGCCGACCGCCGGCGGCAATTCGTTGCCGCTCGACAGTGATCCATATTTTAAAAGGATAGTTCTATGTCACCTCTCGCAATTCCCTCTTCCGTCACGGCGGCCCTCCCTGCGCTGAGTGTTCATCCGCATGGACATGGTCACAAAAAGGGATCGGAACTGGATCTTTCCGATCCTTCCACGGATTCCACGAGCAGCACCGCTGCCCAGGTTCCGGTCGCATCCGCGCAGAATCTGTTCGGCAAGGCATTCACTGCACTGGAACAGCTCCTCGGGCTGACACCGCCTGCGGCGAGCAGCGCAACGGCGGCACCCAAGACCGACTCGGCGGCCGCATCCGCCGCAACGGTCAATCCTAAGATCAATCTGATGGCGTAGCCGCACGCACTATTGCGATGCAACGGAAGCAGCGCTTCAAGCGCTGTGAATCCGTCGCCGGCGGCGCCACGCGGCCATGAGAATCACCAGCGTCCCGGCCAGGCACAAATAGGCGAACAGATTGCCCACCGCCACGAATACCGTGTGTGCTCCGGGCATGAGCGCCGTGGTCACCACGACGCCATCCGCGGCTCGCGGATGGCGGTAGGGATCGTCGGCATAGGTTTTCTGCAGCACGCGCCCATTGGGATCGATGAGCGCAGAAACGCCTGAATTGACGGCGCGCACCATGCTCACGCGCAATTCGACACTGGCGAACACGGCGAGCGCCAAGTGTTCCCAGGGTTCGGTGTCCGCGCCGAACCAAGAATCGCTGGTCAAATTGACCAGGAGATTCGGGTGCAATTGCCCGACACGGCGCAAGAATGCCGGCAATATATCTTCGTAGCAGATCACCGGACCCACTTGCCAGACATTATCGTCGGGCCCATGCAGGGAGATCACGCCTGGGCCGCTGCCCGCGGTAAATCGGCCGGCACCTGCCGGCAGCAGCTTGCGCAGCCACGGAAAGGCGTCAATGCCGGGAACGTATTCGCCGAAGGCGAGCAGCCGCACCTTGTCGTACCGGCCCGCGACCTTGCCGTTCTTGTCCAGCAAAATGGCGGAGTTGAATGCATCCTCGCGCGCCGCATCGTACATTTCGGCGCCGACGATGGTGGGTATCGCGAAGCCGCGGCGGATCATGGCAAGAGAATCCGGCGAGAAGTCGGCGCTGAAATCCCGCGGTACCGCGACCGGAAAACTGCCCTCGCTCCAGACCAGCGCCTCGGCGCCGGCTCGCTCCAGGCGGCGTGATTGCTCCTGCAGGGCGGTCAGCTGGCGCAGCGCCTCGTCGCGCGAGAATTCACCGTCGATGGTGTACGCGAAATTTGGCTGAATCAGGCCCACCTTGAGGCGGGGCGAGTGTGCGGCGACCTCATCGATCTGGTGCATGCGCACGCCGCCGAAGATGAGCGCCGCGGCCAGCAGCGCACCGGATGCAATCGCCGGATAGCGGCCCGCGCGCGCGTTGACCGTCAAGTCGTAGGCCGCACCGTTGATCATCATCAGCAATGCGGTGACGCCGAAAGGTCCCGTCAGTTCGCTCACTTGGATGACGAGCGGGTTCCATGCTTGACTGATCCATTGGCCGCAAGGGAATAGCTGTGGGACCACCAGTTCACAGCTGACCATGACGATGGGCCCGAGCAGGGCCATGGGCACCTGGACGCGTTTGCGAATGGCGCACACGGCGGCCGTAAACAGCAAAAAGATAATGGCGCGCGTCGCACAGAAAAGCAGAAACACGAGCGCCGCGCCCACCCAGGGGAAATCGGCGAATCGACGCATCACGTCGATCAGCCAGTAAAAGCCGCCGGCGGTTTCGACGAGCCCGGCCCACCAGCCCAGAAATAGCGCGCGGCGGAAGCTGCCCGCGCGCTCAATCGCCACGAACATCGGAATCGCCGCGATCCACGCCAGGGCGGAAAAATCAAACGGCGTAACGGCCAGAAACCACAGACAGCCGCTCAAGGTGCTCAAGGCGAGCGCGCCGTAGAAATTCAAGTTTCGCATGCAATCCTTTTGTTAAGAGCAGTTCGCGGCCGTCCGGCTTCTCGGGTATTCTGGCGTCCAATCATGCACGAAAGATACGAACCCGCCGCTATCGAAGCAGCGGCACAGCACTATTGGAACGAACAGCATAGCTTTGAGGCCAAGGAAGACGACAGCCGCGAGAAGTATTATTGCTTGTGCATGTTCCCTTATCCAAGCGGCCGCTTGCACATGGGGCACGTCCGCAATTACACCATAGGCGATGTGCTGGCGCGATTCATGCGCATGAACGGCCGCAATGTTTTGCAGCCGATGGGATGGGATGCCTTCGGTTTACCGGCTGAAAACGCCGCGATCGCGAACGGGGTGCCGCCGGCGAAATGGACCCTCGACAACATCGCCCACATGAAGGCGCAGCTAAAATCACTGGGCTACGGCCTGGATTGGAAGCGCGAACTAACCACCTGCCTTCCACAATACTATCGTTGGAACCAGTGGTTGTTTCTGCGCATGCTGGAAAAGGGCGTCGCGTACCAGAAAACCGGCGTGGTCAACTGGGACCCTGCCGATAAAACCGTGCTGGCGAACGAGCAGGTCATCGACGGCCGCGGCTGGCGTACCGGCGCCATCATCGAAAAGCGCGAAATTCCGATGTATTACTTGAAGATCACGGCGTATGCCGAAGATCTGCTCGATGCCTTGAACGGCATGCCGGATTGGCCCGAACGAGTGCGCGCCATGCAGGCGAATTGGATCGGCCGCAGCGAAGGCGTGCGATTGGGATTTCCGCACAAGATCGGCGAAGGCGGCGTGCTGTACGCCTTTACCACGCGCGCCGATACCATCATGGGCGTGACGTTCTGCGCGGTGGCGGCAGAGCACCCGCTGGCGGCCTTTGCGGCGCGCGACAACCCAAAGTTGGCGGCGTTCATCGAGGAGTGCAAACGCGGGCCGGCGGTCGAAGCCGAGCTTGCCACTCAAGAAAAAAAGGGCATGCCGACCGGACTCGTGGTCCGGCATCCGATCAGCGACGAGCCCGTGCCTCTCTGGGTGGGTAATTACGTGCTCATGAGCTACGGTGACGGCGCCGTCATGGGGGTCCCGGCACATGATGAGCGGGATTTCGAATTTGCCAAAAAATATGGTTTGCCGATCAAGCCGGTCATCGATGTTGAAGGTCAGCCGTATTCGTTGGCGGCCTGGCAGCCCTGGTACTCCGATCATGGCCGCTGCGTGAATTCCGGCCGGTATGACGGTTTGGACTATGAGCGTGCAGTCAATGCGGTTGCGATGGATTTGAGCGCCAAGGGTTTGGGCGAGAAGCGGACTACCTGGAGATTGCGCGATTGGGGAATCTCGCGGCAGCGATATTGGGGCTGCCCGATTCCGATCATCCACTGCAAGAGCTGCGGAGCGGTGCCGGTTCCCGATGAACAATTGCCGGTGGTGCTGCCGACCGACCTGGTGCCTGACGGCAGCGGCAATCCCCTTTTGAAAGACATCAGGTTCTTGAACGTCAAATGTCCGAAATGCGGCGCCGATGCGCGGCGCGAAACCGACACCATGGACACGTTCGTCGATTCGTCATGGTATTTCCTGCGCTTTGCGTGCGCCGACAATGACCAGGCCATGCTGGATTATCGCGTCCAATATTGGCTGCCCGTGGAC
The DNA here is from genome assembly GCA_035318305.1 of Steroidobacteraceae bacterium. Lineage (GTDB taxonomy): Bacteria > Pseudomonadota > Gammaproteobacteria > Steroidobacterales > Steroidobacteraceae > Bog-1198. Next base: position 4,839 of record DATHFB010000108.1, on the reverse strand, counting down.
CAATATATCGGCGGTATCGAACACGCCATTCTTCACCTGCTGTATGCGCGCTTCTGGACGCGCTTCATGAACGAGATGGGCGCGGTGCCGTTCAAGGAACCATTCGCGCGGCTGTTCACGCAGGGCATGGTGTTGAACGAGGTCTTCTTTCGCAAATCCGACTCGGGCCGGGTGCAGTACTATAATCCCGCCGACGTGACCGTCACCGACGATCCCGGCCGGCAGCGCCGCGTTGCGGTGCTGCGCACCGATGGAAAAGAAGTTGAGTCCGGCGGCGTCGTGACCATGTCCAAGTCGAAGAACAACGGCGTCGATCCGCAAGCGTTGGTGGATGAGTTCGGCGCCGATACGGCGCGCCTTTTCATGATGTTTGCGGCGCCTCCGGAACAGACGCTGGAATGGTCGGATGAAGGCGTGCAGGGCGCGTTCCGCTTCATCAAACGCCTGTGGAAAGCCGTGTATGACCACGTATCGCGGGGGCCGGCGGCGCCGCTCGACAAGGCGGCCTTGACCGAGAGTCAGCGGGCCGTTCGCAGGCAGTCTCATCAGACACTGGCGAAAGTGACGGATGACATAGGCCGCCGCCGCACGTTCAATACGGCCATTGCCGCCGTCATGGAGCTCTTGAACGCGCTGGCCAAGTTCCCGCAGGGCGAGCCGCAGGATCGAAGCGTCGTCCAGGAGGCGTTGGAGATTGCCGTGCTGACGCTGTCGCCCATTATTCCGCACGTGACGCATGCGCTGTGGCGGGACTTGGGTCACCGCACCGCGTTGATTGATGAGTCATGGTTCAAGGTCGACGCCGAAGCATTGCAATCATCCACGCTGCAAATGGTCGTACAAGTGAACGGCAAGTTGCGCGCGCATATTTCCGTCGCCGTGGACGCCGACGACGCCGCGGTGCGGGCCACGGCGCTCGCCGACCCAAATGTACAGAAATTCGTCGGCACCTCGGCGGTGCGCAAGGTGATTATCGTGCCCGGCAAGCTCGTGAACATCGTGGTGTAATGCGCCGTGGCCAGTGTGAAGTATTTGATTCTGCTTGGCGCATGCGCGCTCTGCGCGTGTGGGTTTCGACTGGCGGGCAGCGATCCGCTGCCCGCCGTCATGGCCCGGCCCTATCTGTCGCTGAAAGACCCGTACACCGACTTCTCGCGCGAATTCGAACACCAGCTCAAGAGTTCCGGCGCCACGCCGCAGCTTGCGCGCGCCGCCGCTACGGCAACCGTCGAGGTCACGAAGGATCTGGTCGAGCAACGCACGCTCGCGGTGTCTGCGAAAAATATCCCCACCGAATACGAGCTCACTTACACCGTCACGTTTAGCGTGCGCGGCCCCGACAAGGAGTTGCTCGCTCCACAGACGATCAGCCTGTCGCGGGACTTCAGCTTCGACGAGACCCTGCAGCTTGCCAAAGAACACGAGGCGGACATCCTGCGCCAACAAATGGCGCGCGATCTGGTGTCCATTGCGATGCGCCGGCTGACGAGTTTGAAGTAGCGCCGGCGTGGAATTCCACGGTGCTGTTGATTAACGCCATCGACCGGCTCGCCCTGCAAGTTCTCCTGGATCGCTATGGCTTGTCATTGCAGCTCGTCGCGCCCGGCGAAGTCATCCCCGGCTCGTACTGGGGCGAGCGCGAGGCGGGCCTGATGGGAGTCAGAATCTTTGCGCGACTCGACACGCCGGTCCATTCGGTGCTGCATGAGGGCGCCCATTTCATTTGCATGACGCCGGAACGGCGCGCTGGGTTGGATACCGATGCCGGCGGCGATCATGCGGAAGAGAATGCCGTCTGCTACCTGCAAATCATCCTGGCCGAATCGCTGCCGAACGTCGGCCGCGAACGAATGTGCCGCGACATGGACGAATGGGGCTACACGTTCAGGCTGGGAAGTGCCGCAAAATGGTTTGATCAGGATGCCACGGACGCGCGTGACTGGCTGATGCGCCACGGCGTGCTCGATTCACAGAGCCGCCCTACCTATGCCTGTCGATAGTCCCATTCGTCACGCAGTTCACGCCGCGTTTGCCGCGGCCGGCGTCGCCGTCGCGTAGACGCGGCCAAAGCGATTCGCGAGGAAGTCCTTCAGCCCGATCTCTTCCTGGCGAATGAGGCCGGCCTGAGGCAATTTGCCGGCGCTCAGCATGTCAAGCACCGCGCAAATCGCGCCCGCCGTCGTGATCTGTATGGCGCTGCGTACTCTGCCGCCGATCGGCGCCGCGTAGATCTTGTTGGCGTAGGTCTCTTGCATGAGCTGCCCGGCACGCATGCCGCTCACCGTGGCGAATACAATCACCACGTCCTGCAGGGTTATCGGCACGGCGTTCTCGAGAATATCCTTCAGAAGTTCGCGCCGGTCGCGCAACCGCAGGTCATTGAGCAGCGCCTTCATGATGGCGGCATGGCCGGGATAACGAATGGTGCGGTAGTTGAGGTTGCGGACCTTGCCGGCCAAGGTTTCGCACAATGTGCCGAGGCCGCCCGAGGTGTTGAACGCCTCGTACAAAATACCGTCGAGGGAGAACTCTTCCAATTCTTCCAGCGGCTGGGTTTCTTTGAGTTGGCCATTGACGATGGCTTCGCACGGTTCGCAGTATTCGTTGATGACGCCGTCCGTGCTCCACGTCAGATTGTAGTTGAGCGCGTTCGACGGAAATTTCGGCAATGCGCCGACCCGCATGCGCACATCGTGAAGCGTATCGAATCGCGAGGCCAGGTCGCTGGCGACAATGGTGATGAAGCCCGGTGCCAGTCCGCATTGTGGGATGAACGCGGTGCGGGCGTCGGCGGCAAGCTGCTTGACCGCGCGGGTGCTGGCGACATCCTCCGTGAGATCCAGATAGTGGGCGCCGGCTGCCTTGGCAGCTTCGGCGATGAGCCGCGTGGCGTGATAAGGCGCGGCGGACAACACGGCGAATTTGCCGATCAGCAACTTGCGCAGCGCGTCGGCTTGCCGAATGTCGACCGCAACTTTCGTGATGGCCACCGACGTTTCCAGCCGATCCAACTGCTTTTCAGAGCGATCGACTACGGTGACGGCATAGTCGCCGGAACCGCCCAGAAACTCCGCAATCATGGAGCCGATTTTGCCCGCGCCTACGATAACTATGTTTTTCATGCCGCCTCCAGATAGCCGCACATTCTTGTACGGATGCACTGCAAATGGTAGGGTCATTTAGACGTTTTTAAGGCATAATCCCTGCGTTATATAGGTAAAAACGGGCGAAACGCCATGGATGTCATCGACGAGAAACTCATATCGGCATTGCGGGAAAATGGCCGCGCCTCGACCGCCATGCTGGCCAGATTGGTGGGCCGTTCGCGTACCAGCGTTCAGAGCCGGATTGAGCGGCTAGAACGGCAAGGAATCATTACCGGATATGGCGTTCGCTTGGCACCCGAGCATGGCCTCGGCGCCGTGCGCGCGCATGTCATGATCAAGGTGGGTCCGAAGGAGGCCCGTGCCGTGACCGCGGCATTGCGCGACATATCGCAGGTGCGGCTCCTGCATTCGGTCAGCGGCGACGTGGACTTGATTGCGGTTGCGGTCACGGCTTCGGTTGCCGAAATGGATCAGGTCATCGATCGCATTGGCGCGCTGGATGGCGTGGAACGCACCACTTCGTCAATCATTTTGTCGACCAAATTCGATCGATGAGAGAGCCTTTGAAAGAGGCCGGCAATCGGTCTCTCCATGTCTTGTTGCCGACGATGGGAAGCGCCGGCGATGTGCATCCCTTCATCGCGCTTGGCGCGGCACTCAAAGCCCGCGGCCACCGGGCCACGATTCTCACAAACCCCATTTTTCAGGCGCTGATCGAGGCGCAGGGCCTAGGTTTCCTGCCGGTGGGTACGGCGGCGGAAGCCAATGCGGCCATCGCCAACCCGGAGCTGTGGCATTTGCGCAAGGGCTTCAAAGTAATCGCAAAGGTGATCGTGCCGGCGATCGCCGAGATTTACCGATTGATCGAAAAGCATGCGGACGCGAATACCGTAGTGGCATTTTCCAGCCTGGCCTTCGGCGCGCGCGTGGCGCAGGAAAAACTGGGCGTGCCCAGTGCGTCCGTACATTTGCAACCCAGCGTCATCCGCACCTTTGCCGATCAAGGAATGATGGGCAATATCAGGCTATCGGCCTCGCGCCCGAAGTGGTTCAAGCAAGGCTTGTTCCGTTTGATCGATGTCTTGATTTTGGATCGACGGATCAAAGAACCGCTCAATGCGCTTCGAGCGACGCTTGGATTGGCGCCCGTCGATCGGGTGATGCATCGCTGGATGCATTCACCGCAGTTGGTCATTGCCTTCTTTCCCGAGTGGTTTGCCGCAGCACAGCCGGATTGGCCGGCCAATACCCATGCCGTCGGGTTTCCGCTGTGGGATGCGGATGGCGAAGTGGCGCCCTTGGCGGAGGCCGAGGAATTTCTCGACGCGGGTGCGGCGCCGGTCATATTCACGCCGGGTTCGGCGGGGTCCACCATGCAGCGCTTCTTCAAGGAGTCGGTCAAGGCTGCACGGGAAATGGGCCTGCGCGCCATGCTGGTAACGAACTACCCGGAGCAGGTTCCCGAGAATCTTCCGCCGAACATCCAAGTCTTCGGCTACTTGCCATTCAGTGAGGTGCTGCCGCGCGCCGCGCTGCTCGTCTATCACGGCGGCGTGGGCACATTGGCGCAGGGGATCAAAGCGGGTATTCCGCATCTCGTCGTGCCCCACGGCTATGATCAGTTCGACAGCGGATGGCGCATCGAGCAGCTTGGGTTGGGCCGCAGCATCGCGCAGAGCCGCTATCGCGCCCGGCGGGTCGTGCCGATCATAGAAAGCATTCTGAGCGATGG
>DATHFB010000107.1:0-8068 GCA_035318305.1 Steroidobacteraceae bacterium | reverse complement strand
GGACGAAATAAAGCCGACTTCGCCGCCGCCGTCATCGAAACGCCAGCGTTGCGCGACTTCACCATGGTAATTTTGCGACACCGGGTGCATGGGCCATCGAGCTTTGATTTGCGCGGCAAGTTCACGCGACGGCACCACCATGTCCGGCCGCCAGTGATTGCGATTTCCGACATCCATGAATTCGATGAAGCGCACGATGACCGGCGTGCCCCGGAAGTGTTCCACCAGATCGAGTGCGGTGTGGTCGTTGACACCGCGTTCGATGACGGCGTTGATCTTGACGGGCGCCAAGCCCGCGGCGATCGCGGCGTCGATGCCACCCAAGACCTGATCGAGTGCGCCAAAACCGCCGCTCAGGCGGGCGAAAATGTCCTTGTCCAAGGTATCCAGGCTGACGGTAATGCGCTTCAACCCATTGGCGTGAAGATCGACGGCATGATTCGCCAGCAGCACGCCATTGGTGGTCAAAGCAATGTCTTCGATTCCCGGAATGCTGGTCAGATCGCCGACCAAATCCGCCAAATTGCCACGCAGCAGAGGCTCACCGCCTGTCAGCCGCACTTTGCGCACGCCTAATCCTGTAAACAATCTTGTCAGGCGCGTGATCTCGTCAAATGACAATCGCTCCCGTGACTTGAGGAATTGGTAATTCTCGTGAAACTGCTCCTTGGGCATGCAGTAGGGGCAGCGGAAATTGCATCGGTCCATCACCGAGATGCGCAAGTCGTGCAGCGGACGGCCCAGCCGGTCGAGCGGATTCTGTGCGCCGCGAATATCGTGAATGGTCGAGGTCATGGAGCTAAATTACCAACGATAGACGCTGGCCACGAAACCCTTGGGATAGGTATTGGGCCCCGGCGGCAGTTCCACGAATCCATCGGTGCCCGCGAGACTGAGGAAATCTCCGGAACCATTCGGCGGCTTCGGAGTTGCCCACGGGCGGCCCCAGTCGTCGTGGTCAATGACGACCGGCAAGAAATACGCGAGCGTGTGTTTGAAGGTCACTGGGGATGCCAAGGCCAGCCGTTCGGGCGCCGCGCGCTTGGTGCCCATGGCCTCGGCGATCGCGGGAATGACGTAGCGGATCAGGCAAACCAGCGTGGAGACGGGATTGCCGGGCAAGCCAAATACTGACTGACCGTGTGGACCGATGCCGAACCACATGGGTCTGCCGGGCCGCTGTGCGACGTTGTGAAACACTTCCTGCACGCCCAGCTGCATCAGCGCTTTCGGCACGAGATCGAACTTGCCCATGGAAACGCCGCCGCTCAATACCAACACTTCATGAGTGGTCAAATGCATGGACAGCCGCTCGCGCAGAAGATTCTCGTCATCCAGCACGTGATCGTTGCCCACGCGGCTGAAGCCGCGCCTGCGAAATGTCGCTGCGACCGCGTAAGCGTTCGAGCGTCGCACCTGAAATTCCTCGATGGGATCGCCGGGCTCTATCAGCTCATCCCCGGTCGACACCACCATAATGGCCGGCTGGCTGCTCACGCGCACCCGTGCCATGCCGGCGGAGGCGGCCACCGCGACTTCCGGCGCCCGCAATAATGTGCCGGATTCCAGCAAGAGCTGGCCTTGCCGGCTATCGGCGCCGCGCCGGTGAATATTGTGGTAGGGCGAGCTGACGACCACCGTGTTGAGTGACGCGAAGCCATCGGCGACATCCACCTGCTCAATGGGAATCACGTTATCGCAGCCAATGGGCAGTATCGCGCCCGTCATGACTTCGATCGCGTGATCGGTGGTCTTGAGCTTCGTCGCCGGCGCGCCGGCGGCTTGGATGCCCTGGATATGGAAGCGCCGTTGGCCTCTTCGCAACGCCTCGCTGTCAACCGCCATGCCGTCCATGGAGATCCGGTCAAACGGCGGCGCGTCACGCTCTGCGTAAATATTCTCGCGCAGAGTTCCGCCGACACACTGCGTCAACGGCAGTGATTCGATGGGCAAACACGTCAGCCGAGAGTAGATCGCCTCTTCGGCCAGACGCGGGGTAATGAGCGTAGCGGCCTGCATAGTTCAATGTCGGCGGCGGGGGAGAAATCCGCCGCCATGAAAATTATTGAACGTTCCTCGCCTTGTAGAGCTTCAGCTGTTCATTGAATCGCCCAACAACGGCCTGTAGCTCATCGACCGCCGCATCGTTCTTCTTCACATACATTTTGTGCTGCTGGTCTGCCTTTTTCTTCTCATCGGCCGTGAGCTTCGAAGGGTCCGCAGGCGCCGGCGCGTCCATTTCCAGCTTGAGGCAATCCAAATACATGTTCATCTCGCCGTTGTAGCGTTTGAAATCCTGCGCTGCGGCAACCATTTGCTCCTTGGTCGCCGTTTTACCATCGGGAGGGGTGGCCGGTGAGGCCGGGTAGGAGCATGTTGCCTGCGCGTGGGCAGCCAAACCAAGTGCGGAAACAAGCGTGAGCGGTATCCAAGCCTTCATCGGAAATCCTCTAGTTATCGAGACAATGGAGTGACACAAAGCCAGCATGATCTTACGGCCAAGGGCCCAAGGCCGCCAGCGCAGCGACAATATGCTGTAAGCGTCTGATTTGGCAGATTTATTTGAACAGCGGCGAGCCATATGGTTCCCGCTATAGTGGGAAGCCAATTGCAAATGTCGAATTTGCCGGGTGCGGTTCGACTAGGTAACGGCGAATCACGCCTCAATCGTCAGGAAACTACACATGAACTACCTTTTGCTCATTTACAGCAACGAAGCGGAAACCAAGGCCCTCGGAGAAGCCGGCCTCAAGAAAATGTCGGATGAATACATGGAATTCACCAAGTCAATTGTGCAAGCCGGGCAGTTCAAGGCCGGAGACCGGCTGAAACCCGTCTCCACGGCCTCGACCGTGCGAGTGCGCAACGGCAAGGCGGCCATCACCGATGGACCGTTTGCGGAGACGCGCGAGCAGCTGGGCGGTTACTATTTGATCGAGGCAAAGAATCTCGATGAAGCGACCGCCATCGCGGCCCGCATTCCGGGCGCCAGGATCGGAAGCATCGAAGTGCGGCCTGTTTGGCCGCTGACGGGCTGAAGACGCCGAACATTCGCTGCATGAGCGCAAGTGCGATCGGCAAGATCGAAGACGTTTTTCGCCGGGAGGCGGGCCGGGTTCTCGCAACCTTGATCCGCCTGCTCGGCGATTTCGATTTGGCCGAAGAAGCGCAGCAAGACGCCTTTGCGGCCGCAATGGAGCAATGGCCGGCGCAGGGAATGCCGGGAAATCCGCGGGCCTGGCTGATCAGTGTCGGGCGCAACAAGGCGATCGACCGTATACGCCGCGATGTTTTTTTCCGGGAAAGAATCTTCGATCGAGAGCTCGCTGCCGCACGAGTCGATGTTGCCGCAGAGATTGACGAGTCGGATGAGGCGATTTTCGGCGACGATCGCCTGCGCCTCATATTCACCTGCTGCCACCCAGCACTGAATCAGGAGTCGCAAATTGCACTCACGTTGCGCGAAGTGTGCGGACTATCCACGCAAGCCGTGGCCCGTGCTTTTCTCGTCGGTGAAGAGACGATGGCGCAACGCCTGGTGCGAGCCAAGCGAAAAATCCGGGACGCAGGAATTCCTTACGAGACGCCGGACCCCACCGTACTCGATCAACGAATCGACGGCGTGCTTGCCGTCGTGTATGGCGTGTTCACGGAGGGCTATGCCGCGACGGCAGGCACTCGGCTGATTGACGTGGAGTTGTGCGCGGAAGCCATTCGCTTGGGAAGGCTTCTCGACACTTTGCTGCCTGACAACGCCGGTGTCATGGGTCTTCTCGCTCTCATGCTTCTGCATGACGCGCGGCGCTCTTCGCGGGTCTCCGATGCCGGCGACGTCGTTTTGCTCGATGACCAGGACCGTTCGAAATGGGACCAGAACGAGATTTCAGAAGGGCTCGCCCTGGTGGATCGGTCCCTTGCGGCTCGGGGCCAGGTGAGTCCGTACGCCGTGCAGGCGGCGATCGCGGCGCTGCATGTCCGGGCACGGGATAAGCGGGCTACGGATTGGCCGCAGATCGTTGGGCTTTACGAAGTTCTGCTGAGATTGCAGCCGACGCCCGTGATCGAATTGAATCATGCGGTGGCCGTGTCGATGGTGGATGGCGCCGCACGCGCGCTCAATCTCGTCGACTCACTGGCGGCGCGCGGCAGGGTCACGCAATACCATTTGCTGCATGCGGCGCGAGGCCGCTTTCTTCAGCAGCTCGGCCGTATCGAGGAAGCTCGAGAGGCTTATGGCACGGCCTTGAAGACCGCCACGCTGGAGCCTGAACGGCGCTTTCTCGCGGCCCGGATTGCCGCCATTTAAGGAATCTGCGGTGCGCCGTTCTCCGGCATGTGCTCAGCGGACGCCGCAGAATTGCGTGCGCCCGCGCGTGCCGCTTCTTCGGGGGTAGCGGGAATCTCCTGCGCTGCGAGCGAGGTCGTGTTGACCACCGATGGGTTGTCACGCAACTTCACGTACAACGATCCGGATTTCGGGTGCGGCACCGGAAGCGCGGATCCTAGAAAACCATTCGGCACCTTCACCGATTGAGCGAACTGAGGCTCATTGGAGACTGAGTCGATCAAAAAAAGATTCGAGCCCGATAATTTGCAGGCGAGCTCCGGCGTGGCGGGGCACCTCAATTCCTTGAGCATAGGCAGGCGCACGAGGTTGGCCAGCGGTTGCCAATCGCCCACTACGCCTTTGAAGTTGATTCGGAACTGCAGTGGACCGAATGCGGCCCCGCCGAAAGCTTTCGCCGGATTGAGCGTGGCTACCGCAACCTGCGAATTCTCCAGCATCACGCCGCCGTTGCTGAAGCTCAAGGTAGCCAAGGAGGATTCATCGCTGGTGGCGACTTCGACAGTCTCATCGTGGGCAAATACCGCGGGCGATTGCGTGCGCAGTGAAAATGTCAGTGTCGCGTCCTGAGGCAATTCGCTCGGCTCAGCCAATTGGATGTTGCTGTCATGGCTCGATGGAGATGATTGTACGTTCATTCCCAGCAAGGTCACGGCCGGCCGCGGTGTATCGACGCTGCCGAGCAGCGGCGTCACGCGGCCGTCGCGCAATGAAATTTTCACCGCAACACCGCGCTCAGGCTTCAGCCCGATCACTGACTGAGGATCCTGAGCAACCATCAACAATTCATCGATGCCTTGCTTTGAGGTGAGTTCACCCGGCAAGAATACGCTGCCTTTGAATGTCAGACTGGCGACCTGGTCGAGGCGATTGCCCTTGAGGGTGCCGACAATATCGCCGGAATGAATGACAAAACCGTCGATTCGCCCGGCATCAGCGAAGGTATGAATAGGGATGGGTTGGGGTTGATTGTTGCCGTACTGGGTCACCAAGAGGGTCATCGCGCCGGGCGTTGCGTCTTGAAGCGGCAGCTTTATCTCCACTTCGTCAGGCCTTGTGGTTTTCCAATCCACCTTCAGTTGTTTGCCGCCCGGATCCTTCAGCATGATGCCATCGACACAGCTCACGCTGTCGGCTTGGAGATGAATCGTGTCCTGGCGTCCGACGATCAGTGCGGCCTCATCGCCCGCGGCCAATTCCCACGATTTTGCGTGAACATTGATGAGGCGAAAGGTCGGACCCTCGTACGGCTCGAATCCCCAATATCCCTTGAGCGATGCATGAATGCTGTCGCCAAGAACTGCACTTCCCAACGGGGTGGTGTCGACCACATAACCGCCTTGTATCGGATCGGCCTTTGCGGGCAGGGCTATGGTTTTGCCGTCTTTGCCGGTCACGTCGAGCGTGAGGCCGTGCGCATAGCCTGTGGAAAACGCCAACGGTGCACCGTCAACGGGCAGCACCAGCGTCGAACGTCGAAGACAGAAAATCTCCTTGGGATCGACGGCGTGCAGCGGAGGCAACTGCGCCGACTCGACCGCCGGCAGCGCGATCACCAATACCGACTTGGGATTGTGGAAGGAAGGCGCCGTATTGAGCGTCAAAGCCAGCTTATCTTCGCGCTGTGAGGCCAACGCAGGAATATATTGATATTGGGCAGTCCGAAACGAATCCAGGATGCGCGCTATGTCCAGCACCGAAGCGATGTAAGGACTGTAGAAGCCATAGCTCAACTGCGGGGTATAGCTGGCCTCCATGGCCAAATCGCTGCCGGGACCCGTGGTCAACGCTTCGACTATCGACGTGCTGTGGCCGTCGTTCAAAATCAGCGATTCTTGTCCCTGCATGAGACAGGGCGCCTGCAGCTCGGGAATCCTATCCAGGCACTTCTCCTCGACTCTGATCGCGAGGCTGCGGGCCAACAGCGGTGCTGCTTCCTTCAGTTTCGCAGGATCGCCGTCGTTGAGAAGGTGAACAGCCGCGAGAAATCGCTCCAGCCGTGAGCGGTCGAGCGCGGCCTGGTTCAGGTCCTGCGAGGTGCGAACGAACGCGCCGGGACGTCCGCGCACGGCGCCTATCAAAGTTCGCAGGTCGCCGCCGGTGTGCGGCGCCATGAATAGGAGAACTTGCTGCGCCCCCTGCGGCACCGTGACGGTCATGCCTTCCTTGCCGCATTTCGCCGACCAAATCTTACAGGCGAAGAACCACTTTTCAGGGGGCGGGTTGGTCGATCCGCTCAAGAATGCCGCCACCATTAAGTATTCGACAGACTGCGACTCCGGCAGGTCGGCTTTGATCCACACCTGGTCACCCGGCGCAAGATTTGGCACCTGGGAAGCCGGAAGCGTCGTGCTGCCCCGCGTCACCTTGACCTCCAACGTAGGCCCGGCAAGGTCGAATGGTGCAGGGATCGCCCTCGCGAGGGACGCGAAGGCAATAGCCCCGAGCAGAAAAGCACATCGATTGACCATTATCATTGGAACCTGTTGGGTCGGTGAAGCGGTCATTAGAGTGTACTGCGTTGCAAGAGTTCGCCCCGGCGTGCAGTTAGCTGCCGGGGTATCAAGTGTCCTACATGCTTATTGGGTTTTTGCATATGCGCCAATGTAATTTGAAGTCTCTGCGCCTGCCCTCATGTCGCTTCAAGTAGACAAGGTCAATTGCGGAGGTCTCGTGAGCAATTCTGAAGTTATTCATACGAGCGATGCAGGATTCGAGAACGAGGTGCTGAACTCAGAGGTGCCGGTGCTCGTGGACTTCTGGGCTGACTGGTGCGGCCCCTGCAAGATGATCGCGCCTATCCTTGAAGAGGTGGCTCGTTCCCGCCAGGGCAAAGTTCGAGTTGCAAAGCTGAATGTCGATGATAATTCCGCGACGGCAGCCAAATTCAACATTCGCAGCATTCCGACACTTCTTTTATTCAAGAAGGGAGCGCTCATCGCCCAAAAAGTCGGGGCTGTGTCCCAATCCCATCTGCTCGCATTTTTGGACGGCCACTTGCGAGACACCGCGGCGTGACAAGCGCAGGACGCCATGCTCAGCACGCGACGATCTGCTCAATGCTGCTGACGGCTGGCTCCATCAACGCTAAACTGCGCGCGGGCGCCCGTAGCTCAGCTGGATAGAGCACCTGGCTTCGAACCAGGTGGTCGGCGGTTCGAATCCGTCCGGGCGCGCCAAAATTTTTTTAGGCTGGAATACCGCCGATAGTCAGGGTAAGTCTATCGGTGGTAATTCGAACCGCCGACAGACAAAAAGCCGGTTCGACAACTTGGCCGTAGGCCAAGTTGATCGCCCGCAGGGCGAGCCGAGCGTCAGCGAGGCCGAGGGGCCGAAGGCCCCGAAGTAATCCGTCCGGGCGCGCCACCTTATAAAACAATAGCTTACGCGCGATTTTTGTCTGCGAGTACCTGGCAAAAGACCAGGTGGTTGCGTGACTTTTGTGTAAATCCTAACCAGGCGCGTTCGGCGCGTGAACGTGCGCGCGCCCTGTCGCATCTCGATAAATATATTGCCGATACAGGAGTGCGCGCGCTCTAGCGAGATGCTCAAGGATTTGTCATTTAGCCGCTGGCGGCACGGCATAGCGGCCACGCCTCACGCTGATAGCCGATCTCAAAAATATGCAGGCAATAACGCCGCCGACAACAATGTCCGGCCATGTGGAATGAAACAGAGCGACGCCGCCGGCCGCCAAGAGCACGCCGCAATTGGCAGTCACGT
>DATHFB010000106.1:0-13211 GCA_035318305.1 Steroidobacteraceae bacterium | reverse complement strand
CGCTGGACCACGCCACCATGGAATCGATAAACGGCCACGCCGCCGGCGTGAAGCGCCGCAGGAAAAAGGAACTGACCATCGACAGTGCAATGACCGCGAGCAAGGCGCTCGCGTGGCGTGCGATGGGCCATCGAGTCACCTTGAGCGCCCCGCCCTCCTTGCCGTGCTGCCACTGCCAGAAGCCATAGATCGCCATGGCTGCATAGAACGCATTCAGCACCGACTCCATATACAGGTGCGCTGTAAACAACACCCACACATAAAGACACGAGCTGACGAAAGCAGCCGACCAGCAGCTTAGCCGCTGCCGAATCGCGAGCAGCAGGTACGCGACCGCGAGCGCGGCCGCTGTGAGTTCGATCCCGCTCGTATCGTGCCAGGCACTGACGAGCTGGACCGACAGCTCGCGAATCACGGTTTGCCTGATTCCGGCGGCGCCAATCCCGGAAGGACCTTCAGGACAAAGATCAGCTGGGGTCCACTCGCGGCCGAGCGCGTCATCTCCTCGGTCAGAATGCTCATCACCTGATCGAGCGGACCCCAGATCTGCGTCGCCAGGGAATTGGTCTTGACGATGAGTCCCGAGTGCGTGTTCAGGCGATCGATGAACGCCTGAATCGGCGGGCGATAATCGCCCGTCAATGGATACATGCTGATGTCGACGGCTGCGCGCATATGATTACCTGCTCCCTACGCCGGTACTAACCGGGTCAGGTTCAACGGGTTCGCGAAATTCACCGAGTATTCGATGTCCCGCGTCTCAGGCCTATGCAGGCCACCCCAAGGTTCATTCAAGTGTAGCCTGCCGGGCGGATGCGTGCAAAACTTGCGCTTGGACCGCGGCCGCGGAGACTGCGTTGCGCATTTTTCAAGTGGATGCCTTTACCTCAACCCGTTTCACGGGCAACCCTGCGATCGTTGTCCTCGACGCGGACGGGCAGAATGAGGCGACCCTGCTCGCCGTCGCTCGCGAGTTCTCGCACGCCGAAGCGGCTTTCGTCTTCGCCGCAGACGCCGCCGATCACGATCTCCGGCTGCGTTTTTTCAATGCGCGCAAAGAAGCACCGTTCGTTGGGCACGCGACCGTGGCGGCGCACGCGGTACTCCTGACCTTGGGCAGGCGCAGCGTCGGCATCTGCCGCCAGCACTCCGGTACCGGCATCATCGAGGTCGGTGCGCAAGTCGAACAGCGCGCGACGGGACCGGAGACTGTCATCGAATTTCGCCAGACCGTTCCGGAGCTGGATGCACCGTTACCGTTCAAGACCACGCTTCGAGTTGCCGAGGCGTTGAAACTGCCGGCAACTCAACTGCACGAAGTCATGCCGGCGAGAATCGCCCGTAAAGGCAGCAGCCGGCTTCTGGTGCCGATCGCGGACCACCGCTATCTGGAACAGGTTTCGCCGAACTTCGAGACCCTGACCTCGCTCGGCAGCGAACTCGGAACGGAAGGGTTCTTCTTATTTGCCGTGAATCGCGATTCCGATGAGATATGGACGGAATCACGCATGTTCTGTCCTGCCTTAGGTATCCAGGAGGATCCTGTCAGCGGCAATGCACATGCCATGCTGGCTGCTTATCTTTGGGACTTAGGTCAGTTCGGGAAGAAATCGACCACCTTCATGGGCCGGCAGGGCTACCAGATGAAGCGGCCCGGACAGGTCAGAGTGCGCCTCGAGATCGACAAGGGCGGCTTGATCGCAGCGCACATCGCCGGCACCGCGATCATCGTCAGCGAAGGCACCTTGGCGCTCTAAGACTTGGCAACCGGCGCGGCTAGGTCCAACTTCAGCGTCGCTGCCACCGCTTCGACCCTGGTTTTCACATCCTCAGCCGTCCTCACCGCCTCGTCCATGTTGCCGCCGGCGAAGGCCGCCTGCGCTTTGGACCACAGAGAGGTCGCCTGATCCAGGCTCGATTTCGCCGCATCCAAATCCACGCCCGCCGCAGCCTTCTTGCTGGACTTTTTTCTCAAGACATCGATGCGATTCTGGACCGCGGTGGCGTATTCCGGCACGGTGCCCGCCAACACCATCCACTTATCATCCAGTGTCTTCAGGACTTCGTCTTTCTTGGCCGCGGCGGCGGTGGCCAGCGTTTGCGCCGCCGCGAATACCGGCGGTGCGCCGTTGATCACGGCGGCGTAGTCCTGCTTGGCGTAGGACGCTTTGAGTTCGCCGAATTTTGCCTGAACATCGATCAGTTGATCGGGCACGTACTTCGCCGCCTCCGTCGATGCGGCTGTCACGGTCGCTTCGATGTCGGCAAGGAGCTTGCGCGCGGGCTCCTTCTGGCCGGCGCACGCCGCCATGGTGATGGCGAGCAGGGAAAGAAATGCGAAGCGGCCGGCGCGAGCAAGGGATTGCATGGGCGTATTCTAGCTCAATTCTCGCCGCGCGCGATCCAACCACTCGGCCTGCGCCTTGCGATAGTGAGGGGGGCCCAGCCTGGCGCCGTCCAACAAATCCTTGAGCACCCGGTGCGCCTCTTGCAGTTTGCCGCGCCGCTTGAGCAATAACCCGTAGCGCAGTCGAGCTTCGGCGCCCGGGTATCCCGGCGCAAGCATGGCGTACTCGCGCTCGGCCTCATCCAGTGCGTCCTGCGCGTCAAGAGTACGGGCATACAGCAGCTTCGCGTCCGCTGACTTGAAGTCCGGATTGTGCTGCACCAAGAGTTCCAGCGTGGCGCGCGCCGCCGCATGGTCCTGCTTGCCGAATTGCGCCCGTGCCACGCCCAGCAGCAGAGTCGGATCGTATTCAAAAATGCCTCTCAGGCCGCCGCGGTACACCTCGATAGCCTGGTCGTATTGGTTGCGCTCATAGAGCTCCTCCCCCAGCCGCCGCCGGGCGTCGACGTTGCCGGAAATTTCGACTTCCGCGCTGGCGCGGCGCAAATCGCGGTTGGGATCGATCATGCGCCCTATTCCGGCCTTGGCGCGGCGCGCGGTTCTGCCGCCGAAGAGCTCCGGCAGAATTTCCGCCGCCAGATAGGCGAGTGCGCCAATACCCGGCAGCAGGAAGATGGCCCAAATCCACAGCTGATTTCGCCCGGTCTTGATCACGTGGACGATGAGCGCCGCTTGGATGAGCAGCAAAAGAATGGATGCGGGAAACAACGGCGATAAACCCCGAACGCGCGAAAGCGCCATAAAGGCGCGGTCGCCCATTGTATCGGGAAACGGCTTTCGAGCGAGGAGCTAGAGCTGCGCTACGCGGATGCGCCGCTGCACATCACGGCAGGCGGACCAGCCGATGTTCGACAGGGAATATCCCAAAATGCGCTGCGAACGTGCATCGACGGTGACTTCCATCTCGCAACCCTGGAATCCGGAAGGCGTTCCTTCCTTGGGCTTCTGCGGCAGAAACCATACGTACACCAGTTTCGTGGACGTCTTGTCGATCTTGCGCGGCTCGCCAAATGCTTCCTGCAGCACGCTCACGGGCTTGCCCACATTGTCCGCGGCAATTCGCGGCACCGGGCGCACCGCATATCCGGATCCGCTGCAACCGACGAGCATGACCGTACCCAAAATCCATGGCGCAGTGCTGAGACGCAACATAATCCAATTTCCATGCGAACCTCGAGGGCTCGCAGTTTCGCTTGCCGCCGCGAAGCTTCGCCGTCACTCACGTCGCAAAATAGGAATCTGCGACTCGCGCGTGCCGCTTATGTAAATACAATCCATGCGTCATGCCGCGCGGCAGGTCCTCGGCGTGATGCACGGCGGCAACCAAGGTCAGTCGCCGGCGCATCAGGCGCTCCAGCAATCGCTTCATCAGCGCGCGTTGCTTGGGGTCGAGCCCGGTGAGCGGCTCGTCCAGCAATAGAATCTCTGCATCGGCCGCCATGGCGCGGGCGATCAGTGCGCGGCGCAATTGTCCATAGGACAATTCACGCGGCCGGCGCTTTGCCATGCTCAACAACTTGAAGAACCTGAGCCAGCGGCGCGCAATTCTCAGGTCCGCTGCAGTCGGCGCGCCGTTGAGTCCGATGCTGGCATGCCGGCCGCTCGCGACCAATTCCAAGATGTTGACGTCCGCTGAAAAAATGCTGTGCAGTTCGGGAGACACGTAGCCGACACGGCGCTTCCAGTCCATGATCGGCGTTCCTTGCGGAAACCCCGGCCGCTCAATTTGTCCGCCCAGCGCCGGCGATAGATCGCCGTAGAGCAGTTTGAGAAAACTGGATTTTCCAGCGCCGTTCGCGCCGAACACCGACCAATGTTCGCCGCGCCGCAGCTGCCAATTCAGATCGCGCAGCACCGCACGGTACTCGACGTACAAATCCACATGCGACAGCCGCAGGAGCACCGGACCCAATCGCGACGATGTGTTCTTCAGAGGCCTGTGGTGCGGCGCGGCTTGCCGATATTCACCGGCACTCGCCTTCAATCCTTCATGGTCGGCGCGCATAAGCCGCTTGACGATGCGAATCCGTCCGTCCGACAGTTCTATTAAAGAGCGCGTTCCCGGCGGCACATCCACGGACCGATGCGCCGTTGCAATCCAGGATTGACCGCGGCGGCGCGCCGTGCCGAGCACCGCATCGATGCGCCGCCGGTAGTTCGCGTCCAAGCCGTTGTAAAGTTCATCCAAGAGCAGCCAGTCAGGGTCTTGCACCAGCGCCCGCGCCAACAGCACCAGGCGTTTTTCGCCATACGACAGCGATAAAAACGGGCGCGTTGCGATGCGCTGCAGGCCGCAGGCGCGCAGCATCGTGCTCACGCGCCTGGCTTCGGCCTGCGCAATGGGCGAGAGCAATAAATCCGTCCGATGCAGACCGGTCGCAACCACGTCACGCACAGGCAAATTCCAACCATAGCGGGCATATTTGTCCTGCCGCTCGCCGCCAATGTAGGCAATGCGCAGCTTTGCCTCGAGCAGGTCAATCGTCCGGCGGCCCAATCGAAAGATGCGCGCGGCTTTCTCGCCCACCGCTGCCTGCGCTCGCGCGGGCGTCGGCCACACGTCGCCGCTGATGAGTTTGAGGAGTTGGGTCTTGCCGGCGCCATTGTGGCCGAGCAGTGCCCAGCGTTCGCCCGGTCGCAGTTGCCAGTTGATGTCGCGCAATACCCATTTGTCGCCGCGCCGCACGCTCACCGAGCGCAACGACACGGCAAGCCGCGCTTTCATGTCCCAGCGGATGGGCGGAGTTGCCAGATCCCGTTTTGTTCGCTGACCACAGCCTGGCGTGCCAGCTTGATCAGGTGCGCCTCCAGCGTGAGGCGCGCCCAGGAATGGCGATCAGCCGGCACATCGTCGTAAACCACCGGTGTCAGCGCGTCGAGGTTGGCCTCGCGCAATCTGGCCAGGCTGCGCAGCACCTTATCCTCGCGTGCGAGGCGATGCGCGCGCAGCGCTTCGAGAACTTGCTTTCCCTGATGCATCAGATCGCCGTGCCCGGGGGCGATTTTCTCGAAGTCATAGGCAAACAATTTGTCGATCGAGCTCAAATAGGCGGTCATGTCGCCGTCAGGCGGCAAAATAACCGGCGATACGCCCTCGAGCACGTGATCGCCCGTGATCAGCAGCCGTTCCCTTTCCAAGAAGTAGCACACGCAGTTCGACGCATGGCCGGGGGTGTGGATTGCGATCAATTCGCAGTCGCCCAGAGCCAGGCGTTCAGCGTCCGCCGGTTGACGATGCGGCACAAAGGTCTCGTCCTGACGGCCGTCGCGGGGCGGCGGCAATCCGATGACTTGCGCTCCGCTGCGCCGGGCAAGCTCTGCCGTCAGCGGCGAGTGGTCGCGATGGGTATGCGTCGCCACGACCCATCGAATCGGCGCGCCCGCGGCCGCCAGAATGGATTCCAAGTGGCGCGAATCATCGGGTCCCGGATCGACCACGGCAATCTCACGCTCGCCCAGCAGGTACGTGTTCGTTCCGGGCCCGGTCATCATACCGGCGTTGCCGGCCACGATGCGGCGCACGCCTTGGGCCAAGGTGATGGTTTTGCCGGGAGTGAGTTGCGATCTAGCGTGCAATGACCAACATGATACATCGGCAATCATTAAATTTTTCCACTGTCCTGCGGGCAGTCGCCGCAGCGGGCGCATTTTTAAGCGGAATTCATGTGTCAGTGATCTTCGTCGCACTTTGAGATAGTTGCGATGGCCGAAAGAGCCGCTACACTGGTGGTCATGTCTAAGTCGCCGAATGCCAGACGTATAGGAGGACCTCTCTCCTGGGATCAGCTTTCGCGCCCCGATGCCGAACAATGTCAGCGATTCTTGGCTGAATCACTTTCTTTGTTGTTGGGGGATGTGCTGCGCGCCATTTTGTCCGATGCCAGCCCGGCGGTAGCCGCCGAGGAGTCGGCCATCGAGCGCTATCGCAATCTGGCCGACTCGTTGGCCGATGGCGAATCGCGCCGGCGTACCGGCGCCGGCCTGACCCGCGCCGGGCTCGCCAAGCGATGCGTTACCTGGCTGAAACTGCTCTTGACGCCGGCGCCGAATGCGCCTTCCACTGCCGCGATGCGTGAATTCGTGGATGCGTTGGGGCTGTTTCCGGCGCTTTTCGACAGCGATCCTTCGGCCCGTTCGCGCCGGGCCAGGCTGACCTGGCTCCTAACCCATGATAGGCGCTTGGATGCCAGCACGCGGGAGGCCGCCACGGCCCTCATCGAAGCTTGCGAGCATTTAGGGGTTTTGCTGTGGCCGGATGCGGAAACCGCCTGACGTAAGTCCGTGCGTAGCGCCGTTCTCGGCGTATAATGTCAAGTTGACCTTTCCACGATGCCAATGGGGCTTTGCGTGCAAACACCTTCGCAACCAACACCAGAAGACTCCGCTGCCGCGCCGAAAACTGCGGCGCCGTTGCCCGTCGATAAGTCGCGCTTCAGATTTCAGAAATTGCTGCAGCCTTTCGCGGTCGATCCCGGCGTCGCCACTCCGATCATTTGGTTCTTGCTCGACTGGCTGGTGCTCGGCGTGGCGATTGCCAGCCTGCTCATCGTGGAATCCTTCTGGGTAAAAGTGTTTGCATCGCTGGTGGCGGCACTGTGGATCGCCCGGTTGTTCGTCATCGGCCACGATGCCTGTCATGGCTCCTATACGCCGAACAAGACGCTCAACAAGTGGATCGGCCGAATCGCCTTCTTGCCGTCGTTGACGCCGTATAGCCTGTGGGAAATCGGCCATAACCTGGCGCACCACGGCTTCACCAATCTCAAGGGCCGCGACTACGTCTGGACGCCCTACTCGCCCGCGGAATTTGCGAAACTGCCGTGGATACGCCGGCTGCTGGAACGCGTCTATCGCAGCGGTTTCGGCCAGGGCGTCTACTACATGATCGAGATGTGGTGGAAGAAGTTGTTTTTTCCGGGCCGCAAGCATGTCGCCAATCGGCGCATCAGTTATACCTGGGACAGCTTGCTGGTTACCGGCTTCGGCACGCTGTGGGTCGGCGGCTTGGTGCTGTGGGGTGTCTACAGCGGCAAGTCGATTTGGTCGCTGCTGATATTCGGATTCGTGGTCCCCTTCTTCATGTGGAACTGCCTCATGGGCTTCGTGATCTACGTGCAGCACACGCACCCGCGAGTCGCCTGGTATGAGCGGCGTGACCAGTGGACGGCCAATGCGGGCTATGCGACCACCACCGTGCACATCAAGCTGATGCGCCCGCTCGATGGGCTGATCCATTACATCCTCGAGCACGGCGCTCATCATGTGAACATGGGAATACCCTTGTACCGGCTCAAAGAAGCTCAAGCGAAACTGGCCGCCACACTCGATGAACGATTGAACTCCGAAGTGTTCTCGTGGCGCTACTACTGGAATACGGTGCGTCGCTGCAAGCTGTACGATTTTGCGCAGCATGTTTGGACCGACTTCGACGGCCGCATCACGTCCGAACCGCAGGTCCTGGTCCGGTAGACCGTCACTGCACAGGCTAGGCCGTCACTGCACAGGCTAGGCCGTCACTGCACAGTAGGCGTCAGCCGGACCCGCCCATGAAAAGTGTTCGGGGTGTGCCAAGTGAGCGAGTAGCTCCACACCGTCGACAAGACGTGGGCCCGGGCGGGCAAAATATGCGTTGGCATCCACGGCATAAACCCTTCGATTCTTGACTGCGGGTAGATCATTCCACCCTGCCCGCGCCTTCAATGAGGCGGCTTGCGCCAACGCGTCGTGGGTTTTAAATCCGCAAGGAGATACCACGATGACTTCAGGTGCATAGTCGAGAACCTGTTTCCAGCCGATTCGGACCGAATCGGCGCCGGCCCTGGAGTTGCCGTCCTCAGCGCCGGCCCAGTCCAACATCTGTGGAATCCAGTGTCCGCCGCAGTAGACCGGATCGACCCATTCTAAGAACGACATACGGACCTTGGGTAGCGCCTGAGCAGCGGCCGAAATTCGCTTGATTCGCGCGCAGGCGGCGGCCGACCACTCTACGGCCTTGGCTTCTGTGCCCGTTTCCTTACCCAGCGTGCGCAGCGCGTCCAACATCTCCTCGAAGTTACGCGGCGTCTGCCAAACGATCTTCGGCGCATCGCTCATGGCATTGATGACCTGAGAGACTTCGTTGCCGGCGGGACCGCAAACCTGACACAGATTCTGCGTCACCAAGAGGTTGGGAGCTGCTGCGCGAAGCTTGGCTTCATCGACCGTATAAAGACTCTTTCCCCCGGCGAGCTGAGTGCTGACGGCCACGTCGATTTGCCCCGTGGTCATGCTGGACAAATCGAGCGCACAGTCCACGATGACGGGTTTGAGCTTCACCTCTTCCGGGAAATCGCATTCGTGACTGCGGCCGACGAGATCCTCTCCCAGGCCCAGAAGATAGATCATCTCCGTAGCTGCCGGCAGGAACGACACGATTCTCACGCGGCCTCCGCCGAGAGGATGTCGCTGTAGTTGAAGGACAGGACCACGGGTTGTTTTTTGACGGTCATACAGATCACAGTTGGACGGCATGTTGACCGTCAGCGCTTTTTGCGTCAACGTACGCGCACACGATAAGTTCCCCTGCATGGGGATTTAAGGGAACTCGGGTGAAATGCCCGGGCTGCCCCCGCAACTGTAAGCGGTGTGCCCTCATCGAAGACCACTGGGCGGAAGAAACCCGGGAAGGTGATGATGGACTCCAAGCCGCGAGCCAGGAAACCTACTTGTTGTGGTCGCCCATCGACCAGCCGGGGTGTGCTGAGCGAGAGGAAAAACCCTAGTGGCGACGGAGTGGACTGTGACGCAGGCCTGTGCAGCTGCGTCCGAAATGCGGGGCTCAGCACGCACGTCTGAGGTCGACGCGGTCCTTGGTTTGTCGTCACTTGGGAGCCGCTTTGAACATCCGATTCGCCGCTACTTGCGTAGCCGCTACTTGCATTGCATTGGTTCCATTCTGTGCGTCCATCGCGGCGCCGAGCGAAGAGACCGAGTTGCAGTCCATTGTGGTCACCGCAACCCGCATACCGACGCCCGAACTTCAAATTGCGAGCAGCGTAACAGTGGTATCGGCGGAGGATATCGCCGCGCGTCAGATCCGCACGTTGCCGGATTTGTTGAAAGAAGTTCCTGGATTGAATGTCGTTCAATCGGGCGGCCCGGGCGGCCAGACTTCGGTGTTCATGCGCGGCACGAATCCGAACCACACCAAAGTCCTGATTGACGGTATCGACGTCGGCGATCCGAGCAGTTCCAACGCCTCGTTTGATTTCGGCCAACTATTGACCCAGGACATCGAAAAGGTCGAGGTCTTGCGCGGCCCGCAAAGCGGTCTGTACGGCTCCGATGCCATCGGCGGGGTCATCAACGTCATCACCAAGAACGGTTCGGGTCCTCCGCAAGCCAGCGCCAGTCTCGAGGGTGGATCGTTCGACACGTTCAATCAAATGGGACACGTGAGCGGTTCGCTCGATCAATTTCACTATGCCGCCACGATCGACCACCTTCACTCCGGGGCCACGGCGGTGACGCCGCTGGACAGCTTGCCGCCTGGGCAACAGCGCATCGACGACGCGTATGACAATCTAACCGCCTCGACCAAGCTCGGCTTCGATGTCACCGAGCACTTCGACCTGGGGTTGGTCGCGCGCTACACCGACTCGCATCTACATTTCACCGGCGACAACTTCTTAAATTTTCCGGCGACGCCGGACACCTCGCAGAGCGAATCGACCAGCCGGCAGTACTACACTCGCGCCACTGCGCACCTCGCAAGCTTCGAGGGCATTCTGGAGCAGACGCTTGGTGCGGCTTACGACAATATCAAATCCCGGGATTTCAGCCCCGATGGGCCGCCGACCGATAATTTCGGCGCCAGAGTCAAATTCGACTGGCAAGGAATCGTCGCGCTGGCGAAAGACGAGAAACTGGTGCTCGGCGCCGAACATCAGCGGGACTCAATCACAGTGCCGATTTCCGCCGGCACGGACATCAATTCAGGCTACGCCGAATTGCAATCGAGTTTCTCGGAGCGTCTCTACGACACCTTGGCGCTGCGCTACGACGACAATGACCGGTTTGGCAGCAAGGTGACTTATCGCTTTGCGCCCGCATACCTCATCAAAGAAACCGGCACGAAACTCAAAGGAAGCGTCGGCACGGGATTCAAGGCTCCCACCTTGTCCGAAATGTTTCAGAGTTTTCCGGATTTCGGGTTCTTTGCGAATCCCAATCTTCGTCCAGAAACCAGTCTTGGGTGGGATCTAGGGGTCGAACAGTCTCTGATGGGCGATGCGCTGATCTTCGGCGTCACCTATTTTCATAACGACATCAAAAACCTGATCGATACGAACGCCGCGACGTATCTGAATATCGGCCGCGCCGTGACGGACGGTGTCGAAAGCTTCGTAACTTACCGGCCGATACAGGCACTGACCTTCAGGCTGGACTACACGTATACACAGGCGACCGACCAGGCGACGCAGCTGGAACTGCTGCGCCGGCCGAAAAACAAGGAGAGCCTGAATACCGATTGGCAAGCCACAGACAGGCTCTCGCTGAACGCAACCGTGTTATCAGTCAGTTCTTGGGTGGACACCAACAGGGATGGCTCGATTCCGCGGCTAAATGCGCCCGGCTACACCACGGTGGATCTGGCGGCGATCTATGATCTCAGCAGCCACTGGGCGCTCACCGGGCGTGTGACCAATTTGCTCAACCGGCACTACCAAAATCCGGATGCCTTCGATCAACCGACGCTGGGCGCATTCGCCGGCGTCAAAGCGAAGTTCTGAACAGTTGCCGTCGCCTTCGCCGCCTACGAGGGGATTCTTTTCTTAGTGAGTCCCGCGGGCAGCGGTGCGGATATCAGAGATCGCGAAGCTGTTCCGCGTGATGGCGCAGGTGATCGGCCATGAAAGTCTGGATGAAGTAGTAGCCGTGATCGTAGCCGGGCTGCATCCGCAAATTTAACTGTTGGCCGGACTTGGCCGCGGCGGCGGCAAATTTTTCCGGCAGCAATTCAGCGGCAAGATATTGATCCGCGCTGCCCTGATCGATGAGGATCGGACCCGGATAGGCTTTGCGCGCCACCAATTCAGCGGCATCGTAGTCGCACCAGGCCTGTTTGTCCGCGCCCAAGTAGTTGCGGAATGCCTTCTGACCCCATGGCGATTGCGACGGCGCCGCGATCGGCGAGAAGGCCGAAACCGATTTATAGAGCGAGGGATTGCGCAGTGCCAGCGTCAACGCGCCGTGGCCGCCCATGGAATGGCCGAAAATTCCCGTGGCGCCCGGCCGCGCCGGCAGGTGAGCCGCCACGATCTCCGGCAGCTCCCGCGTGACGTAACTGTACATGCGGTAGTTTTGCGACCACGGTGCTTGAGTGGCGTCCAGATAAAACCCCGCGGAATAGCCAAAATCCCAGTGATCGGCATCGCCGGGGATGCGCGGCTCGCGCGGACTGGTGTCCGGCGAGATCAGCATCAGCCCCAATTCCGCGGCGGATTGCTGCGCGTGCGACTTGATGCAGAAGGTCTCCTCGGTGCAGGTGAGTCCCGATAGAAAGTACAGGACGGGCACCTTGCCCGAACGCGCCTGCGGCGGCAGATAGGCGGAAAATTTCATGGGGCCGCGGGTCTCGCGCGACTCGTGCCGATAAAAGCGCTGCACGCCGCCGTAGCAGGCGTGCTCGGAAACCAAGCTGATGGCGCTCACGAGAACAGCACCACGCTGCGTATCGATTCGCCGGAATGCATCAGATCGAAAGCGCGGTTGATCTCGCCCAACGGCATTGTGTGCGTGATTAGATCATCGATGTTGATCTTGCCGTCCATGTACCAATCGACGATTTTCGGCACATCGGTGCGGCCGCGCGCGCCGCCGAATGCAGTCCCCTTCCACACGCGCCCCGTGACCAGTTGGAATGGCCGGGTCGAAATCTCCTTGCCGGCGCCCGCGACTCCGATGATCACCGACACTCCCCAGCCGCGATGGCAGCACTCCAGCGCTTGGCGCATCAAGTCCACACTGCCGACGCATTCGAAACTATAGTCGGCGCCGCCGTCGGTGAGCGCGACCAAGTGCGCCACGAGATCACCGCCGACTTCCTTCGGATTGACGAAGTGCGTCATGCCGAATTTCTCGGCGAGCGCCTTGCGTCCCGGATTCAAATCGACGCCGATGATCTTGTTGGCGCCGACCATGCGTGCGCCCTGAACCACATTGAGGCCGATGCCGCCCAAGCCGAACACCACCACATTCGCACCGGCCTCCACCTTGGCCGTATTGATCACCGCGCCAATACCCGTGGTCACGCCGCAACCGATGTAGCACACCTTGTCGAACGGGGCGTCCTCACGGATTTTCGCCACGGCAATTTCGGGCAACACCGTAAAATTCGAGAACGTGGAGCAGCCCATGTAGTGGTGCACGAGGTCCTTGCCGATCGAAAAGCGGCTGGTGCCGTCCGGCATGAGTCCCTTGCCCTGGGTGGCGCGGATCGCGGTGCACAGATTGGTCTTGTGCGAGGTGCACGACTTGCATTGCCGGCACTCGGGCGTGTAAAGAGGAATGACGTGATCGCCTTTGCGCACGGAGGTTACGCCCGGCCCGACATCGACCACGATGCCGGCGCCCTCATGACCGAGGATGGCCGGAAATAACCCCTCTGGATCCGCGCCCGAGCGGGTAAACTCATCCGTGTGACAGACGCCGCTGGCCTTGATTTCCACCAACACCTCGCCGGCTTTCGGACCGTCCAGGTCCACTGTGATGATTTCCAGGGGCTTGCGGGCGGCAGTCGCAACGGCGGCTTTGGTTTTCATTT